>PLYV01000030.1:3082-9063 GCA_003151855.1 Limisphaerales bacterium | reverse complement strand
CGATGACGGCACGCAATGGCAACATACCGTTGATTTGACGAAAATCTCCTCCGTCTGTCACCGTCATACGCCGTCAGGCTTGGAATTCGCGGTGGTCGAATGTTTGCCGCTGAAGTCCGGAGAAATGAAAGACGTTTTGAACAGCGGTCACGATGCAAGCAAAGTGTTGCAGACATTCGCGCGTGACCAGCGGCAGGTTTTGACCCTTTGGAAAGACGATGTGACAGCGCAAATCAGGGAACATCTTGAAGAAAAATATCCGCACCAGGACATGAACATTGTCGTAGAATCTTTTGACATCAAACTGGCCCGCGACATTTCACGGCGAGAGACCGTTGCCCAGAATCAAAGTCACGGCGTTAGAATTTAACACGATGGCCTGAAATTCGGGTGCGTTTTTACACCAACTCATTCACTCGCCCGAACAAAATCACAGTCGTGGTAAGCAGATTAAAGCGCATTTCCAAATTTTCGTTCTATACTTTTGTTCTATACTTTCAAATTTTGATATTCTTTACCGCCAAGCGGATGAAAAATGCAAAAATGGATAAAACCATTGTGAACATTGGGCGAAGATTTGAACCGGCTCAATCGTGAGACCACACTGACTTCGGGACGAAATCCGTTTACTAAAAGCACCTGAATCCGGGCCAGATATTTTGTCAATTTTGTTCTATACTGCTGTTCTATACTATATTCGATTTTTGCAGCCAATCGCGACTAAACGCAGCAAAAGCCGAAATGGATAAAACCATTGTGAACATTGATCGAATCATCGATTGCTTCCCGAAGCTAAACATAGCAAAAAGTGGGTTTTACAATTTCGAGTCAGATGCCTTTAACCACTCAGCCACCCTTCCAACCGCATAAATAAAGGACTTTTATAGCGTCTGCGACTTTCTTCTTTTCCATGGCACCCCGTAGATATTAACCATGCAATCCTTACGGGATAAACAAGCCGATTCCCCGGACACGCGGGGAACACTTGTCAAATGACGGCAAGTGGCGCTCGTTTCCGAAAGGGCCGCATCTGCTCCAATACGCTATCAGCGGAAATCACTTTGGGAAAGTTAAAATCAACGGCAAGATGATCCGCTAGAATCTGCAGACTTCGTTTGGACAATCGCACAACTGAAGCTGAACACCTTGCTTAAGACAACATCCGGATGTCAGTCCGATGCATTGAGCCATGCATCGGCAACGCTGCGTTTACCCTGATTTCTCCTGCACGCGCTTGGTGAAACTTTCCGTGCGGATGACGGCGCGCTTGTGCAGGCCGCGCACGATGACTTCGTGATCGTCGCGGGCTTCAATCTGAAAAGTGAACTGGCGTCCGTCCGCGGAAATCACCTGCGCGCGGCAGTGAATCGTTTGCCCCACCGGCGTTGGCGCGAGGTGCTTGATGTCAATCTCCACGCCCACGGTGCGTTCGTCGGCATCGAGATGTGGCGCGAGCGCGTGGCGCGCGGTGCGTTCAAGAAACTGGATGATGTTCGGAGTGGAGACGACGGCGGGCATGCCGTCGCCGTGAAATTCCACGGCGTGGCTCAGGTCCGTGGAAATGGCTAGCTCACCGACTTCGCCGATTCTGGGGCGCGATTTCATTAAAATGATTTGACCACGAAATACACGAAGCAAAAGGTGTTTCTGAATTTTTCCTGTTCGTTGGTTCGTGTATTTCGTGGTTCACAAAAAGGCGGCAACCCCGCTGCGCGAGATTGCCGCCTTGAAAACCCGGAAGTTATTTCTTGATCAAATCGGCGACGAGCGATTTCTCTTCCTTCAGTTCATTTTCGGTCGCGGCAATCTTGGCCTTGCTGAAATCGTTGAGCGGCACGCCTTGGACGATTTCAAAATCCTTGCCGTTGCTGCGGATCGGATAGCTGAAGATCAAACCCTTCTCGATGCCGTAGCTGCCGTCGGAATGCACGCCCACGCTGAACCAGTCGCCGGCGGGCGTCGGGTGCGTGAGTTTATAGACGGTGTTGCACGCCGCGTTTGCCGCGCTCGCCGCACTGCTTAAACCGCGCGCTTTGATGATGGCCGCGCCGCGCTGCTGCACGGTGGCGATGAAATCCTTCTCCAGCCATTCGCGATGGCTGATGACTTCTGGCACGAGGCGACCGTTGATCTTGGTGTTGAAGAAATCGGGATACATCGTGGCGCTGTGGTTGCCCCAGATGGCGAGGTTGGTGACGGCGGTGACATCCACGCTGGCCTTCTGGGCGAGCTGGGATTTGGCGCGGTTTTCGTCGAGCGCGGTCATGGCGAAGAAACGATTCGCTGGCACGCCGGGCGCGTTGTTGGCGGCGATGAGCGAGTTGGTGTTGCACGGATTGCCGACGACCAGCACGCGGACATCCGCAGCGGCGTTCTTGGCAATGGCGTTACCCTGGCCGGTGAAGATCTTGCCGTTGATGCCGAGCAGGTCTTTGCGCTCCATGCCGGCTTTGCGCGGCACGGCGCCGACGAGCAACGCCCAGTTCACGCCTTTGAAACCTTCGTCGAGGTTCGAGGTGGGCACGAGACCCTTGAGCAGCGGGAACGCGCAGTCGTCGAGTTCCATGCAGACGCCGTTGAGGGCGGCCATGGCTTTTTCATCGGGGATTTCGATGAGGTGGAGGATGACCGGTTGATCGGGGCCGAACGCCGCGCCGGAGGCGATGCGGAACAGGAGGGAATAACCGATTTGGCCGGCAGCGCCGGTGATGGCGACACGAATGGGAGGTTTGCTCATAAATATTTTTTGGTGGCGACAGTATGAATTTATTGACGTTTTGAAGCAAGTATTCCGCGTGGACAAAAATTGTCTTGGATTAAATTTATTTTGGCGTAAAAAAGAACCGTTCTTTGAAACATGGCGGAAAGGTTTCCGCCCCATCGCAGTCAAATGTCTGGGAACCCGGTGTAAATCCGGGACGGTTGCGCCACTGTAACGGCTACAATTTCCAATGCCACCGATGCAAGTCGGGAAGGCGGAATGAGGTTCGATGCCGAAGTCAGGATACCGGTTTGAATGCACTCGTCGGCCTCGCGTCAGAGGCACTTCTCCGCAAAGAGAAGGATGAGGCCAGTCCGCCCGGACCGTTTTCCGGGCGGCTCGTCGAATTTCCTCCATTCCTCGTTTGCGAAGTCTGGAGGTTTTTTATTTTCAAAAATCTCCCGGCCTCGCGCTGGTCTCTCAACCAAAACCGTTCCGCAAAAAATTTATTTTCGTGGAGCAAAAATGAAAGATCAGCACTTGAAAAAAATCAGTTCGTGGCTGGCCATCGCCAGCCTGTTTGCCACCGTCAAAGCCTCCGCCGTTTCGTTCAACGACATCCAGTTCTGGATCGGCGCCGGCACCAACCGCGCTGCGCTGGTTATCGAATGGAGCACGCCGGAATCAACCAATTTTTCGACCGTGCCCGCGCCCATAGCCGACAAATCGCTGGTCTGGGGCTATCGGTTCAACGGCACCACCACCGCCGCACAGATGTTCGACGCCATCATCGCAGCGGATTCCCGCCTTTACGCGATTGAAGTTTTCTACCCCGGCTATGGTGCCAGCGTTCAGGGCATCGGTTTTCACTTGGGCGGCGGTGGTGACCTCGGCATCACGGATGGCAGTGTCACCAATTATTTTACCAACGGCCTGCTGACCAACGCCACCGTTTATGTGGATGCGGCGTCAGCTTTGAATCCCGGCGATTTATATTGGAGCGGTTGGAACGGCCCCAACTGGGAACTTTGGACAGAACTGGGTGATGTCGGTGGGTTTTTGAATTGCCCAGAACGCGGCCTCAACCCCCATTGGGCTCCCGACGACGCCAACAGCCCTGATTCAATGGGCGTTCATGGCCAGTGGTCACTCAACTACGGCATGAGCAGCCTGCTGTTGACCAACGGCTCTTGGATCGGATTCTCTGTCGCCGCCGGGGAATTTGAATACGACACGGTCTCGCCCTATTTCGTCGACAAGCACGCGCCCGCGCAACCGGATCCGACCGTCACCGCGCTGGTAAAAAACTTCGGCGGCGGTTTTCAGGCCGGCCAGTGGCAGGCGCAGTTCGTAAGCTGCACCAACTGGAACTATGCCCTCGAACGTTCGACTGATTTGCAAAGTTGGGCCACCGTGACCAGCGGCATTCCCGGCAATGGCCTTGACCTGAACCTGACCGACCCGGCACCGCCGGCGGGCCGCGCATTTTACCGCGTCCGCGCCGAACAACCATGAGCAGCACACCGAATTTCTTCAACCCCAGTCTCTGCCCGCTCTGCGGTGGGCCGAACGACTGCCAGCTCTGCGCGCCCGTCGCCGGAAAGGGTCCGTGCTGGTGTTTCAACGTCACGATGCCCGAGGAACTGCTTGCGCGCGTTCCGGAAAATCTCCGGAACCGCGCCTGCATCTGCCGCGCCTGCGTGGAACGGTTTCACCTCGAAAAAACCCTGCCCGCGCCCGCGCCCGCCCCGCGCCCCGTGCATCGCGCGCCGGGGTTCACGCTGATCGAGCTGCTCGTCGTCATCGCCATCATCGCGATCCTTGCGGCGATACTGCTGCCGGCTCTTGCTCGCGCCAAGGCCGAGGCACAGCGCGCCGAATGTGTGAGCAACGTCCGCCAGCTCGCTGTCGCCACGCAGTTGTATTGGGGGGACAACCACGAGAACAGCTTCCCGCTTTGGTTCAAAACCGACGCCACCGGCAAGACCTGGTGGTGGGGCTGGTTGCAATCCGTGCCGGGCGTCAGCGACGGCCAGCGCGCGTTCGACCTTTCGTCTGGCGCGCTATACCCGTATCTGCGCGGCAACGATGTGCGGCTGTGCCCGCTGCTGAACACCACCGCCGACCCGCTGTTCCTGCCGAAAGGCACCAACACTATTTTTAGCTACGGCTGCAACCGTTACGTCTTTGCCGCGCCCGCCGCGACACCGGCGAACACCAGCCGCCTCGTGCGCCCCACCGAGACCATGCTGTTCGCCGATGCCGCGTCCGTGGATAATTTTCTCCAGACACAGACACTTTTGAAGGAATGGTATTACCTCGACCTGCAGACGAACTACGTCAGCGCCAACAATTATCCCAACGCCCATTTCCGCCATGCACAGCGGGCGAACGTGACGTTTGCCGACGGCCACGTCGGGATGGAAACCATGGTGGCCGGCTCAACTGACCAACATCTGCCTAATCAAAATGTTGGCCAGTTGCGCCCGGAAATTTTGACGCTGCCGTAGAATTTTTACGCCCCGATCTGCTGCTGGATCGCGTCGCAGATTTTTCCTGACCAGCTTTTCAACGCCGCCGCGTCGCGGCCTTCCACGAGCAGGCGCACTTTCGGTTCCGTGCCGGAGTAACGCAGCAGCAGCCGACCGCCTTGCGCGGCCAGCTCCTTTTCCGCCGCCGCCACGAGCAGGTTCACGCCGTCGAGTTCGGCGAACGGTTTTTTCTCGCGCACTTTCACATTGGTCACGAGTTGTGGAAAACGCGTCCAGCATTTCGCCAGTTTGGACAGCGGCGTGGCCTTCGTCCGCATGATCCGCAGGATTTGAAGCGCGGCCACCAGGCCGTCGCCGGTGCTGGCGTGGTCGCGGAAAATCAGGTGCCCGCTCTGCTCGCCGCCGAAGTTGAAGCCGTGCTTGAGCATCTCATCAATCACGTTCTTGTCGCCCACGGCGGTGCGCAGCATGGTGCCGCCGGCCTGTTTGATGGCGGCTTCGAGGCCAGCATTGCTCATCACGGTGCTGACCAAAGTTTTTCCGGCCAGGGAATTTTCCGCGAGCATCTCCAGCGCGGCGATGGCCATGATGTCGTCGCCGTCAATCAGGTTGCCCTTTTCGTCGCAAAGCAAAACGCGGTCGGCGTCGCCGTCGTGCGCGATGCCGATCTGCGCGCCACATTCGACGACTTTTTGGCACATCGCCTCCGGGTGCATGGAGCCGCAGTTTTCATTGATGTTTTTGCCGTCGGGCTGGTTGTTGAAGACGATGACTTCCGCGCCGAGTTC
>PLYV01000030.1:1671-3038 GCA_003151855.1 Limisphaerales bacterium | reverse complement strand
GCTTGTAGCCGTCGGCGCGGAAAAACTTGATGCCGTTATCGGTGTAAGGATTGTGCGACGCGGTAATGACGATGCCGGCGTCCGCGCGCAAGCTGCGCGTGACGTAGGCGACGCCCGGCGTGGGCAACGGCCCGATGAACACCACGTCCACGCCCATCGAAAGGATGCCGGAGGAAATGGCGTTCTCCAGCATGTAGCCGGACAGCCGCGTGTCCTTGCCGATGACAATCTTGTGCTTACCGCGCCCGCGCGACTGCGCCTCGAGATTTTTGAAGACATGCCCCGCCGCGCGGCCGAGCTTGAGCGCGGTCTCGGCGGTGACAGGCTCGACGTTCGCGGTGCCGCGCACGCCGTCGGTTCCGAAAATTTTCTGGGGTGAACTCATGGAAAATTATTTTGACGGCGGCACGATGACACCGACCTTGGCCGGTTCGACGCTGACGACCGTGATGCCAGAAGGCACGGCCACATCCACGCTGCGCTTCAAATCTTTCGCCGCGTCAATGCCGGTCAAATCCACGGTGGCGCGGATCTGGTTGGCCTGCAAAGTGGCGATCGCGTCCGGCGAACCGGTGACGGTGACCTTGACGCTCTCCGGCACGACGCGGTAGAGATGCACATCCGCCGCCGTGGCGACGATGAGCACGGGCAAATTGCCGTAGGTGAGCGTGCTGCCACCGCCGTTCGCGACGGGCGCGGCGGATTCCAGCAATATCTTGTGGACGGTCAGCCAGATGGCGACGGCGAGAATCAGCGAAAAGATTTTCCAGCCGAGATCTTCGACGAGCCAGCCACGGAATGCGGAGAGAAAATTCATTTGTCCTTGGGCTTGGTTGGCGGACGCGCCTCGTGGCGGGTGATGACCGCCGGGCCGGCAGTCTGGTGGTGTTCACCGAAGCGCGCCCGCAGCCATTTGACGATGTTATTGGTGCGGGCCGGGCGCAGGATGATGGAGGTGAGAAACGCGCGCAATTCCTCCAGCGTCACGCCGCGCACGAGCTGGCCCTTGTAGGCGTGGGAAATCATGCCGTTCTCCTCGGACACGACCACGATGACGGCGTCCGTCTCTTCGCTCAAGCCGATGGCCGCGCGGTGGCGCGTGCCGAGCGACTTGTTCAAATCCGTGCGCTGCGACAGCGGGAAAATGCACGCGGCGTAGGCGATCCGGTCGCCCTTGATGATGACGCCGCCGTCATGCACGGCGTTGTTCGGAAAAAAAATCGTCTCCAGCATTTCCTCCGTCACGTCGCAATCCACCTTGATGCCGGACTCGACGGCTTCCTGCAACTGGATGGACTGCTCGATGGCGATGAGCGCGCCGATGCGCACGTCGGCCAGGCGCTCGACCGTCTGGATGATGACCTCGA
>PLYV01000030.1:0-1619 GCA_003151855.1 Limisphaerales bacterium | reverse complement strand
CCGATGACCACCGGCCAGCCGCGCGTGCCGCGCACGAAGCGGAATGCAAAATAGATCAGCACCGCGAGGATCAAAATCTCCACGGCGGGCCGCCAGCCATTTTCAAGGTCAATCAACATGGTTTTTGCGGGCGTAAATCGCCTCCGCCATCCGCACCGCCTGCACGGTTTCCGCCACGTCATGCGTGCGGATGATGTGCGCGCCATCGCCCACGGCCAGCGCGGCACACGCGAGCGAGGCGGGCAGGCGGTTTTGCACCTCCGCGCCAAGCAGCTCGCCGATGAACGATTTCCGCGAGACGCCGACGAGCAGCGGGCGTCGCCATTTGGTAAAGGTTTTCAGGCCGGCAAGCAAAGTCAAATTATGCTCCAGCGTCTTGCCGAAACCGATGCCGGGATCAATCACCACCTGTTCCATCGGCACACCGGCCTCGTTGAGCAACTGGCCGAGGCGCTCGGAAAAAAATCCGCTGATGTCACGGACCACATCCTTGTAAACCGGTTGCACCTGCATCGTGGCCGGCGAACCCTGCGCGTGCATGACGACGTAGCCGGCGTGCTGCTCGGCGACGATCTGCCACATCGAGAAATCCGTGCGCGTGGCGGCGGCGATGTCGTTGACGATGCTCGCGCCGGCGTCGAGCGCGGCGCGGGCGACGGCGGGCTTGCTGGTGTCAATGGAGACCGGCACCTTGACCTGCGGCACGAGTTTTTTGAGGATGGGCAGGACGCGGCGCAATTCCTCCTCCTCGCCGACCGGCACCGCGCCGGGGCGGGTGGATTCGCCGCCGAGGTCGAGGATTTCCGCGCCCTGCGCGGCGAGTTCCAGCGCGTGCGCCACCGCCGCGCCGGGGTCGAGAAATTTGCCGCCATCGGAAAAGGAGTCCGGCGTCACGTTGACGACGCCCATGATGAGCGCAGGCCGTGGAAAGCGGAATTCAAATTGGCGCGCGGTGAAAACCATTTCTGCCTCGCGATGATTGCCGAATCAAACCGTTTGCGCAAGATGCGCGGCGGAATTAACTGGAAAAAATTTCCGGCTCAAACCTTCGTTCGGAAATACTGGATCGTGTCTTTCAGCCCGTCGGCCAGTTTCACCTTGGGTTCCCACTTCAGGAGTTTTTGCGCCTTGGTGATGTCGGGCTTGCGCTGTTTCGGATCGTCCTGCGGCAGCGGCTTGAAAACGATTTTGCTTTTGGATTTGGTCGCGCGGATGATTTGCTGGGCGAATTCCAGCATCGTCATTTCCACCGGATTGCCAATGTTCACGGGCAAATCGTAGTTGCTCATCATCAGGCGATAAATGCCTTCGATCAAATCCGAAACGTAACAGAAGCTGCGCGTTTGCGTGCCCTGGCCGAAAATCGTCACCGGCTTGTTTTTTAACGCCTGGCTGACAAACGCCGGGACGACGCGGCCGTCGTTGATGCGCATCCGCGGGCCGTAGGTGTTGAAGATGCGGACAATGCGCGTCGCGACCTGGTGTTCGCGATGATAGGCCATTGTCAGCGCCTCGGCGAAGCGCTTGGCCTCGTCGTAGCAGCCGCGCGGGCCGATGGTGTTGACGTTGCCCCAGTATTCCTCGGTCTGCGGATGGACGAGCGGGTCGCCGTAAATTTC
>PLYV01000095.1 GCA_003151855.1 Limisphaerales bacterium | reverse complement strand
CGCCCTCGAAGCGCTGGCGGAATATTTGTTGAAAAGGGAGAAATAGAATTGGATTTACTTTCAATGAACGGTGTCTGAAGGTTGCGAGGAAGATGCAGGGAATAAATAAACAAATAAAGAATCACTATGCGAGCCGATCAAGTATTTGGCATTTCACCAGAACTACGCGAACACTCATACGTTGATCGAGGAAATCTCGATGAGTCTATTGCAACGTATCTTGGCCGCACCACTCATCTTGCAATTCGAGGACCATCAAAATGTGGAAAATCTTGGTTGCGACAAAAAGCCCTGTCGAATGCAATTACAGTTCAATGCAGATTGCGTAAGCCATTTGTGGAAATATATGTTGATGCCCTATCGCAACTCAACATAAGTATCCAAGTCAAAGAAAACCGACAAGGGGTGTTCAAGGCAAGCTTGGGTGCTAAAGGAGAAGCTGGTGCAGCACTCTTGGCTAAAGTGGGTGTTAATGCGTCACTCGGAACCGAAAGGACATCGGCACTGGAGCAAAAGATCGTCGGCCACGATATCGACGACCTTCGATTTGTCGCTGAACTTATCAAGGCGTCAGGGAGGCGGCTTGTCATTGAGGACTTCCATTATATGTCAACGGAGGATAGACGAAACTTCGCTTTCGACCTTAAAGCACTCTGGGACTACGGTGTTTTTGTCGTCATCATTGGCGTTTGGTGTGAAACAAATCTGCTACTTCATCTAAATACTGACCTGTCTGGCCGGGTTCATGAAATCGCAATTGATTGGTCACAAGACGACTTGAAGAGAATTCTGTCGAAGGGTGGAGAAGCGCTCAAAGTTCAATTTTTGGATGATGTTCAAACCAAGTTGGCCAGCCTAGCTTACTCAAACGCTGGCATTCTCCAACAATTGGCTCTGTTTATGCTTGATGAAGCCAAAATCAAAGAAAGGGGCTTATTTACTCAAAAAGTGACAGATAAAACCTTGGTAGAAAACGCCAGTATGTTTTATGCCGAGCAGCTCAACCCGGTATATCAGCAGTTTGCAAAACGCGTATCTGCTGGGATTCGATCACGACAAAGAGCCACTGGAATCTATGCGCATTCGATGGCTGTGATAATGGAGGCAACAGATGAAGAATTGGTTCAAGGTCTGCATGCGCGTAAAATTTACGAGAGAGCCTCAAAGCGTGAAAATCGAATCCAATACGGAAATTTAAAGACGATTTTGGAAAAAATGGAAGATCTTCAAATCGATGCAGACGGAAGAGGACTTGTCATCGGATATAGCCCAGCAAATGAAGAAGTCACGATTGTTGACCGGCAACTGCTTCTTTATCGGCGTTTCGCCACGGTAAAATGGCCGTGGGAAGATTTAATAATTGAGTCAGATAAACAGGGTGGTCAGTTGGAATCGTCCTAAATTTTCGATTCTCTTTAGCAGCGACATCTTTCTCGCCACCTCGGAACCTGTCTCCCGGCCTCCGTTCTTTGTGTGGCCACCCCTTGCGTCCGGTAAACTTTGTAGCGGCGGTCTGTGACCGTCGCCCTCGGCGCTCACAGAGCGCCGCTACATCTAACCAATTTGTCTCCGTCCTCCCTCACCTGTTTCCTCTCCCCAAGGAGAGGACAAACCGCAGCCAGCTTTCGGTTGGTCGGAAGTTCATCCGGCCAATCCCGTCGCAGGACATTCCGCAAGATGCGGCGCGCGTTTCTCCCTCTCCTCGGAGGAAGAGGGCCGGGGTGAGGACGGTCGTTAATACCATACTTGTTTTTGCAGCCCGTCGGCAGGTCAACTTATGTCTTGGCCAGCCCTTGCCTCCATGCGTAGAACGCCCCATTGTGACTCCCGGTCATTGCACTAAGATAAGGTCAGATGAAACCGGCCCAAACTGACATCGTGTGTGGCTCGTTCTCTTGATGGGAGTTGGAGTAGTGTCCGGCTCCCATTTCTCGCAGACTCGGGCCAACCCGCCGAATGACTGATTTTGAGGCATTTTGATTGAAAACCACGGTTTTCACCCTCTTCCGGCAATTTATGGCTCTTAGTAAGCCTTTTTTGGATCTCCGTTAACGATTTTATGATGTCTGGATGCCGTTCCCCCATTTCTGGAAACGACTGGAAGATGTCTTCCAACGATTCCAGGACGTCTTCCAATGACTTCAAGACATCTTCCAGCGACGTCAAGACATCGGGAAATGGTTTCCAGACATCTGCCAACGACTTCCCGATGTCTTGAAACCACTCCAAGACATCTCGGAACGACGCCAAGACATCTTGAAACGATTTCCAGATGTCTCGGAACGATTTCCGGACATCTTGGAATGACTTCCCGATGTCTTGAAATGATTTCCTGTGAACTGGAAATCACCTTCGGACACCCGGCAACGATGTCTGCTGAACCTGCCGGGAATTCCTGAAAACCGTTCCTGGGCGAAGGATTTAGTTTGCCAAAATGCCGCAGCGGGGTAGGAGATAGGCATGAGCGAACCGATCATTGCCCAAAAATCCCCCTACGTCCAAGACATGCAGCCCGGCAGCTTCTACTGGTGCAGTTGCGGCAAGTCCAAAGGCCAGCCGTTCTGCGACGGCTCGCACAAAGGTTCCGGCTTCGCGCCGCTGAAGGTGGATCTCGCCGTCGCGAAAAAGGTCGCGTGGTGCGGCTGCAAGCATTCCCAGAACGGCGCCTTCTGCGACGGCAGTCACACCAAGCTGGCCTAGGTCGCCGCCGGTTTTTCTGCGCGCAATTTTTCCAATGCCGCCAAGGCCGCCGCGCTCTCGGCGGCTTTTTTGCTTTTGCCCGTGCCGCGCGCGAGTTCCGCGCCGGCGTGTTTCACGGCACATTCAAACACGCGGTCGTGATCCGGCCCGCTGGCGGCGATGAATTCATATTCCGGCGCGACGGGCGACTGCGCCTGCAACAGTTCCTGCAACTCGCCCTTGGGATTGTCTATGCCCGCCGGCAGATCCAGTTCGCGGATTTCGCCGGCGAACTCGCGCAGCACAAATTCGCGCGCGGCCTCGAATCCGCCGTCCATGAAGATCGCGCCGAGCAGCGCCTCAAACGCGTCGGTCAGCGCCGAGGTGCGTTCGCGTCCGCCGGTGTTCTCCTCGCCCCGGCTCAAAATCAGATGCGCGCCGAGGCCGAGCGTGCGGCCATGCGCGGCGAGCGCGGCGGCGTTGACAAGTTTCGCGCGTGACTTGGTGAGCGCGCCTTCATCGGCGGTGGGAAATTTCTCGTAGAGCGCGCGGGACAAAATGAGGCCGAGCACGGAGTCGCCAAGGAATTCCAGCCGCTGATTGTGCGGCAGCGGCGCGTTGGCGTCATGCGCGACGGACGGATGCGTGAACGCGAGGCGCAGCAGGCTCTCGTCGCGGAAGGTGTGGCCGAGGCGTTGCTGGAGTTCGGCGAGGTCGGACACGGGAAATCAGTTGGTCGGGGCCGGGGCTTCGGCGGCCGGCGACGCAGTTTCGTTTTCTGCTGCCGGAGTTGCTTCGGCGATTGGAGCCGTCGTTTCCGCCGCCGGTGCGGGCGGATTCAAGCCGTGTTCGAGCAGATGCGCGACATCATGCTGGACTTGCTCCAGTTGGTTCAAATGTAGTTCCGGGTCGGCAATCGTGAAGATGTCGCCGGTCTTCGGCTGTTCGTAAATGAAGATGCGTTTGCCGTCGCGTTTGATCTGTTCCTTGACCTTAAGGATGCGTTTGCGTTCCAACATCACCGCGAGGATGTAGGCGACGGGCGCGTGCTGGGGGTCGTTCTGCTCGACGAGCTTGCGGAGCAGCGTCTCGGCGGTGTCCTTGTGGATGGCCTCGGTGACGGGCGGCGGCACTTCAAAGATGCCATGCCAGTGCGAGATGAAGCCGGGACGGGAACGGATGTCGCCGTTTTTCTGCGCACAGGGTTCGCAGATGTCCGAGCGGCGGAGTTCCTTGCCCTCCTCGGACAGCACGGTGTGATACGGCTGTTTGTCGGCAAAGGGCTGGCCGCACGCCTCGCAGACGTGGGCGCGGGACTGGATGTTCCACTCGTTCATGGGCGCGGGAATCTAGCAGACTTGCGGGCGGCGAACACGAAGAAATTCAATCGAGTTCAGCCGCGGCCGAGCAATTTTGATTTCTCCGTCGCGGCGCGGACGGCGCTCATCACGGTGGCGCGCAGCTTGCCTTTTTCCAGTTCGTGAATGCCTTCAATCGTCGTGCCGCCGGGACTCGTCACTTGGTCTTTCAACGCACCGGGATGCACGCCGGTTTCCAAAACCATCTTCGCGCCGCCCAAAACCGTTTGCGCGGCGAGCTTCGTCGCGATGTCGCGCGGCAAACCCGCGGCCACGCCGCCGTCGCTCAACGCCTCGATGAATTGATACACATACGCCGGGCCGCTGCCGCTCAAGCCGGTCACGGCGTCGAGCAAACCTTCTTTCACCTGCATCGCCACACCAACGGCGGACAAAAGTTTTTTCGCCAGTTCGGCGTCAGCGGCAGTCGCATTCTTGCCGAGCGCAAAACCGGACGCGCCCGCGCCAACGAGCGCCGGCGTGTTGGGCATCACACGGATGACGCGCGCACCGGCGGGCAGCGCGGCTTCGAGTTTCGCCAGCGTCACACCGGCAGCGATGGAGATGAGCAGATGATTCTTGCCGAATGCGCCGGAGATTTCCGCGAGCGCGGCGGCGACCTGATCCGGCTTGGTGGCGAGGATCAAAACAGTCGCCGCCTCGGCTGCGTCGAGATTGGCGGCGGCGGTTTTTGCGCCGGTCTCGGCGGTGAAATGTTTGCGCGCGGCGTCAAACGGGTCGGCGGCGATGAGTTGTTTCGCCGTGACGAGCTTGGCATTGATGAAGCCTTTGGCGAGCGCGGTGGCCATCTTGCCCGCGCCGAGGAAACCGATTTTCAATGGTGTTGCCATGCGCAGTTTGTAGCAGGCAATCCGGCATGGCGGAAGTGAAATTGGTGGGGCGAGACTCCCGGCGAGCCGGATTTGCAGCGGAATTCCCCGCTTGTCATCACGAAAACGGCGGCTATGCTTCACCGGCTTACAAAAATGTCCACGAACCGGAAATCTTGGGATACCTTTGAAGCCATGCGCGCCGCCGCGCAGGAAGGCGATGCGCAGGCGCAATGTTATCTAGGCGTCTGTTTCCAGAACGGTCAGGGCGTGGCACAGGATTATCACGAGGCCGTGAAGTGGTTCAAACGTTCGGCGGAGCAAAACGATCCGGTGGCGCAATGTTACCTCGGCGTCTGCTATTGGATGGGCCAGGGCGTGCCGCAGGAACTCGGCGAGGCCGCCAAATGGCTGCGCGAAGCGGCGGAACAAGGCGACCCGGCGGCGCAATTTAATCTGGGCATGCTTTACGAGACCGGCCAAGGCGTCCCGCAGAATTACGCCGAGGCGGTGAAATGGTNNCGGCGGCGCAATTCAATCTGGGAGTTTTCTTCGAACAGGGCCAGGTGGTGGAACAGGATTTTGCCGAGGCCGCGAAATGGTATCTGCTCGCCGCCGACCAGGAGCTGGCCGACGCGCAATGCAATCTCGGCCTGTGCTACCAGACCGGACGCGGCGTGCCGAAAAACGCGGCGGAAGCGGTGAAGTGGTTCATCAAGGCCGCGCGTCAGGGTAACAAGACCGCGCAGCACAATCTTGGCCTGCACTACGCCGCTGAAGAAGCCGGGCAGGCTGCGGACTGATTAGTCCGCCAGTTCCGCGAGCTTTGCGCTGGCCTTGCCGGAATCAATCGTTTCGCCCGCCAGCTCCCAGCCTTCCGCCAGCGACTTCGCTTTTCCCGCCACGAATAACCCCGCGCCGGCATTGAGTAAGACCGCGTCCCGCTTCGGGCCGCGTTCGTCGCCGCGCAAAATCCGGCGGATGATTTCGGCGTTCACCAGCTTGTCGCCGCCGTGCAAGTCGGCCAGCGTCGCTGGTTGCAATGGAAAATTTTCCGGCGACAGAACGGACTTGGTGAAACCGCGTTCATGGTAAAATTCCGCGAGGTGCGTCGGGCCGAGCGATGAAAGTTCGTCGAGATGTTTTCCTTCCGCCACGCCGCACACGACCATGCCGCGCCGGCCGCCGAGCAGTTGCAGGGCGTGCGCCATCGGCTCGCAGAGTTCCGGGCGCGGCACGCCGACGAGCGAGGCGGATGGCCGCGCGGGATTCACCAGCGGGCCGAGGATGTTGAAGATGGTCCGCTGGCCGCGCTCGGCGCAGAGTTTTCGCGCGGCGGCGACGTGTTTGAACGCCGGATGAAAATTCGGCGCGAAGAAGAACGCGAAGTTTTTTTCCTGCAATTCCCGCGCCGCATCCGCCGGCGACAAATTCACCTTGATGCCGAGTGCTTCGATGACGTCCGCGCTGCCGACGGACGACGTGACGGCGCGGTTGCCATGCTTGGCGACGGTCACGCCGGCGGCGGCGCAGAGAATCGCGGCGGTGGTGGAGATGTTGAACGTGCTCAACCGGTCGCCGCCGGTGCCGACGATGTCGAGGATTTCGCGGGCGCGCGTCTCGGTGTCGAGCGGCGGCGGCACGGATTTCTCGCGTAACGCGGACGCGAACGCGGCGATCTCCGCCGGCGTCTCGCCCTTTTGCGCCAGCGCGATGAGAAAATCTGCCTTTATTGGCGCGGGTATTCTTTCATCCGTCAACTGTGCGACGGCGGAATGAATCTGTTCGGCGGACAGGTTTTGCGCGGCGGTGAGCTGCTTTGTAAGCGATTCGAGCACGCGCAATTTTACGGGGCAGCGCGTTGGGAATAAACTGAAATTGTCGGGATGAAAATGGAGCCACGAGTCGGGATTGAACCGACGACCGATAGTTTACAAAACTATTGCTCTACCACTGAGCTATCGTGGCCGAAAACGATGGGTAACATATTGCGCCGCCCTCAAAATTCAAGCCTTTCTTGTGCCATTGGCCGCCCGCGTGACGTTCAAATCCGCATCCCACGACTCTGGTTTTGGGCGGGTGTTTTTCAGCAAGATGTTCTTTCAGCCGATACCTGGTGTGTTAATTGATGACGGGCATATTGGCAGCTTCCTGCACGGAATAAAGAAGCTGGAGCTTGGAGCCGACCAACTTGTCCGCTTCCGGCGGCTTGCCGCGCGCATTTTCCCCGTCACAACCGCAACGCAAAGCCATTGACTGCCGGACACCAACTTTCTGGAAGAACCAAATTTACTTTTGGGCACGCAAGTTCAAAGCGGCACCTTGAACTTGACAGGTCACAACCTGTCGCTGATATGTTATCGTGTCACCGATGGCCGACGCTGATCAAATCACGC
>PLYV01000206.1 GCA_003151855.1 Limisphaerales bacterium | reverse complement strand
GCAGAATTGAAATCGAAAAATGACCGAACAGCGGTTTTATCCAGTTTTTACAATAGCGAAATCGCTGTCAGCAAAAACTAAACCGGACAGCAGTGATTTTGCCTATAAAAAATTCCACCAAAGTTGCTCGGATATCTTTTTCCCCGTATCGGTCTGTGTGGCAATTTTTCTTTGGCAACCCGGTCGCCTCATTCCCATTTCCATGTGGATTATGTTTCTCGGCCTGCTGCTTGAGCATCCCGAATCCCATTCAAGAAAATATTTGGCGCAATTTTTTGAACATCCGCTGGCGCAATTCATCGGACGGATTTCTTACAGCATCTATTTGAGCCATATTTTGGTGCTGGTGGCATTCCAATATTTGCTTCTGAAATATTTGCCGAATCTTTCCCAAACCATTCACTTCTGGGTTTTGCTGGGAACCACAACCTTTGGCACCATCTTTGTATCTTGGGTTTTATATCGGCTCATTGAAGTCCCCGGAATTCGTTTGGGGCATAAAGTTGCAACTCGCTTTGGCGCGTAAATTGACTTCATCCCCGTCACCCGCCCGGCCAAAGCGCCAGAGGACTGGCGCAGTCCAAGACGCTTCGCGCCTTCCGGTGCCTTCGTTCCGCGCGTCAGCGTCTTGGAGTGCGGCGGCCCTCCGCCGCTTTTCCCCGGAAATATGGCGGTCATCGCCAACTGTCTCTTTTTGACCACCAGATGTCCGCCGGAGACCGTCCGGGGGCAAAAAACATGGTTTTTGTCATTTTTGACGTGTTTTAACGATTTGCCGGCACGGCTGAACGATTTACCGGCACCAATAAATGATTTATTGGTGTGTCTGGACGATTTACCGGTGCGGCTGGAAGTGCCAGCCATACGGTTGGACGAGTCAACCGTATGGCTGAAGGGTCTATCGGTGTGGCTGGAGGCTCCAACCGCACGGTTGAATGATTTATCGGTGTGGCTGAAAGCTCCAGCCGTATGGTCAAATGAGCCAGCCATACGGTTGAAGCATCCAGCCGCACGGTTGATGGACCCAGCCGCACGGATAAATCCTCCAGCCGCACGGTTGGAACAGTCAGCCGGGCGGTAAATTGTCCTGACCGGACGGTTGAGGTTGGCTGGCGGGTGGTGGAATGGCCTGTTCGTCTGGCGGAAGATGTCAGCCATGACCAATTACATCTCAGTCAAATGGCCAACCGTCCCGCATCGCGCCCAAACAGGAAAAAGGCCGTGACACAGTTGGTCGCCGACTGGCAACCATTTCATGCGCTGAATGGATTAGTAACGCACGACTGTGTCACGGCCTAGGCCGTGAGGAACCCACGACGCTTCAAGAATAAGAAAATAAAAAGATATGGGGTGTTCACCCCATGCCGCCTGCCCGAAGCGCCAAGGGACGGCGGCGACCCTCAGCCACTTTCCGACCGGGAGACTATCCGGCGGTTCCCAAGCACAAACGCGTCCGTCAAAGACAGCAAACGTTACTACGGGTTTCTCCGCACTTGATTTTTCCGCGCCCTTGGCGCAACTTGTCAGCAATTTCCGTTTAGGAAAAAACAATAAAGGATTAAATATTATGGCACATGAACTCCCCGCGCTTCCCTACGACAAGGCCGCGCTTGAACCCCACTTCGACTCCCTCACGATGGAGATCCATCACGACCNNCCGGCAACGCCGCGCTCGAAGCCAAGTCGCTCGAACAGATCATCAAAGATTTGAGCGTCGTCCCCGACGCCATCCGCGGCCCCGTCCGCAACAACGGCGGCGGCCACTGGAACCATTCTTTCTTCTGGAAGATTCTCGGACCGAACGCCGGCGGCGCGCCCACCGGCAAGCTCGCCGACGACATCAAGGCCGCGTTCGGCAGCTTCGATGAATTCAAGGCCAAGTTCGAGGCCGCCGGCATCGGTCGCTTCGGCAGCGGCTGGGTCTGGCTCGTCTCCAACAACGGCAAGCTGGAAATCGTCTCCACGCCGAACCAGGACAATCCGCTCATGGGCAAAGCCGTCGCCGGCTGCGAAGGCAAGCCGGTCATCGGCTGCGACGTCTGGGAACACGCCTACTATCTCAAATATCAGAACAAGCGCGCCGACTTCCTGAAAGCCTTCTGGAACGTCGTCAACTGGAACGCGGTTCAATACTGATTACCCACCACCCACCACCCACCCAACCGACGCGTCGGAACTTGTTTCCGGCGCGTTTACTTTTGGGCGACAAAGATAAAAATATTTTAATGCGCCTTTCACCGGCGGTTAATGTGCCTGTGATAATTTCAACCCCGTCGGCTTCGGATCAACGAAGCTGGCGGACCTCCAAGTCTTGGAGGCGAAGGACAAAAAGGAAAACGTAGTGTTTAGTTTGCAGTTCTGATCCGAATGGTTTGTTTGTGGAAAACGCGCCGGAGTGGTTCCCGGCGCGTTTTCTATTTCCCAGAATGGGACGGCGTGGCAAAATTAAATCCCCCGCGTATTCACAATCTTGTTGCCTTTGCCGAGGACGACGACGCGGGGCTTCCACTTCTTCGCCTTCTTCACGCTGACGGAGGCGAAGTTCATGATGGTCAGGACGTCGCCCTTCTTGCCGAGATGCGCGACGGCGCCGTTGAGGATGATTTCGCCGGTGCCTTTCTTGCCACGGATGGCGTAGGTCTCCCAGCGTTCGCCGTTGGCCATGTTGCCGCAGAGAATTTTTTCATACTCCTGCAAACCGCATTTGTCCATCAGGTCGGCGGAGATGGTGAGGCTGCCTTCGTAGTTCACGTCGCCGCCGGTGACGGTGGCGCGGTGGATCTTGGATTTGAGCAAGGGAATCTGCATGGTCAAAATTTATTTCAGCTTCAAAAAGTTTTGGAGAATCGTGCGTCCGCTCTCGGTGAGGATGCTTTCGGGATGGAACTGCACGCCCCAGATGGGCAGCGTCTTGTGCTTCACGCCCATGATCTCGCCTTCGTCGGTCTCGGCGGTGATCTCGAGGCAGGCGGGAATCGTGTCGCGCTTGATGACGAGCGAGTGGTAGCGGGTGGCGAGAAAGGGATTGGGCATGCCGGCAAACAGATCCTTGCCGTTGTGTTTAATCGGCGAAACCTTGCCGTGCATCATGCGGTAATTCACGACGACTTCCGCGCCGAACGTATGCCCGATGCATTGGTGGCCGAGGCACACGCCGAAGATGGGGATGCCTTCGGCGGCAAAGGTCTTGATGACGTCGTTGGACAAGCCGGCTTCGCGCGGCGAGCATGGCCCGGGCGAGACAAGGATGCGTTCGGGCTTGAGCGCGCGGATCTGGTCGAGGGTGATCTCGTCGTTGCGGCGCACCTGCACGTCCGCGCCCAGTTCGCCGAGATACTGGACGAGGTTGTAGGTGAACGAGTCGTAGTTGTCCAAAACGAGAATCATGTCGCGGCGGGAAATCTACCCGAAAGCCGGCGGATTGGAAGTATTTAGAATGGACGGCGGCGGAAAATTCTGGTTGCAAAGCAGGGCAATCGGGGCAAGATTGCGCCAGTTCCAAACGCTTTCCGGCTTATGAAAACAAACGGCACCTTTCCGGCCCAACCGCTCAACGGCAGCCTCACGGAGCCGCAACTGCTGAACTCCCTCGCCGACGGCGTTTACATCACCGATCTGGACCGGAAGATCATCTTCTGGAACCACGCCGCCGAGCGCATCACGGGCTGGACCGCTGCCGAAGTCGTGGGGCGCACCTGCCGGGACAACCTGCTTTGCCATGTGGACAAGGATGGCAACTGCCTCTGCGGCCAGGACACCTGCCCGCTGCACCGCAGCATCGTCACCCACCAGCCCAGCACGGAACCGCTGCTGGTGTTCGCGCAATGCAAGTCGCAACGCCGGATGCCGGTGGAGGTGTCCGTCGCCCCGCTGATGAACGCCGCCGGCGAAACCATCGGCGGCATCGAGGTGTTCCGCGACCTGCGGCACGATTTGCACGATCTGCTGCGCGCCAAGTCCATCCAGGAACAGTCGCTCGCCAGCCATCTGCCCAGCGACAAACGGCTGGAGGTCCAGACCTATTACCAGCCGCGCAGCATCGTCGGCGGCGATTTCTTCCGCATCGAACAATTGAACGCGCACCGTTACGCTTTCCTGGTCGCCGATGCCATCGGCCACGGCATCGCCGCGGCGCTTTACACGATGCAACTGCGGATGCTCTGGGACGATCATCGCGACAAGCTGGCCACGCCGGCGTATTTCATGCGCACCATCAACCAGCGCCTGCACGCGCTGGTGCAGGACGCCGGTTTTTTCGCGACGGCGACGTTCGTGCTTTACGACGCCACCTGCGGTCATCTGCGCTGCGTGCGCGCCGGGCATCCCTCGCCGGTCATCCTGCGCGGCGACCTGAAGGCGGAGAGCATCGGCCAGTCGCAAAGCGCGCTGGGAATGTGGCCGGACGCGCAATACACGGAGTTCCATGCACAGCTCGCGCCGGGCGACACGCTGCTGATGTTCACCGACGGCGCAACGGAGATTTTTGACGTGGAAGACAACCAACTGGATCAGGCCGGCCTCGTCCGGCTGGCGCACGAGCAGATGATGCTCACGGAAAACCACGAATTGAACCTGCCAAAGCTTGCGGAAAAACTTTTGGAATACAGCAACCAAATCCACCTGACCGACGACCTGACGCTGGTCAAGTTCCGGCGGCTGCTTTGAAACTTAAATCACCGCGTCAATCATTTCGGAGGCGACGCAGCAGCCGAACTTCACGCGGCCGAGCTTTTCCGCCAGCACAAACTTCACCTCGCCGCCGCTGACCTTCTTGTCGAGCAGCATCGCGCCGAACAGCTTTTTACGCTGCGCCGCCGTGAGCTTCAGTTTCACCGGCAGGCCAGACTGGCTGAACAGCTTTTCAATCCGCGCCGCCTCGCCGGAAGACAGGCCAAGGACTTTTTGCGACAGCTTCGCCGCCGCGACCTGCCCGATGGCAATCGCCTCGCCGTGCAGGAACTTGCCGTAGCCGGAGCTGTTCTCAATCGCGTGGCCGATGGTGTGGCCGAAATTCAGGATGGCGCGCAGGCCGCTCTCCGTCTCGTCCTGGCCGACGACCTCCGCCTTGATCTCGCAGCAGCGCGCGACGACATCGCGCAATGAATTTTCGTCGCGGGCCAGCAGCTTCGGCAGATTGCGTTCCAGTTGCGAAAACAAGACCGCGTCGTAGATGATGCCGTATTTGACGACTTCGCCGAGGCCGGAAACATATTCGCGGCGCGGCAAGGTCTTCAGCGCGTCCAGATCGCACAGCACAAGGCGCGGCTGGTAAAACGCGCCGACGAGATTTTTGCCGGCCTTCAAATTCACGCNNTGCCGCGCAGATACGTCGCCGCCACGAAGCCCGCGAGGTCGCCCACCACGCCGCCGCCGAGCGCGACGATGAACGATTTTCTTTCCAGCCGGTGCTTCGCCAACTGGTCGTAACATTTTTCAACGGTGGCAACGCTCTTGGATTTTTCACCGGCGGGCACGGTGATAAGCACGGGCTGAAAACCGGAAGCCGAAAGCGATTTCAGCGCGGCCGACGCGAACTTTTTGCCGACGTTGGCATCCGTGATGACGGCACAGCGCTGGCCGAGCTTGAGCGCGGCACACTCCGCGCCGAGACGCGGCAGCAGGCCGCCGCCGACTTTGATCTGGTAACTACGGCTGCCGAGGGAAACGGGAACGATGCGCATGACGGAAGGATAAACACCGGCGCGCGCGTGTCAAAAATGGAAATTCAACCGGCGCGTAATTATTTTCCCAGGCAGAAGCTGCTGAAGATTTTGTCGAGCAAATCTTCCGTGGTCGTCTTGCCCACGATTTCCCCGACGGCCTTGGCGGCGATGTGCAAATCCATCGCCACGAGCTCCAGCGTGGCGTCGGCGCGCAGCGCATCGGTCGCGGCGCGCGCGGAAAAACGGGCGCGGTTCAGCGCGTCCTGATGCCGCGAATTGATGGTCACCTGCAGCATCTCGGCCTTGAGTTCGCCCGCCCACACGAGCTTTTGAATCGCGTCCTTGAGCGCCTCGATCCCCTGCCCGCCCGTGCAGCAAACGTCCACGATCGGAACGTCGCTCGCCGCCGGCAGTTCCAGTTTCACCGGCAAATCGGTTTTATTGCGGACGAGAATCCGTTTTTTGCCGGCGAACTCGGCCAGATAATTTTCATCGGCGGCGGTCAGCGGCTCGCTCGCGTCGAGGACGTGCAAAATCAATTCCGCCTGCGCCAGCGATTCGCGGCTGCGGCGGATGCCCTCGCGTTCAATTTCGTCGTGCGCCTCGCGCAGGCCGGCGGTGTCAATGAACACGACCGGGATGCCGCGGATGTTCGCCGTCTCCTCAATCGTGTCGCGCGTCGTGCCGGGGATGTGCGAGACAATCGCGCGGGCGCGGCCGAGCAGCTGGTTGAGCAAGCTGGATTTGCCCGCGTTCGGACGGCCCACAATCGCCGCGCGGATGCCGCGCCGCAGAATCTGCCCCTCATTCGCCGTGCGCAGCAGTTGATCCATGAAAACGATGCCGGCTTCGAGCCGTTCGAGCAATTTGTCCTTCGTGTCCGGCGCAATGTCCTCGTCGGGAAAATCAATGTGCGCCTCGACATGCGCGAGCGTGAGCATCAGGTCGTCGCGCACCTGGTTGATGCGCTGCGAGAGTTTGCCGGCAAGCTGCTCATTGGCGGCGGCGAGCGCGAGTTCCGTGCGCGAGTGGATCAGGTCGGCGACGGCCTCCGCCTGCGCGAGGTCAATGCGGCCGTTGAGAAAAGCGCGCTTGGTGAATTCGCCCGGCTCGGCCAGCCGCGCGCCGGCGGCGAGCACCGTGTCGAGCACCAGCTTCGCTGGCAGAATGCCGCCGTGGCAGGAAATTTCCACGGTATCCTCGCGCGTAAACGTGCGCGGCGCGCGCAGGACGGCGAGCAGCACTTCGTCAATCACGTTTCCGTCACGGACAATTTTGCCAAACTGAATTGTGTGCGTCAGCGCGGCCGACGGTTTGACGGAGCTTTTTCCCGCCGGCGAAAAGCATTTGCCGGCGATGGCAAAGGCGTTCGCGCCGGACAGCCGGATAACGGCGAGGCCGCCTTCGCCAATCGGCGTGGCGATTGCGGCAATGGTGTCGTGAAGCATGGCGAAAATTGCGGAGGTCAGACGTGCCGGCAGTTGCCCATCTGGTTTTCCGCGTCGCGGCCTTGCAGGAAAAACCGCGCCTTCTCGTAGCTTTTCTTTTGCAGGTAATGCCGCAGCGTCGCGTCGGCGTCGGGCGGAAGTTGCGCGGCCAGTTCGTCAATGCGCGCAAAGAGCGGCAGCAGGCTGGGCTTTGGTTTTGCCGTGGCGAGAGACTTCACGGCTTCGTCCAATTGCGTCAGCGCGGCGAGCAGTTGCGATTCCACGGGGGAGTTCATTGAAACAAGTCGGGAAACCGGCGCGTCAGCCAAGAGTGGTGAAAATCCACCTGGCCGAGCAGAAACATTGCGGTGAGCAGCCGCGTCATGCCAGAGGTCAGGATGATGACGATGATCGCGGAAAGATACAGCCCGAAGGCGTGCGTCGGGTCCGGCTGCATCACGTGCGGGATGCCCTGGTAAAGCACCCAGATGGTGAGCAGGATGCCGATGGTCCAGGAAGTCCACGGGTTGACCGTCTGGCCGGCGTCCATCAGGTGCGCAAGCAGCAGCGGGCTGCCGCCGTAGGCCACCGTGGTGAACGCCTCGATGAACCGGCCACGGTTGTGAAACGTCTGGCTGACCCGCAACAGGATCAGCGAGCTCAACAGCACCATGACCAGCAGCAGGATCGCCTGGACCGCCTCGAAACTCACGACGCAGTTCAGCGAAAAGTCCCGGAACATCTGGAAGTGCGGCTGCCATTTGCCCCAGCGCGCCAGCCCCCAGCCTTCGACCGCCGACGAGACGAGGATCATCGGCAGCAGGTAAAGGCACAGCACAAACGCAAACCCGCGTTGGGCGCGGACAATCCGTTCCCACGTTCCGCGCGGCTCGAATATCAGAAAGAACACCTTGATCATGCGCCTTGAATCTAATCGCGCGTCCGCCGGTTGTCAGCAAAATCCGTTTCCCTTCCCCGCCGCGCGCCGCTAAACTGTGCGCGTGAAAGTGGATTTAGGCATCTGGAGCAAGCTCACCCAGGCGGTCGTCGCGCTGCTGGTGGTGGCCGTCGTGATTTTGATCGGCCTGTCCTATGTGCCACAAATCCAGAAGAACGAGCGGTTCCGCCGCGAGATTTTCCGGCTCGATGCCGAGCTGCAGAAGCAGGAGAACATTTCCAAGCAGCTCCGCGCCGACATTGACGCGCTGCGCAACAATCCCGACACCGTCAGCCGCCTCGCCCGCGAGAAGCTCGGCTACGCCAAGACCAACGAAACAGTCATCCGCTTTGAAACCAACTCGCCGGGCGGCGCGCCCAAATAAAACAACCGCCCCGGTTCGCAGGGCGGTCGTTCACTCGTAAATCGCAATTCGCAAACTGCGTCACACCGTCATGATTTCTTTTTCCTTGTGGACGACGTGCGCGTCAATCTTGGCGGTGTAGTCGTCGGTCAGCTTCTGCAAATCTTTTTCCGCCTGTTTTTTTCCGTCCTCCGTGATGCCGCTGTCGTGCGCGTGCTTCTTGAACAAATCCATCGCGTCGCGGCGGACATGGCGCACGGACACGCGACCGTCCTCGGCCATCTTCTTGATGAGCTTCACGAATTCCTGGCGGCGCTCCGTGCTCAATTCCGGAAACGACAGCCGCAACAGTTTGCCCTGGATCACCGGCGAGAGGCCGATGTTCGCCTTCTGGATGGCCTTCTCAATCGGCTGGAGCGCGGCCACGTCCCACGGCGTGATGACCAGCATGCGCGGTTCCGGCGTGCTGAT
>PLYV01000261.1 GCA_003151855.1 Limisphaerales bacterium | reverse complement strand
GCCTACAACGGCCGCGTGTTCAAGCTCAAGGAACACATTGACCGCCTTTATTATTCCGCCAAGGCGATTCTGTTGGAAATTCCTTTGACGCACGCGCAGATGATGAAAGCCACGGTTGAAACCATCCGCGCAAATAAATTTCGCGACTGCTACATCCGTCTGATCGTCACGCGCGGCGTGGGCACGCTCGGCTTGAATCCGCGTAGTTGCAAGAAGCCAAGCGTCATCATCATCGCGGGCAAGATTCAGGTTTATCCGGCGGAACTTTACGCGCGCGGCATGGATATTGTGACCGTGCCGACTGTGCGCAATTTGCACAGCGCGGTGAATCCCGCCATCAAGTCGCTGAATTATCTGAACAACATTCTCGCGAAAATCGAGGCGAACAACGCCGGCGTGGAAGAAGCCGTGATGTTGAACGCCGAAGGTTTTGTTTCCGAATGCACGGCGGACAATCTGTTCATCATCAAGCACGGCACGTTGCACACGCCGCCGAATTATGCGGGCGCGCTTTACGGCATCACGCGCGGCACGGTGATGGAACTGGCCGAGCAATCCGGCATCAAGGTTTCAGAGACGAACCTGACGCGTTACGATCTGTTCAACGCGGACGAATGTTTCCTGACCGGCACCGGCGCGGAGATCATGCCGGTGATCAAGATTGACGGCCGCGTCATCGGCAACGGCAAGCCCGGCGCGCTGTCGCTGAAATTGATTGAGGAATACCACGCCTTGACGAAAGTCTCTGGCGAGCCGATTTATAAGTGATATGCAATGCTGCGTGTGCAAAGAANNTGCATCTGACCCAGATCGTGGGCGAAAAGATGCAGAAGCTGGATTTGTGCGAGGATTGCGCGAAGGCCAAGGGCATCAACGACCCGACGAGCTTCGCGATGGCGGACTTGATGCTCGGCCTCGGTGCGTCGCAGGAGCTTGACCCGACGGCGGGCGCGGCGGAGATCAAATGCCCGCGCTGCGGATTTTCGCAGGCGGACTTTAAGAAGTCCGGCCGGCTCGGCTGCCCGGAATGTTACCAGACGTTCGCGGAAGGCTTGTCCGGCCTGCTCAAGACAATGCACAAGGGCGTGCGGCACACCGGCAAGGCGCCGGAGGCGTTGCGCAAATCGCGCGAGACCGGCGACCGGCTTAAATTGCTCCAGAAAAAACTGACGAAGGCGGTTGACGCTGAAGATTACGAACAGGCCGCCCAGTTGCGCGATGAAATCAAGGCGCTGACCGGCCCGGCCCCGGCGAAGGCGCGATAGGCCAATGAAACCTTCATAATCTTAATCATAATCGGTTTCGGGATTAAGATTACGATTAGGATTATGACGAGATAACATGAAAGACCTGCATCAATTTCTGATTTCCCCGCTCGCCGCCGCGCAGCAGCACGGGCCGAACGACCGCATCGTGATGTCCAGCCGCGTCCGGTTGGCGCGAAATCTGCGCGACGCATCCTTTCCCGGTTGGGCGAAGAAGCCGGAGCGCGTGAAAATTCTGGAGACGATTTTGCCGGCGATCAGCGCGTTGCCGGAAATGGCGGATTCCTTCGCTGAGGCGATGGACAATCTGACCGCGCTGGACAAGCAGATTCTCGTTGAGCGGCATCTCATCAGCCGCGAGCACGCCGCGAAAAATGTCGGCAGCGGCATCGTGCTGAACCGCGAGGAATCGTTCTGCGTGATGATCAACGAGGAGGATCATCTGCGGATGCAGGCACTGCGTCCCGGCTTCCAGATCCGCGAGGCGTGGAACGCCATTGACAAGCTGGATTCGGCGCTGGAGAAGAAATTAAATTACGCTTTCGACAACGAACTCGGCTACCTGACCGCGTGCCCGACGAATCTCGGCACCGGCATCCGCGTGAGTGCGATGCTGCATCTGCCGGGATTGGTGCTGGCGGAGCAGATCAATCCGATCATCCAGTCCGTGAACAAACTCGGTCTCGCCGTGCGCGGGCTTTACGGCGAAGGCACGGAGGCGCTGGGAAATGTGTTTCAGGTTTCCAACCAGATGACGCTTGGCGAAAGCGAGACGGTCATCGTCGAGCGGCTGGAAAAGGTGCTCGGCCAGATCATTGAGCACGAGGAAAATGCGCGGCAGTCTTTGATGGAGAAAAAGCCGAAGACGGTGTTCAACCACATCGGCCGCGCCTACGGAATTCTGGCCAATGCGCACAGCATTTCCTCGAAGGAGACGATGAATCTGCTGTCGCTTTTGCGGCTGGGGATTGACCTGAACCTGTTTCCCGGCACGCCGCGCGCGCTGGTGGACGAATTGCTGCTGGTCACGCAGCCGGCGCATTTGCAGAAGCAGATTTCCGACAAACTCACCGCCGAGGAGCGCGATCTGCTCCGGGCCGACATGGTTCGCGAACGGCTGAAAAACGTGAGTCGCCCGGTCACGAAATAATCTCAAACCTTCTTCGCGCGCAGGACGAGCAGGGGAATGTTCGTTTCGTGGCGCACTTGCGTGATGGTGCTGCCGTGAAAAAGGTCGCCAAAAAAACGGTGGCCGTGGCCGGCCATCGCAATCAAATCACAACCCTCACCTTCGGCGGCCTTGATGATTTCTGCCGGTGGGTCGCCGAGTGCCAGGACGGTTTCAACCTGAAATTCCTCGCTGCGAAGCTGGTCGGCGACTTTCTCCAAATACGCGCGGTCGGTTTTCATCTCCTCGGACTCGGCGAGCTTGAGCGTGTTGAAATTGCGCGCGACCCAGCCGTCGGCGACGTGCAGCAGCAGCAGTTTCGCCCCGGTCAGTTTCACCAGCGGCTTGACGTGATCCAAGATGGCCTCGTCCGTCGCGCTGTTTTCCAGCGGGATGAGAATGTGTTTATACATGGCTGGCTATTGGGTTGGCAGCGGCAGGCCGAGATGCGCGTAAAACGCCTTCAGCGCGGATGCCGGCATGAAGGTGTCAAACAGCAGCTTCAGGTTCAGGATGATGATGACGGCGGTTGTCGTCCAGCCGAGAATTTTGAGCCACACGCGATTTGCAAACGTGCCCATCTTGGCTTTTTCACCGGTGAACCGCATCAGCGGCCAGACGGCGAAGCCAAGTTGCATTGAAAGCACGACCTGGCTGGCGATGAGCAGTTCGGTAGTTTTGCTTTCGCCGAAAAATCCGATGACGCAAATTGCCGGCACGATGGCGATGAGCCGCGTGAGGAGCCGGCGCAGCCACGGGCGCAGCCGGATGTTCACGAAACCTTCCATGACGACCTGGCCGGCGAGCGTGCCGGTGAGCGTGGAATTTTGTCCCGAAGCCAGCAGCGCCACGGCGAATAAAATGCTCGCCCCGCCTATGCCGAGCAGCGGACTTAACAATTTGTAGGCGTCCTGAATTTCCGCGACGTCCTGATGCCCTGACCAGTGAAACGCCGCTGCCGCGAGCGCAAGGATCGCGCCATTCACCAGCAGCGCGAACATGAGCGCCACCGTCGAGTCAATCGTCGCGAACTTGATGGCCTCGCGTTTGCCTTCGGGGTTCTGCTCGAACTTGCGCGTCTGCACGATGGACGAGTGCAGGTAAAGATTATGCGGCATGACCGTCGCGCCGATGATGCCGATGGCGACGTAAAGCATGTTTTGATTTTTCAAAATCTCCGGGCTGGGGATAAATCCAAGCAGCATGGGGCCAACGTGGGGTTTGGAAAAAAACAGTTCCGCCGCGAAACAGGCGGCGATGGTGGTGATGAGCGTGATGACCAGCGCCTCGATGTAACGGAAACCTTTTGTCTGCAAAAACAGCACCGCAATCACGTCCAGCGCCGTGATCACACAACCCCAGACCAGCGGAATGCCGAAGAGCAATTGCAGCGCGATGGCCGAGCCGACCACTTCGGCCAGGTCGCACGCGGCGATGGCGATTTCGCAGAGAATCCAGAGAAACCAGACCGTCGGCGTGGAGTAATGGTCGCGGCAGGCCTGCGCCAGATCGCGTCCGGTGGCGATCCCGAGTTTGATGCTCAAATGCTGGAGCAGGATTGCCATGAGATTGGAAATCATGACGACCGACAGCAGCGTGTAGCCGAACTGCGCGCCGCCCGCGAGGTCGGTCGCCCAGTTGCCCGGATCCATGTAGCCGACGGCGATGAGGAAACCAGGTCCGGAGAACGCAAACAGCTTTCGCCAAAAAGAAGCCGTCACTGGCACGACAATGCTGCGGTGAACCTCCGTCAACGAGGCCTGTCCCGCCGGCTTGCGCCAGCCGGACGGGCTGTTCGGTTTATGATTGGATTCGGGGTGATTCATCTTTGTCCGGCGAAAAATATTCTGGTCGAGTTAAAACCTCACCGTGATTCCGGCGAACGGATTGAAGTTGTCCGCCGCGCGCGTGACGCCGAAATTGCAGCCGCAATCAAGCTGGATGTTTTCCGTAACAAAAAATTCCAGTCCGGTGTCCACGGTTCCAACCCAGCCGGCGTGACTTTCCGTGCTGATGTCACTGAAAAATTCCAGATAGCCGCTTAACTTTCCGATGATGGCGTGATCGAGCGTGATGGAGTTGATGAAATCCGCGTGACAATTATTGTCGTTGGCATCACGCAGACAGCCGAACGCCGTTTCCAATCCGAGATCGAAGTCGTGCGGCAATTTCACCGCCAGCGGAAAAACGATGCCGCCCTCGACCGCGTTATTGCCCAGATTGTCCGTGCTCGTCGGAAATTTGACGAACGGCAAAAGTGCAAACGCGGTCTGGCCGCCGTCATCGCCCCAGAGATTAATCTTCAACCGCGTGGTGAAATCGCCAACGCCGGATTGGGTGGTCGAAGTTCTGGCGACGTGGTCGTCCGTGCGGACTTGCAGATAGCTGTCAAAAATCAGGTTCGCCTCCACTTGATTCAGGAGTCCGATGCGCAGGTTGAACGGTGCGACGTTCCAAGCCTTCGTCGTCGAGTCGCCCGACCGGTTGTCCGCGTAATTGGCAAAATCCATTTCCAACTGATAATGGCCGGCGTCCACGGTGAACGGTGATTCGGTTTTGTCCGGGCGGTCGGAATTCAATTCCCGCATCAAATTTTCCGGCACGGGGTTGAAAAGATTGCAGCCGCCCGTGTCCGGCGGAATGGAATTGGTTTCCTGCGCCGCCACGCCCAGAGCCGCCAGCGCCACCAGCAGGCTGGTAATGGCCGCCGGGCTTGGTTTGTTTTGTATCATCATCAAAAAAGTGTAGCCAAAGATACAAATCAAAGCCCGGCGCGTCAACAAGAATGTAGCCTGGGTTACAAATTAAAGGCTGGACGACAAAACGGCGGTGGGATTCACTTGCCGGAGCCATGTCGCGTGCCACCAAGAAACCATCCGCCCCTGTGCGTGCCGCCGCCGGATATTCGCCGGCGCAGCAGGCTGAAATCTTCCGCCGGTCACGCCATGACCGGGCGCTGGAGACCGCGCAGGATTATGTCGAGGCCATCGCCGACCTTACGGCCACCCAGGGCGAGGCCCGGGTGGTGGACCTGG
>PLYV01000029.1 GCA_003151855.1 Limisphaerales bacterium | reverse complement strand
AGAACGGCGTCGCCGTGGAAGATTTTAACAGCTACGGCTCGCGGCGCGGCAACGACCGCGTGATGACGCGCGGCACATTCGCCAACGTGCGCATCAAAAACCTCATGGTGCCCGGCGTGGAAGGCGGCGTGACCAAATTGCAGCCGTCCGGCGAACAGGTCAGCATCTACGACGCCTCGATGAAATATCAGGCGGAGAAAACGCCGCTGGTCATCATCGCCGGTCAGGAATACGGCACCGGCTCGTCGCNNCTCGTCGGCATGGGCGTGCTGCCGCTGCAATTCAAGGAAGGCACCACCGCGCACAGTCTGAAGCTCGACGGCACCGAAACCTACGACATCGTTGGCCTCGACGCGAACATCAAGCCGCAGCAGGACCTCACGCTCAAGATCACCCGCAAGGACGGCTCCGTGGAAAATGTCGCCGTCCGCTGCCGCATTGATACGCCCATCGAAATTGACTACTACCAGCACGGCGGCATTTTACCGTATGTGTTGCGCCAGTTGGTGGCAAAGGCGTGATTCAAAATAGTTTCAAATGCCGGGCTTCTTCATTGAAGTCCGGCATTTTTATTTTCCAGCGCATCTTGATGTCTGCGTTGTGCTGCCATGCTTCAATCGCGTATGCTGCGGAACATGATTCATGATGTTCAATCCATCGCGGCGGAGGTGATCCGCAAAACCGGCCAGGATAAACCGGCGGACGCGGCCTTGCGCGAGGTGCTCAAGCAGATCAAAGACCTCGCCCCCTTCGACGCCACGGAAGTCGCCAAGACCGTTTTTCTTTATTACCGCTGGCACGTCTGGCTGCGCGAGGAACGCGGCGTGGAAAACAAGATGCGTTTCGCCATCCGTTTGAACCAGCGTTTTCAGACGGACAACAGCACTGTGCCGCTGGCTGAACTGCGCGAGAAAGCCGTGCCCGCGTGGACGGCGGCGGAAATGGACGTGACCGATGAATGGCTGCTCTCCTTGCAGCGCGAACCGAAATTATGGCTGCGCGCCAAACGCGGCACGGCGGACGCGCTGGCGCGGACGCTGTTCGCGGCGGACGTGAGTCCGTTGCTGCCGGAGGCGATTTTGTATCGTGGCGAGGAGGATTTGTTCAAGACGCCGGAATTTCACGCAGGCGAATTTGAGATCCAGGACATCGCGTCACAGGTTGTCGGAATGCTCTGCGCACCGCAGCCGGGCGAGACGTGGTGGGACACCTGCGCGGGCGAGGGCGGAAAAACTTTGCACCTTTCTGATTTGATGCAGAACAAGGGAATGCTCTGGGCCAGCGACCGCGCGGAATGGCGATTGACAAAGCTCAAACGCCGCGCCGGCCGGGCGAAGGTTTTCAACTATCGCTCGGCTCACTGGGACGGTGGCGCGAAACTGCCGACGAAAACCAAGTTTGACGGCGTGCTCATGGATGCCCCGTGCAGCGGCATCGGAACATGGCAGCGCAATCCGCAGGCGCGCTGGACGACGGAGCCGAACGACGTGCGTGAATTGTCAGAGATTCAGAAAAAACTTTTGGCGAACGTCGTGCCGAGCGTGAAGCCGGGCGGCAAATTGATTTTCTCCGTCTGCACCTTGACGCGCGCCGAGACGACGGAAGTGGTGGATGCCTTCAGCGCGGCTCACCCAGATTTCGAGCCGTTGGTTTTCCCCGAAATAAAATTTAACGAACGAACGGTTTCCGGTGCGTCGTCGCTTGCTGTCTGGCCGCAAGATTTGGATGGCAACGGCATGTTCATCGCCGGCTGGCGGCGGAAGAAAAATTAGCGCGCCGCCTCCAAAATCTTTCCAAGAATCTTGCGGATGTCCTCGTTGTGCTGCTGCGAGGCGATGCCAAAGGCGTGGATGATGTCCAGCAGAAACGCGGCGTTCGCGCGGTTGAAATCATAGAAAACCGTTTCTTTCGGCTTGGCGTTCCCGGCTTTGCGCGGCGTGCCGTCCGGCGTCAGCACTTCGTTCAGCGGCAGGCAGACATAGATCATCGCCTGATAGCCGACGGCGCGCTGTTTCTGCTTGAGTTGGATTTGCACCCAGCCGTGCGGCGTGGTTTTGGTGAATTGCGGCAGTCGCTGCACGGCACTTTGGAAACCGTCCGTGGCGGCGTTGGTGGAAACTTCAATCTGCACGGCGCGGCTTTCTTCAAATTCCGCCGCCGGAATTTTCTTCAGCAAATTAATTTCGCGGATCAAATCATTCGTTGTTAGCACCCCCCGCCGCACGCCCTCGAAAATGATTTTGGAAAGTTCGTGGCCGTATTTCGTCTCGCCCTTGCGCGTGAATTTGATTTGCGGCACGACGGTGGGGTCGTTGGCATCCGGCGTATCGTAGCCGATTTGCCATTCGAGATAGTGCGGCGCGCCCAGAACGGTTTTGCTCGGCGCCACGGAAATGCCAAAGCCGTCCGCCGTTTTCTCCTTCACGCGCACCTTGCCAGTCACGTCAGTGAGCGGCAGACGCACGCGGATAAAGTTGGTTCCGTTCGCAATTTTCACCTGTTTGTAGTCGGCGTCGGCCAGCGCAATTTGGCCGGCGCATAACCAAGCCAGGAGGACTGGAAAAAATGCGCGCATGGGTGGTTGATTAGCGGTTGGCCGGCAAAAATTCAAGGCGGGATTGGCCGGCTGGACGGGACATTCCAAAAAATCGGAAAATAGTGTTGCTACCGTCAACAGCTTTGTTATATTCCGCGCTCCGTTTCTCTAAAAACCGAAACGGTGGTTTTTACCGCGATTTTTAACGCAAATGCCGACAATCAATCAATTGGTCCGCAAGGGCCGCAATAAAGTTAAGTATAAATCCAAGTCGCCTGCCTTGGAAAACTCACCGTTTCGTCGTGGCGTGTGCATCCAAGTGATGACCCGCACGCCGAAGAAGCCCAACTCCGCGATGCGCAAAGTGGCCAAGGTTCGTTTGACGAACGGCTACGAGATCATCGCCTACATCCCGGATGAAGGACATAATTTGCAGGAACATAGCATCGTGCTCGTGCGCGGTGGCCGTGTGAAGGATTTGCCCGGTGTGCGCTATCACATCGTGCGTGGCACGCTCGACGCCGCCGGCGTGGAGAAACGCCGCGTGAGCCGCTCCAAATACGGCGTGAAGAAACCGAAGGCCGCGAAAGCTGCCGCGAAATAATTTTAAGGAATAAATAATCATGTCCCGCAGACGTCAAGCTACAAAACGGCCCCTCGCCAAAGACGGCAAATACCAGAACACGCTGGTCGCCCGCCTCGTCAACACCGTGATGTGCTCCGGCAAGAAGAGCACCGCGGAACGCATCGTTTACGGCGCGTTCGATACCATCTCGGAAAAAAATCCGGCGAGCAGCCCGATTGAAATCCTCCAGCGCGCCGTGGACAACGCCAAGCCGCGCATCGAGACGAAGGCTCGCCGCGTCGGCGGTGCCACCTATCAGGTGCCGCTGGAAATCCCGACCGACCGCCAGAACGCGCTCGCGCTCCGCTGGATTGTGGATTTTGCCGACGCCAAGAAAGGCATGCCGATGAAGGCCGCTCTCGCGACCGAAATCCTGGAAGCCTTTCAGGGCCAGGGCAACGCCATCCGCAAGCGTGACGAGGTTCACAAGATGGCGCAGGCCAACAAAGCTTTTGCGCATTTCCGTTGGTAGAAAGTTTTTCAACAACGCCCCGACGGAAATCGTCCGGGGCGTTTTTTGTTCCCAGACCAGATTGAATTTAACCGAATTTTTTGAAATTTTATGAGCGCTGAAGTCAAATCCCCGAATTCGCCCACCCGCGAATACACCCTTGAACGCACCCGCAACATCGGCATCGCCGCGCACATTGATGCCGGCAAGACGACGACCACCGAGCGTATTTTGTTTTATACCGGACTCATCCACAAGATCGGCGACGTGGATGACGGCAACACCGTGACCGACTGGATGGAGCAGGAAAAGGAGCGCGGCATCACGATCACGTCCGCCGCCGTCACCTGCTTCTGGACGCAGAAATGCG
>PLYV01000127.1 GCA_003151855.1 Limisphaerales bacterium | reverse complement strand
ATGGCCGACGCTGATCAAATCACGCAGGTATTGCAAGCTATTGGGCGCACCGAAGCCGGCGCCTCTGAAAAGCTGCTGCCGCTGGTGTATGATGATTTGCGGCGGTTGGCGCTGGCGCGGATGGCCAATGAAAGGTCGGGGCAGACCCTCCAGCCCACCGCCTTGGTGCATGAAGCTTGGTTGCGGCTGGTGGCCGACGGCGAGCGGACCTGGCAGAACCGGGCGCATTTTTTTGGTGCCGCCGCCGAGGCGATGCGGCGCATTTTGATTGAGAAGGCGCGGTGCAAATCCAGGTTGAAGCATGGCGGGGGGCTGGCGCGGTTTGACATTGCGGATTTGGAATTGGCGGCGGCAACCCCGGACGACAAGCTATTGCTGATCAACGAGGCCTTGGAGAGCCTGGCCGCCCAAGACCCGGAATCCGCCCGCATCGTCATGCTGAAATTCTTTGGCGGGCTGAACCGGCAGGAGCTGGCCGAGAGCTTGAATATTTCCGAACGCATGGCGGACCGCCAGTGGGCCTACGCCAAGGCCTGGCTGTTGCGGCACATAAGATCGCAACATTGAATTCCGACCGTCGCAAACATGGGTTCTCAGCACAAGCCGCAGGCAATGTTGGTGTGAGCAGATTTTTGGCAAAAACAGTTCACGACTGACGCATTAAACATACAGAGTCATGAGCGTTTCCATCTCACGGGAAAAGACGGTGTTTTACGCGGCGCTGGAGGTGGCCGACCCGGCGCACCGCCGGCAGTTTCTCGACCGCCGTGCGCCAGAAATGGGGAGTTGCGCGCCGCCATTGAGGACCTCAATTCCACGTTTGTTATAGAACTGAATCGCCTTCTTTTTCCAGTTGGTATTTTTTTTGGCGAGCTTTTGTGGCGGGCGTCGCACTACTTGGTGAACCCATGTTTCCGATCATGCCATTTGATCTGCCACCGCAGGCTGTTTTGCGAACATCGAGGATTTGCGTCAGACGCAAACCCAGCCTGACCGGGTTGTTTTCGGCGAAACAACTCAGGCAGCATCCTCAAGGCAACCCGCCCACGAACTGAATCCGCAGACGCCAGATAGATTTGAAGCGAACCCTGCAACCAACCAAAACATGAGCATAATAAACAAATTCATCAAACCTGCGGCGACACTCCTTTTGCGGGCCGGGTTTGCTGGCGCGGTCCAGGCTGGGTCCTACAAAAATTAGAACCAATTGCACAGTGAGCACTGCTTTTGAATTGTTACGGCGATTTCTCCACGTTTCGGTTTTGGTGGTGCTCTTTGAATTGGGCGCGGGCGTTTTGTCTGCCGCTGGAACTGATTCCATCATCACCGCCTCGGACAATCCGGGCGATGCGGCATGGCTGACATTGGAGCAAGCCCGCGAAACGCCACCGGAACGGCTGCCACAACTCCCAGGTCGGATGTATGCGCCGGACGAAATCCGCGCCTATTACGGGCGCCTCGCGGCACGCAGCGCCGCCTTGGCCGATCAGGCGGATGGCTTTGCGCAACAGTTTCCCACGAACCGACACGCTGCCGAGGCAAGGGATTTGAATTTCAAACTGCTGCAGTCTGCGGTTGGTCTGGGCAGCACCAACCGGGTGGCGGAACTCGAAAAGGCAACGGCAGAACGCATCCGGAATACGCCGGAGGAAACCAATAAGTTTGAACTCGCGCAACAGTTGCTGCATTGCGCCGTGAGCGGACGCCAATACGAGAGCGACGAGGCCATGCGTGCTGAGTTGCACCAACGTGCGCGCCAACTGGCCCTGGATTTCCCCCATCACCCGGAAGGTGTGAACTATTTGTTCAACCTGGCCGAGAATGTCCCAAGCAATCAATGCGTTGTCATTGCCCGCGAAGCGATAACCCTGTCTCCGGACACAAACTTTCAAGCAACCTGCCGGGGATTGATCCATCGTGCAGAGGCGGTGGGAAAACCCTTGGATCTCAAATTGGCCCTGACCAATGGTGCCGTGCTGAACTTGGAAGCGGAACGCGGAAAAGTTTTGGTGTTCCTGTTTTGGGATTCCAGCAGCCGTTTTTCCGCCAAGGCCATCTGGGCGGTTGACCAGCTTTATCAGAAACACAAAGGCAAAGGTTTGGCGGTGGTCGGGCTGAATTTTGACACGGACTGCGCCAAGGCCAGGTCCCTGCTGGCCGACGCCAAGGTGGAATGGCCGCAATACTTTGATGGTCTGGCCGGCGGCATGATCCAAAAGCAATTCGGCCTGCGCACGCTTCCGGCCTGCTGGATCGTGGATAAAAAAGGTGTGCTGCGCGACCTGAAAGTCGAGAGAAATCCCGAAGGACTGACGGAGCAACTGTTGGCAGAACCGTGAAAACACTGCTCCGGCTCAATTTTCCGCTTCCGTGAACAGTGGATGTGGAGAAGCAAAAAAACAACCAACCGAAGAACAAAAATGAAAACAAAAAACAAAAAGTGGGGGATGCTGTGTTCATCCTTCGTCGCGGCTGTCATGGCTGTGCAGTTGGCAGCGATGGCTGACACGACGTTGGTGTCCGGCTTCAACTCGTCGGAATGGACCTCCGGCGTATTGCCGTGGGGGAGCCACCAGGATCATGGCAGCGAATACTATCAATCGTGGAACAGTGAGTTTAGCGGCGGCTATCTTACCCTGCATTCCATCTACAATTCCGGCGGACATCCTTACGAATCGGGAGTTTCCTATTGCAATACCACGGTTCCCAACAGCGGCTACAGCTATGTGACCGTGGACGTGGACATGAATGTGCCCGTCACGGCTACAAAAGGTTGTTGGCCGGCGTTCTGGCTGGACAGTGCCTGGAACTGGCCGCCGGAAATTGACATTGCCGAGTTCAAGGGGGACGGCACCGTCTGGCAAAACGCCATCGGCACGGATAATAATTGGAAAGTGGTCCGGACCGGCATTGACACCCAATGGCATCATTATGGTTTGGCCTTGGGGCCGGCCAACGGCGACAACCGCACCTACCAACTCTTCCTTGATGGCTCTATTAAGAACCAAGGCACGTTTCCTGACAATCAAGGTGTGCCCTTTTGGATCATCTGCAATTATGCCATGGAAGGCGATTCTGGCTCGCCCGGCCCAACGTATAACACTTATGTGCAATACCATAATCTCAACATAACCACCCATGGCAGTGCTCCTTGGTATTACATTCAGAACCGCACCTCCGGTCTGGTAATTGACAATACTGGTTCCACTAGTGCCGGCGCATTAATGGGACAATGGACCAAAGTAAACAGCTCCAACCTGAAGTGGCAACTGACGCCCTCGGATTCTGGATATTACTACATCAAGAACCAGACCAGCGGTCTCTATCTGGACGGCGGCGGGGCAACGGCCAGTGGATCTCCGGTGAAACAGTGGAGTTATGTAAGCAGCTACAACTTGCAATGGCAACCGGTGGCGTCGGATTCTGGAAACTACTACATCAAGAACCGGGCCACCGGCATGTATCTGGATGGCGGCGGGGCGACGGCCAATGGATCCGCGCTGAAACAGTGGGGTTATGTGAGCAGCTACAATCTACAATGGTCGTTCCAGTAAGTGGCCGGGAGTTAAGCCCTCAACCAAATAACCTCGTTTCGTAAACACCGGTGTGGCAGTGCAAAATCACTGCCACACTTCAATCTTTACTTGTCCCGGACTCCGCAGTTGAGCCACGCAGAATCCGCAGTTGGCATTGTCGTGGTTCGCCAAAGCCACCCGAACCGTTGCCAGTCGGCGGCGGCGCGCGGATTTTGAATGTCTTTGCGTCAGTGTCGCCCGAAGCTGCGGCAAATTGGATTAAACAACTGCCAGCCGGCCCCCTTCGCAAAAGCGCGATCGGAAATTACATCGAAGTCATTCGCCTGTATGATCCCGGTGCCAGTGCGCGCCTCGTGCTGAAAACGGCCGATGCCGCTGAACGCGATCGGTGCGTGAAACCATGTTTTGTCGTATGGCTGGCGTCGGACCCCAATGCTGCAAAACTGTGGCTCAAGGGCACGGATTTTTCCGAGACGACAAAGAACCGCTGGCTTTCCGAAAAGCCAGGGTTTGGATAGTGTCCTGATTTGAATTGTTGGTTCATTTGCAATCCAAATCAGGATACTACCATTAGCTCGGTCATCTGCGCCTTCATGTCGTTGATGTAATTGGTCCGAGCCGGCATGGAAGTCATGGGGGCGTAGTTGGCGCCACTGATGGTCGAAATGTTCTGAGACGGATGATTCCAGCCCAATATCGAGTAATACAAACAAAAAGATTTTGAGCCCGTTCCCCAACTGCAATGCCGTAGAAAACCAACCCGTATTTACCAGCCAATCCTCATAAAACTTAATCTCTGCTGCATGGATTCGGCTAAGAGCGTGTCTGAAAAATGAAATCGCTCCTTAATCATTCTCATCCTCATCGTCATCCTCTTTTTGGGGAAATCGAGGATGAGCATGAGGATGAGATCGCAAGCACCTTTTTCAAACGGCCTCATAGGGAAAAACCGCCGGACACGAAAAATGAAAGTTTTTCTATCTGCGATTGAACAGTTTCAGCGCTCGCCGGTCAAACGACCGGAAAACCAACCATCAACCAAAATAATCAACCCCATGAAAAAATATCTCGCACTCCTCGCGGCCACCGTGTTTGCCGTCGGTGCCTACGCCGGTGAATTCGCCGATGTCAGCGTCACCGACGTGAAGGCGCTCGCGGACGCCAAAACGGCCGTCATCATTGACGCCAACAGCCCGGATTCGTATGCGACCGGCCATGTGCCGGGCGCGTTGAGCTTCGCGGCCATCCAAGGCAACCTCGCGGCCAGCCTGCCGGCGGATAAAAATGCGCTCATCGTGGCCTATTGCGGCAATCCCAAATGCGGCGCGTATCTGCGCGCGGCCAAGGCGGCGCAGACGCTCGGCTACACCAACATCAAACATATGCCCGCCGGCATTGACGGCTGGAAAGCGGCGAATCTGCCGACCGAGCCGGCCAAATGATTTAATTTGTCACCTCCTTCACGCGGGCGATCCGGTCACGGGTCGCCCGTTTGGTTTTGTCCGGGGCTAGTTTTGGAGTGCGCGGACATGTCCGCGCTTTGGATCTGGGAGACATGTCTCCCAGTCGGAAAGCGGCGACGTGTCGCCGCGCTCCAAATGCCCCGTCTTCGCCTATCGCATTTGACTCTCCGGTTTCCAAGGCTAAACTCCCCGCGCTAATTTTGAATATGAATCGCAAGCCTTCCATGCTGGTAGTTTTTCTGACGGTCTTCATTGACCTCATCGGCTTCGGCATCGTCGTGCCGCTCGTCCCGATGTATAGCCGGCACTACGGCGCGAGCGGCTGGCTCATCGGCCTCATCATCGCGTCGTTCTCGGCGATGCAGTTCATCTTCTCGCCCATCTGGGGCCGCCTCTCGGACAAACACGGCCGCCGGCCGATATTGCTCATCAGCACGGCAGGCGCGGCGTGCTCGTATGTGCTGTTCGCCATCGGCTCGGGTTTTGCCGACCACACGCTCGCTATTGGCGCGCTGCTCGTCTCGCGCATCTTCGCCGGCGCGTGCGGCGGCAACATCACCGTCGCGCAGGCCTATATCGCCGACATCACGCCGCCGGAGAACCGCTCGAAACGGATGGGGCTGATCGGCATGGCGTTCGGCCTCGGCTTCATCTTCGGCCCGGCCATCAGCG
>PLYV01000294.1 GCA_003151855.1 Limisphaerales bacterium | reverse complement strand
GTTCATCTTCCAGTTGCCCGCAATGATTAATTTACGTTCTTTGTTCATTTGAAAATTGTTTGAAGTTAAAATTTATTTCTCGCTCAACGCCGCCACGCCGGGCAGCACCTTGCCTTCGAGGAATTCCAGGCTCGCGCCGCCGCCGGTCGAGGTGTGGGAAACTTTCTTGTCCGCGCCGTATTTCTTCGCGGCCGTGGCGGTGTCGCCGCCGCCCACAACGGTCGTCGCGCCCGCCGCCGTCGCGGCGATGATGGCGTCGGCCATGGCCTTGGTGGCCTGCTCGAACGCGGGGAACTCGAACACGCCGGGAGGTCCGTTCCAGATGATCGTCTTGGCGCGGGCGATGACGGCATTGAATTCCTTGATGGTTTCCGGGCCGACATCGAGGCCTTGCCAGCCGGAGGGAATGCCGCTCTTCAGCGTGGCGCTGCCGGTCTTGGCATCGGCGGCAAACTTGTCCGCCGTGATCCAGTCCACGGGCAGATGCAGCTTCTTGCCCTTGTCCGCCGCCTTCTTGAGCAGTTCAGGAACAATCTTCGCGCCTTCGGGATCGAAGATGGAATTACCGATCTCCATGTTGTCGCGCACCTTCAAAAACGTATAGGCCATGCCGCCGCCGATGATGATTTCGTCGGCCTTGTCGAGCAGGTTGCTGATGAGCTGGATCTTGTCCGCGACCTTCGCGCCGCCGAGGATGGCGAGCAACGGGCGCTTCGGGTTGTCGAGCACCGCGCCGAACGCGTCGAGTTCCTTCTTCATCAGGTAACCGCACGCGCGCTGCGGCAGTTGCACGCCGGTCATCGAGCTGTGGTCGCGATGCGCGGTGCCGAAGGCGTCATTGATATAGACGTCGCCCAGTTTCGTGAGGCTGGCGCGAAAGGCTTTCACCTTTTCCGGCTCGGCTTTGACCTTGGTGCCGTCCTCGCGTTTGGCCTTGCCTTCTTCTTCGATGTGGAAGCGGAGGTTTTCGAGCAAAATCACGTCGCCGGGTTTGGCCTGGGCGCAGGCGGCTTCGACTTCCGCGCCGACGCAGTCGTTCAAGAACTTCACGGGCTTGCCGAGCAGCTTCGCGAGGGCGTCCGCAACGGGCTTGAGGGAAAATTTCTCGATGCGCTGCCCGTCCGGGCGGCCGAGGTGGCTCATCAGGATGACGGACGCGCCCTTGTCGAGCGCGTATTTGATGGTCGGGAGCGCGGCTTCGATGCGCTTGGTGTTGGTGATGGCGCCGGTGACTTTGTCCTGCGGCACGTTGAAATCCACGCGGATGAGGGCGCGCTTGCCTTTCAAATCAATATCTTCGATGAACAGTTTGGCCATAAATTAAAAAGTGTTTGTTTTTCCTTGCGAACAAGGTCGCAAAGCTTATCAAAGGTTCATCGCCAGTAAAGTGAATTTGCGGACGCAATGAAGCCGCCTGACAGTCAGTCCCGGACGTTTGGCAGACGGCGGATTTTGGAGTATATTGTTCCGGTCCTGATGGCAGGCCGATCTGTGCTGAGGTTCCTCCGATGTTCAGGTTTTTAGACTGACATCAGGGTCATCTGTCAATCGGAGGAGCATCGTCTAAACCGAATTTTCTACGGGGTTGCATCATTGGCCACTTGCCCGGAGCGGGTGAAGATGCGCTGCGACACTGGCTGAAAAGGGGCAAGGGCAAACAAAACCGCCTGCTGAAGTTCGCAGTGTGGAAGGGCGACAATCGCCGGGCGGACCGTCAAATCATTCGTTCAAGCCGGAGTGATTGTATCCTTGAATGCTCTTCAGCAGGCTGCTCATCTTGGTCGCACGCGTCGTGAGCGTGGGCCGGGATTCTTCGACCGTAACGCCTCCGGTGGAGGTGGAGTCTTTCCAAGTGATCAACAGCTGTCGGGAGACAATCATCGCCACCGGCAACGCCTGTAGAGACGATTTCACTGCATGTAGGCTTTGCGGAGTCATGATCTGTTTTAGCCCCGACCTGATTTTCTGTCAACAACTACTTATTCACCGCCTGTCTGGTTGGCAACAACGCGGTGACGGTAAGTTGTGTTTCGATGACGAAACCGTGTCGGCCACGCGCCTGCGCGTTGACAATTTCCCCGCCCTGCGACACTCTGCGCGGATGTCAAAACCTGCTCTAGGCCGGGGTTTGGGCGCGCTGCTCGGCGGAAATCCGCCGTTGCCGCCAGCGACCGCTCCCCTGCCCGCTGCCGCCGCCGTCCCCGATGATCGGGAACGAGTGCGCCGCGTGCCGCTGAATCGTGTCCGCCCGTCGCCGATGCAGCCGCGCAAGGATTTTTCCCATGAATCACTCAAGGAACTGGCCGATTCCATCCGCGAACAGGGCATCGTGCAGCCGTTGATTGTCCGCGAGCGCGGCGGTTTCTACGAACTCATCGCCGGCGAACGCCGCTGGCGCGCGTCGCAGCTTTTGAATTTGCCGGAAGTGCCGGTCATCGTGCGCGAGGCGGACGACCGCTCGGTGCTGGAACTGGCGCTCATCGAAAACTTGCAGCGCGAGAACCTGAACGCGCTGGAAGAAGCGCTGGGTTATCAGCAGCTCGCGGAACAATTTCAGCTCACGCAGGAGCAAATCGCGACGAAGGTTGGCAAGAGCCGCGCCGCCGTGGCCAATGCCACGCGCCTGCTCAAATTGCCGGCGCCAGTGCAAAGCTATCTGCGCGAAAACCGGCTCTCGGTCGGCCACGCGAAAGTCATTCTCGGCCTGCCGGACGACCAGCATCAGATCATTGCCGCCGAGCGCATCATCAAGGACGCGCTGAACGTGCGGCAGACCGAGGGGCTCGTCGCCAAGCTGCTCGCCCGCCCGGCCCGCCTCACGAATGACAACTCCAAACCCAAGGCGATTGTTCCGATTGATTCCAATGTCGCGCGGCTGGAGGAAAACCTGCGTGCGAAGTTTGGCACGAAGGTGCATCTGAAATACGCGCACGGCAAAGGCGCGCTGGAGATCGCGTTCTTCAACGACGATGACTTGCAGCGCATCCTGGAAATCCTCAACATTTCAGCAGATTAAAATTTCATGGTGCTCGAAATTGTCAGATACGGCCATCCCGTCCTCCGCAAAAAGGGCGAACGCATCGAAGGCGTCACGCCGGAAATCAAAAAGCTCATCGCCGACATGTTCGAGACGATGAACGAAAATCACGGCGTCGGCCTCGCCGCCCAGCAGGTCGGCGTGGCGAAGCAGCTCACGGTGATTGACGTGCGCGAAATCACCGACCGCCCTTCCACGTTGGAACTCGACGGCCAGCCGGCCGACGTGGCGAGCATCATGCCGCTCGTGCTCATCAACCCCGAAGTCACGCTCGTCGGCGACGCCGTGAAGGGCGGCGAAGGCTGCTTGAGTTTCCCCGAAATTTACGCGGAGATTTCCCGTCCCGGCACCGTGGATGTGAAGGCGCTTGATGCCAAGGGCAAGCTCATCGCCTTTCGCTGCGGCGGCCTGCTGGCGCGCGCCGTCCAGCACGAGACGGATCACCTGAATGGATTGCTGTTCATTGACCGCATGGACAAGAAGACCAAGGCGGAATTGCAGCCGGAGCTCGACGACCTTCAGGCCGCCACCAAAAAAGCGCTGGCGAAGAAATAAATCTTCGCCAGCTTTCAAGCCGCCATCAGCGCGGGCTTACTTTAATTCGTCGGCAATCTGCTCGCCGAGCAATGCCGCTTCGGCAATCGGACGCTTCGCTTCGCCACGCTTCACGACCTCGTCGCGGAAGGAAATCGCCTTGAGCAAAATCTTGTCGCCGGCAATGGTGGCGTGCGCGCCGACCGGACTCTGGCAGCCGCCGCCCATGCCGCGCAGAAACGCGCGCTCCGCCGTCACCGCGTGAAACGTGCTGGCATGATTCAGCCGCTCGACAATCTTCCCGATGCGCGCGTCGCCGGAACGGATCTCGATGCCGATGGCCCCCTGCCCGACGCAGGGCAGCATCACGTCCAAAGCCAGGACCGTGGCGAGCATTCCCGCCGGCACGGCATCGCCGCTGATGGTGCCGTCGGCGTTGATCTTGAAATTCAGCCGCGTCAGGCCCGCGAGCGCGAGGATGGTGGCGTCCACGTTTTCATGGTCAGCGACCTTTTGCATCCGCGTAGCCACATTGCCGCGAATCTCCACGATGTTCAAATCCGGGCGGACGGCGAGCAAAGACTGTTTCCGCCGCGTGCTGCTGGTGGCGATGGTTGCGCCTTGGGGAAAATCTTTCAGCGTGGCGTGGGCCTTGAAGCCGCGCTGGGCGGAACCGGCCGCGCGATAGATCAAAACGTCGCGCACGTCTTCGCGCTTCGGTGTGGCGGCGAGATACAGGCCGGCCGGCAGGTCGGTGGGCAAATCTTTCAGGCTGTGGACGGCGAGATCGGCCGTGCCGGCGAGCAACGCCACTTCGAGTTCCTTCGTGAACAATCCTTTCGGCAGGCTGGGGTCGGTCTTGGCCATCGAAGCCTTCTGCAATTTGTCACCGGTGGTCTTGATGATCTGCAACTCGAATTGCAATTCGGGGAACGCGGCGCGGCACAGCGCGGCAATCATGTTCGACTGCGCCAGCGCCAGCGCGCTGCCGCGCGTGCAGATGATGATCGGCTTTTCAGGCATAAATTATTGGCCACAGATTTTCACAGATGGACACAGATGGAAAGAAAACAAACCCCGGCGCTGCAGAAGTAATCTGTGTTTCATCTGTGTGAATCTGTGGCTGAATACCGGTTCGCCGTCAGCAACGCCGCCACTTTCTCGGCGATGATCTGGTTGCAGCGGTCGAGTTCCTCGTGGCGCAGTTTCAGGTATTCGTCGGCGATGGCTTTCAGGTCGTCCACGTTGTAGAGATAGACGTTTTCCAATTCGCTCACCGCCGGGTCAATGTCGCGCGGCACCGCGATGTCCACCAGCAGCAGCGGACGGTTCTTGCGCCGGCGCATCAGCGGTTCCAGCTTCGCGCGGTCGAGGATGTGCGTGGTGGCGGCGGTGCTGCTCACGGCGATGTCAATGCGCTCAAACACTTCCGGCCATTGCTCAAAGGGAACGGTGCTCGCGCCCGCGCCCAGTTCGGCGGCCAAGGCCTGCGCGCGTTCCGGCGAACGGTTGGTGACGGTGATTTTCTGGACGCCGCGCGATTGCAGGGCGCGCGCGGTCTTCTCGCTGGTTTCACCCGCACCGATGACCAGGACTTCGTGCTCGGCGAGCGAGCTGAAAATCTTTTCCGCCAGTTCCACCGCGGCGGACATCACGGACACACTGCCGCGCTGAATGTTTGTCTCGGTGCGGATGTGTTTGGCGACGTTGAAGGCTCGCTGGAACGCCTTGTTCAGCCGCGCGCCGGTGAACTTGTGCGAGAACGCGAGGTCGTAGGCTTTCTTGAGTTGGCCGAAAATCTCCGTCTCGCCGATGACCATAGAGTCAAGCCCGGCGGCGACCTTGAACAGGTGGTGCAGGCTGTGCGGCTCGGCAAAGGTGTAAAGCTCGTCGCCGAGTTCGCCGTCGTAGGCGTGATGCTCGACGAAGAATTTTTTGACGCGCGCGAAAAACTGGTCGTCCGGCGCGAGCGCGGTGGCGGCGTAGATTTCCACGCGGTTGCAGGTGGACAGCACGACGCCCTCGGTGACGAGGCCGGATTCGCGGAGCTGCTTCAACGCTTCTGGGATGTTGCTTTCAGGAAAGGCGAAACGTTCGCGCAGTTCCACGGGCGCGGAGCGATGGCTCAAGCCGATGACGACGACGCTCATTTAATTGTGCAGGACGGAGAAATGGTTGGTGATGCCGAACGTCAGCAGTAGGAACACAAAAGCGATGGCGACGCCGAGAGCGAAGCGCCGCGCCGGGCGTCCGAAGAATTTATGCGCCACGAGGATTTCGAGATACACTAGCCACAGCAGCGCCGACCAGATGACCTTGGCGTCGGCGAAATAACTCGCGCCGTCCTTGCGCGGCAACTGGCTGCCCGCCACCAGCCCGACCGTGAGCAGCACGAAACCGACGATGACCAGCCGCGTGGTGATGACTTCGAGCCGCTGGATCGAAGGCAGAAACGACAACAGCGCGCGGAGCTTGTGCACCTTCAAATCGTGCTGCTGCGCGAGGAACATCATCGCCGCCACCGCCGCGAGGCCGAACGCGCCGTAGGCTTGCAGGATGGTCGCGGCGTGCAGGCTGCGCAGCGCGCCGGAGAATTCCGGTTTCGGTCCGTGCACGTCCAGCGACGGCATCAGCGCGAACACGCCGACGGTGAACAGCACCGGCGCGGCGAAGGCGCAGATGAATTTAAACTTTGGCAGCAGCCCGTAAACCAGCGAGGCCAGGCCGAGCGCCCACAGCAGAAACGTGGTTGCCTCGTAGAGATTGTTCACCGGGCAGCTATGCAGCGTCAGCCCGCGCTTGAACATGGAGCCGGTGTGCAGCGCCACGCCAGCGGCGAGCAAAAAGTAATTCACCCAGTCGTCGCGGCGAAAACCTTTGCGCCACAGGAACAGGGAATAAACCGTCGCGCTGCCATAAAACAGCACGGCGAGGCAAAACAAATGCCGGTCAGTGAACCAAGCCATGCTGACAGGTTAAAGACCATGGCCCCAGCGGCAAGCCGATTCCACGTTGGCACCCGCAGCGGGATGGATTACTTTCGCGGCATGAAGTTCCGCGCGGTTTTCATCCTGTTCCTTGTGTGCCTTGCCACCGGCGGCCGGCTGCGCGCGCAGACCAATGCCGTGCCGGCGGAAAGCGCGGAGATTGACGTGGACGCCGTGATGGACGCCGCGACCCAGTTCGCGCAGGACAACCTCGACGACAATGTCCTCAAGGCCTTGCAGGACGTGGACCGCGACAAGGTGGCCGACTTCCTGAAAAACTTCCAGTCCGCCCTCAACGGCGATTCCGTGGTGGACGTCGCGCCGTTGAAGGACGCCGCCAACACCGTGCTGCCCCTGCTCGACGCGCACGCGGAGACGCAGCCCTACGCCGCGTGGCTGCGGGCGCGGCTGGATTACTTCGACGCGGCGGAAGAACTCGGAAATCTCCCGCCGCCACCGCCGCCGCCGGGCACCAACCAGCCACCGCGCGTGGTGAATCCCCCGTTCGCGGCAGAACAGGAAATCTGGATCAAGAAAGTTTCGCCGCGTCCGTGGCCGGAGGCGGCGAAGAAATTCGTGCCCGCGCTCAAACCCGTTTTCCTCGCCGAAGGTGTGCCGGCGGAACTCGTCTGGCTTGCGGAAGTCGAGTCCGGTTTCGATGCGCACGCCCGGAGTCCGGCGGGCGCGGTGGGAATGTTCCAGCTCATGCCGGCGACCGCGAAGAATCTCGGCTTGAGCCTCTTTCCGTTTGACCAGCGCAAGCAGCCGGAAAGCGCCGCCCACGCCGCCGCGAAATATCTTCGCCGTCTGCACACGCAGTTCGGCGACTGGCGGCTGGCGGTGGCCGCCTACAACTGCGGCGAAGGCACGGTGGAAAAATTATTGAAGCGCCATCACACGACGAGTTACGAAGGCATCGCCACCTATCTGCCGGCGGAAACCCAGATGTATGTGCCGAAAGTCGAGGCGACCGTCGCCCACCGCGAAGGCGCGGCGTTGGAGAAGTTGAAAGCCGCCTAAACCCGCCGCAGCGAACCGTCCGGCGACAGGGCCGCGACGAGGGGAAAGACATCCCGCTGTGCGCAGAACGCCACGTCCTCGCGCAAGTCCGGCAACGCCAGCAGCCGCCGGCCATTCTTCGCGCGGCCCAGGGCGGCAAACAAATCCAGCTTGGCCGTCTGCCAGTCATTCAAGGCTGCTTCCGTCGCCTCGGTCAAGGTGGGGCGAGCGTCCCCGCGAGCCGCCAACAGTTCCGCCAGCGCGCCCGCCGCCAGCACGTCCTCGTCGGCCACGTCGTTGCCGGTGCCGGCGCAGACCAGCAGGATTTCCGACGGCGATTGCGCCAGTAAATATTCCGCCGTGGTGCCGAGATTCAGGAACGAGCCGGCCAGCACCAGCTTTGCGCCGGCGCACGCTTGCAACGCGCGGGTGCCGTTGGTGGTGGTGCTGACAATTGTTTGCCCGCGCACACGTTCCGGCGTGAACTCGCGCGGTGAATTGCCGAAATCAAAGTCCGTTCCGCCCGACAGCGCGGCGCGGATGCGCACGCCGTCACGTTCGCCGGCGAGGAAATAGTTTGGATGTGTTTTCCGCAACGTCATAGCCTCGGAGATTTCACTGACCGGAATGATTTTTCCAGCGCCATGATGCAGCGCGGTGATAAAAGTGGTGGTCGCACGGAGAATGTCAAAGACCACGCAGGCGGCACTGCGCAAATCGCGATTGGCAAGCGCGGGCAGTTCCAGCGGTGAAAGCAGCACATCAATATTCATCGCGGTAAATCCTATTTCAATCTCGTCCGCATGTAATGGAAAAGATACTGCTGCGCATAGCCGGCGTGCGGGCCAAAATGGCTCTCGGCCAGCCGCCTCAGCCGTTTCTCGCTGGCGCGGCGTTTGGGGAAATACAGCTCCTGCAAGGCGCGCTCAATCCACACGTCCACCGGGAACGCGGTGTCAAAACCGTAGCCGAAGAGCAGCACGCAGTCGGCAATCTTCCCGCCGACGCCGCGCAACGTCATTAGTTCCGCGCGGGCGGCGGCGTAGTCGAGCGTGCGGATTTTTTCCAAGTCCAGTTTGCCCGCCGCAATCTGCCGGGCGGCGTTGAGCAGACTCGGCGCGCGAAAACCCATTTTGCACGCGCGCAGTTCGGCTTCGGTGGCGGCGGCAATTCGTGCCGGCGTGGGAAAGCAGGCGGTGCCTGCAACCAAGGTGGGTTCGCCGAACCGTTCGCAGAGCAACGCGACGATCTGGCGGATCTGGACGATCTGTTTCGTCGAGGACAGAATGAACGACGCCAGACATTCCCACGGTTCCTGCCGCAGCAGCCGCAGTCCGTGACACGCAGCGACGGCGGCGCGCATTGGTTCGTCGTCGGGAAAAGTTTTCAGGATATCGGCGAGCACCACGTCGGTCTGGAGAAATTCGCGGAGGAAATTCCAGTCGGCAACCGGCGCGGCGGCGCGGGCGTGGAGGCCGGCTTCCGTCTGCGTGAGCTGGAGAAAATGTTGGCCGAGGACGCCCGACCAAACCGCGCCGTGGCGTTGCCAGCGGAAGACCTGGCCGGAATCGAGCGTGGCAGCGAGATCGTAATCGCGGACGGGCAGCAGGATTTCGGACGCGGCCATTTATTTTTCCGCTTTCCGCTTTCCGCTTTCCGCCTTGACCGTTTCCGGTTGCAACAGATTCGGGAGGCGGGCGTAGGCTTTTGGGAAATATCTTTTGCCGGCCACGTTCCACAACATCTGCGCCAGCACTACCAGCGCCACGGCGTAGCCCGCACCGAGAATCGCGCCGGCCGTGATGTCGCCGGGATAATGCACGCCGTTATAGACGCGCGAGAACGTCACCAGCGCCGCCAGCGGCACCAGCCAGAACGCGCTGCGCCGGTAGAACAAGAACCCGACGGTGGCGATGGCGAACCAGTTCGCCGAATGCGCGGAGGGAAAACTGTGGCGGTTGGCGTTCGCCGGCAGCGAGCCGTCCGGCAACGGCGTGACGTAGCCGATGCCGTGGGTGTCGAAGCGGCGGAGTTGCGGCACATACAGCCGCGCGTCCTTGAGCACCACGAACGGACGCGGGCGCAGCACACTGTCCTTCACCGTGCCGATGACCAGCGGGTCGCCAAGCGCGACGACCAGCACCATCATCGCCAGGCAAACGCGCAGGCGGACGGAGCCAAACCACAGTAGCACCGGCACGCCGACGATGGCGGCGGGCAGCCAAGGGACGTGATAACCGCTCAACGCGGGCATGAGCCGGTCGAAGACGGGGTTCACGAAACTGACGTTCAGGAAACGAAACAGCTCGGTGTCGGTTTGCAGCAGCCAATCCATGTTGGCGAAGTCAGTTGGCGGCGCGCCGGAAGGAGTTTTCCATGCGCGTCAGTATTTGATGAGCGAACGGACGGGAATGCCGGCCAGCTTCTCGCGACCTTTGAGAAAATCCAGTTCGATGAGGAAGCCGGCTTCGAGAATTTTCCCGCCGAGTTTCTGCACCAGCGCAACGGCGGCGGCGGACGTGCCGCCGGTGGCGAGCAGATCGTCAATCAGCAGCACGCGCGCACCGGGCTTGAGGGCGTCGGTGTGCATCGCCACGGTGGCGTGGCCGTATTCCAGCGCGTAATCCTGCTCGATGGTCGAAAACGGCAGCTTGCCTTTCTTGCGCACCGGCACGAAGCCGGCCTTCAACTTGGTCGCGGCGGCGGCGGCAAAAATAAAACCGCGCGCGTCAATGCCCACCACGGCATCCACGCTGCCGGGAGAAAATTTCGCGGTGAGCAATTCGATCGCGCCGGCAAACAGCCGCGCATCGGCCAGCACGGGCGTGATGTCCTTGAACTGGATGCCCGGCTTGGGAAAGTCCGGGACATTGCGGATGGCGGCGGCGATTTCAGCGGCGGTGACGGAGGACGGCATGGTTCAACTTTCCTTGGGCTTGGTCTTTTCGAGTTTCTCGATCATCTTGCGGAGCTTGCGCAGCGCGAGGTTTTGGATCTGGCGGACGCGTTCGCGCGTGACGCCGAATTTTTCACCAACCTCTTCCAGCGTTTTTTCATTCCCGCCGTCGAGGCCGAAGCGGTAGCGCAAAATCGTCGCCTCGCGGTCGTCGAGGTGCTTGACCATGTCCTGTAACATCCCGGTGACGGTCTTGTCCTCCAGCTCGTCGTAAGGATTCACGGCGCGGTCGTCCTCGACGATCTCGGAATAAGTGTTGGAATCGTCGTCACCCACCGGCGCGTCCAGCGACGCGGGCCGGATGGACGCGGTGCGCATCATGGAAACGCGCGCGGCGGTGGTGCTCAGTTCGGCGGCCAGTTCCTCATCGGTCGGTTCGCGGCCAAAAAGTTCCTGCAGCTTGATCGCCATGCGCCGCATTTTGGAAATCTTGTCCACGAGATGCACCGGCAAACGGATGGTCTTGGATTGGTTGGCCAGCGCGCGCTTGATGGACTGCTTGANNTGTCGCCCTTCTTGATGCGCGCGGCGAGTTCAATTTCCTCCTGCGGCGTGAGGAGTTTCACCTGACCGATCTCGCGGAGATAAAGCTTGATGGCGCTTTCGCCATCCTGCCGCTCGACTTCCCGGCGGAGAAACGCCGTGGTGTCGCTCTCGGCGGGCTGCTTGATGGGCGCGTCCGCAGGAATGACGTAAGGCGCCGGTGTCGGCGCGACGGCAGCGGGTTTGGCCGGCGCGGAATTTTTTTTCTTCCGTTTCACCGGCGTGGGCTTGCGTTGGATTTTCTTGGCCGCCATGAGTTGGCAAAAATTAAGCGTTCACCGCCCGGCGGCAAGCAAATAACTTCAGTTCCGGCTGCCGCGCGCGGCGGAAATATAATAGAGCAGCATCAAAACCGAGCTGACCAGCGCGGCAACGTAGGTGAGTGCGGCGGCGTTCAACACCTTCGCCACGCCCTCGCGCTCGCTCTCGCGCACGAGGCCGAGGCGGAACAATTGTTCCTTGGCGCGGGCGCTGGCGTCGTATTCCACCGGCAGCGTAATGAGCTGGAACAAGGTGATGACGGAGAACAGAACGATGATGATCGGCAACGCGAATTTCATTCCGTGCATGATCCAGCCGAGAAACAAAATAATTCCGTAGGCCGAACTGGAAAACTGCGTGATCGGCACCAGCGCCATGCGCAAATTGAGCATTGCATAGGCCGCCTGATGTTGCAGCGCGTGGCCGGACTCGTGAGCAGCGACGCCGACCGCCGCAATGGAGTTGCCGTGGAAATTGTCCGACGACAAAAACAGCGCGCGTTTCGTCGGGTCGTAATGGTCGGTCAACTTGCCTTCGACTTCCTCGACCGGCACATCGGTGAGACCGGCATCATCAAGGATGCGCCGCGCCGCCTGCGCGCCGGTCAGGCCGGATTCCACCGGCACCTGACTGTATTTGCCGAAGGCGGAATGCAGCCGCAGTTGCGCCCAGATGCCGATGATTATTCCCGGCAGCATCACGAACAAAATATATTTCGGATCAAACCACATAAATTTAATTCAATCAGTGTATGGACAATGCCGGCGGAGAATCATTCAAACCACCGCCTCCCGGCGGACGAAATTAAAGCACAAAAACCGCCGCAGCGCAACTTCGGCCAAGTCTTAATCATAATCCTAATCTTAATCGTAATCTCCTTGGCAAAGCGGATTAAGATTTGGATTACGATTAAGATTAAGAACCATCCGCCAAATCACTCCTCCGGCTTGTCCAAGTGTTCGCCCGGCGGCAGGTCGGCGAACTTTTCAAAATGCTCCGGGCGGAGCGGTTCGGAGATGGCGTGTTCACCGCCGAGCCATTTGCCCAGGTCAACCAGCTTGCAGCGGTGCGAGCAGAACGGCCCGTATTTTCCCGCGAACCAGTCGCCGGATTTTTTGCACGTCGGGCATTTGACGGCGCGCATGGCTACTGCGTTTCGGTGACGACCTGTTTGAGGCTGGCGACCAGATGGTCCGTGTCTTCCGCCGGCACGCCGGCCTCGGTGAGAACTTTTTTCACGCCGGCGAGCAGCGTCTCCTGCTGCGTTGCGGAAAGATGCGCGCCGTTAAAGAGCGCGTGCAGGCTGCGCGCCAGCTTGGTGTTTTGCGCGGCCAGGTTTTTTCTTCCGCTCATGGTGGCGATGAGCTGATCCGCCAGTTTTTTTATCGAGGCTGTCGTGGCCTTCTTGCCGGTCGCAGCGGCGGATGAAAGATGATTCAACAGCGACACGCGCTGCGCGGCGCCGGCGGTCGCGTCCGCCGCCTGGCTGAGCGCGTCCAGATCGGCCTTGAGATCGGCAATGTTTTGCAGCGTGGCCGCCAGCACCGGATCCATCGGCGGCGCGGACGGCGACGACGGTGATTGCGACTGCCCGCCGCCGGCTTCCCGGCCGATTCGGTTTTGCTCGGCATTGTTCTGGTCCGCCGCGCGCCGCGCCTGTTTCGTGGCCAGATCATAATTCACATCGGCCAGCGCCTGCCCGGCCAAGGCAAACGTGACGGCGAGGAGAAAAATGTTTTTCATGAATCTCACTGGTTGACCATCAGCGGACTGTTTTTGCCGAGCAGCGAAATGTAGTCCTGCAAAATGCGTTCCGTCTCGTCCAGCATCGGGTCAAACGGCGGCGGTGATTTTTTGTCGGCGGCGGATTTGTGGGCGAGCGCGTTGACGTCCGGGGTGGCGTCCGCGTCACCTGCGGTTTCGGAACTGGCCGCAACTTCCTTCAAGCCCGGCAACTCGGAATTTTTCACCGTGATTTCATAAACCTTCACGCCGTCCGTCGGGCGGGCGGTGCGTTCGGCATCCTGCGTTTTTTTCTGGAGGAAAAGGCGCTCGCGCTCCTTCAACGCGTCGTGTTCGTTGATGCTCGCGCTCTTGTCCGCCTGCAACTTTTGGAACTGCGCGATGTCCTGCTGGACATAGAGAAAATCCTGATTCGTCGCAATGCGCGCGTCGGAGCGCGTCTTGAGCGCGGCGAGATATGGCTGGACGAGGTTTAATTTTTCATAGCTCGCCGGCTGGATGGTGTCCCACGGCAGCGGATTGTCGAGCGAGGTTTCGCCGACCTGCGTGGAATAATTCAGCACGTCCGGTAAAACGATGTCCGGCTCCACGCCCTTGAGCTGCGTGGACGCGCCGCTGACGCGGTAGAATTTGCGGATCGTGATTTTTAAATTTCCAGGATCGTTCGTCGCGTTTTTGTCGGCCGACCAGACGAACGGCTTGAGCGGGTTCAAACTTTGCACCGTGCCCTTGCCATGCGTGGAAATGTCGCCGACCACGAGCGCGCGGCCATAATCCTGCAACGCCGCCGCGGCGATCTCCGCCGCCGACGCGCTGAAGCGGTTGATCATCACCGCCAGCGGGCCGTCGTAAAGCTGCGCCGGGTCGGGGTCGGAATCCACCTGCACCCGGCCATCGGGGTCGCGGGCCAGCACCACCGGGCCGTCCTTGATGAACAGGCCGGTGAACTTGATCGCCTCCTCCAGCGAGCCGCCGGGATTCGTGCGCAGGTCAAGGATGATGCCGGAAACTTTTTCCTGCTTCAGCCGCTTCACCAGTTTCGCCACGTCCACGGAGGTTGACTTCGGCGTGGTGTTGTCGCCGCCGAGGTTGACCGTCGCGTAAAATGACGGCAGGTCAATCACGCCAATGCGCTTGCCGCCGGGCAATTCAATCAGCTTCGCCTTCGCCTCGGAATCCTCCAGCTTGATTTCGTCGCGGACGAGCTTGACGACTTTGCGGGCACCACGGTCGGCGGCGGGACTGATGGTCAGGCGGACTTCCGTGCCTTTCGGGCCGCGGATTTGCTGGACGACTTTTTCCAATTCCATGTCCACCACGTCCACCGGCGCGGCGTTGCTCTGCGCCACGGCGATGATGCGGTCCTTTTCATTCAGCGATTTGCTTTTCGTCGCCGGGCCGCCGGGCACCAGCGAGCGGATGGTGCAATAGCCGTCGTCCTCCGACAACTGCGCGCCGATGCCGAACAGCGAGAGGTTCATGCCGATGGAAAAATCCTGCGCGTGCGGCGCGCTGAAATAATCCGTGTGCGGATCGTAGGCGTGCGCGAGGCCGTTGAGATAGGCCTGCAACACCCCGTCGCTGTCCCAGTTCGTCGTCATGTGCAGGTTCCAGCGGTAATGCCGTTCCAGCGTGGCGGGAATGTCCTTGGCCGCGTCCGCCGGCAGGCGCACCTGGAAGTTGCCGTTCGTCTCAATGATTTCGCGCGACAATTTTTCCTGCAAATATTCATAGCGCAGCCGCTGCCGCCAGAGCGTCTTGGCCTCGTCCAAATCCTTGGGGAACGCCTCATGCCGGCGGTCGAGCATGATTTTCTCGTCCGCCGTGAACTTGAATTTCTCATGCTCCAGCAAGTCCGCGACGTAGGCGTCATGCTGCTGGATGCGCTTGGAGTAACAGTCATAAACCGCGAACGCCGGCGTCAAATCCGCCTTGCCACCTTCGAGCGTCAGCTTGTCGAGGTTCGTCCGGTAGATTTCAAACCCCGCCAGGTCGCTCTGGAGAAAATTCTCGTGGCGCGGGTCGAGCGAATCAATGTAGCCGTCGAAAAACTTCTTCGACAGATCGGCGTCCAGCGGGCGTTGCAGGTAATGGTATTCCTCCAGCAGCCGCGCGGCGACGTGCGCGATGCGCGGGTCGTTCGGGCCGGGCTTCAGGCTCGTGGCCGGCAGTGCCGGCAGTGTGGGCACGTCGGATTTGCTCGTTTCGCAGCCTGCCCAGATGGCCAGCGCAATCGTCGGAACCAGCAAGACCACGGAAAAATTTTTCATTCGATGCATGATGTGTCGCGTAAGCACAATTTGACCGAACATAACCCAAAGTGTTCATCGGGGAAAACAAATTGCGCGCCCGGCAACACGTTTTTTTGCCGTGGAAACCTAAAAGCCCTTTCCCGACAGTCTGACCGTTCCGCGCGTCAAGGCTGTCCGGCGGTGGGAGATGTTTTCAATAGCGTCTATGTGCGGAACAATCAGGGGAGCCACGTCAATTGCAAAATAGATGAGGGCTTCGCGGGTGGCGGGTTGGGTTTCAACTGACTCCGGCAACCCTTTGATAAATGTCCCCCGGAATTGGTCATCCACAATCATCCGAGAAATGTGTGACAAGGTCCAAGAAGCATCACCCCCGGCTTTCGCCAATACGGCGGCGGCGCGCAGGAGTGCGCTGGGGGCATTGATCCAAAAGGGGTCTTGGGTTTTGCCGGCGAGCGTTTCAGCCAGGGTGCTGACTAAAATCTCCGGCTCCAGCCGTCCGATGAGTGAAATAGTCGTTTTGGCCGGATCAATGAGCTTTACGCCTTTAAGCTTTTCAGCGAGTTACTGCGGAAGCCTGCCTTTGCCATCAAGGATTAGGGTTGATTCATGGAGTCCAGCAAACGGATTGCGGCGTCTTTGGACTTCGTTTTGAGTGTGGTTTGTTTGCCAGTTTGGCTGTCGTGGCACCACCAAA
>PLYV01000039.1 GCA_003151855.1 Limisphaerales bacterium | reverse complement strand
AACCGTTCGGCTCCGGCGGAAACCGTGTGTGGATGCGCGAATATTTGCTCTCCGCGACGTGCGCGGCGACGATGTCGCGGATGAAATCGGACGGCGCGGCGGGCGCGTCAGGTGCTTTATTTTCCAAGCTCATAAAATCCCGCGCAGCCTAGCAAAGAAACTTGCGCTTGTCCAAAATTGTCGCAAGCGCGCGGAACGGATTGCCAGCAACCCGCAACCACCCGCCGACGGGTCAAGCGGCGGCCGGGGTTTCCGACGTTTTTTCCTTGAGCACCTCGCGGATGACGTTCAGCAGTTTTTCAGCGGTGTAGGGTTTGGCGATGAAGGCCCGGACGGCTGGACGGCTGGACGGACTGACCTGGTTTTCCAGTTCCAGACCGCTGACGGCGACGATCTTTATCCGGGGGTTGATCCGGAACAGCGCCTCAATGCTCGCCGCGCCGTTCATGACCGGCATCATCATGTCGGTGAATACGAGTGCAATCTCGTCTTGGTGCTGCTGGTAAAGGGCGACGGCTTCCTGTCCGTTGTTGGCGGTGAGGACGCGATAACCGAACATGGTCAGCATTTGCTTGGCGATGGTGCGGAGCGGCGCTTCGTCGTCCACCACCAGGATGAGTTCGTTTTTTCCATGAATGAGGCGCGTTTCCGGCGGCGCTTTTTCCGTGTCCGGCGGGTGGTCGGATTGAACCGGCAAATGCACCTTGAAACAGGAACCGCGGCCCGGCTGGCTTTGAACCTGGATGAAACCGCCGTGGCTTTTGACGATGCCCAAGGCGGTGGAGAGTCCCAGCCCGGTGCCCTTGCCGATGGGCTTGGTGGTGAAGAACGGGTCGAAGATGCGTTCGCGAATATCCGGCGCCATGCCGATGCCGGTGTCGGTGACGCTAAAAACCACATACGCGCCGGGTTTGGCGCCCGGGCCGAGCGCGTGGTCGTGCGGCGGCAGCTCGACGTCGGTCACGGTCACGGCCAGTTCGCCGCCTTGTTCCATGGCGTCGCAGGCGTTGAGGCAGAGGTTCATCAGCACCTGATTCAACTGGGTGGCATCGGCGGTGATCATCCGCAGTTCCGTGGCCTTGGTGATCTGGAGGTTGATGGACTTGGGCAGCGTTTCATGCAGGATTTTCCGCACTTCCTCCAGCACCCGGTTCGGCGACACGGCGTGGCGGACTCCGCCCGAGCCACGAGCGAACGTCAGGATTTGTTTGACGAGGCTGGCGGCGCGGTGGGTGCTGGCCAGGATGGTGGCAATCATTTTCCGGCGCAGCGGGATGTCCGGGTCCATCTCCAGCAACTGGCCAGACATCAGGATGGGCGCGAGGACGTTGTTGAGGTCATGCGCGATGCCGCCGGCGAGCACACCGATGCTGTCCAGCCGCTGGGTGCGGAGAAACTGCGCCTCCAGTTTTTTCTGCTGGGAGATATCGGTGTTGATGGTGAGGATCGAACCGGGTTTTCCTTGTGAATCCAGCACCAGCGTCCAGCGCGCGGCCACGATGAGTTCGCCGCCATGCGGGTCACGATGGATGAATTCGCCGTGCCACTGGTGGTCGAGCAGCAAGGTTTTCCGGGCCTGCTGGAAATCGTCCGGCGGGATGCACATTTTTTCAAAGGCCGGTGCGCCGAGGGCCTGTGGAGCGGTCCAGCCGTAAATACGCTGGGCGTTCTGGTTCCAGTATTGAATCCGGCCTTCGAGGTCGCACACCACGATGGCGTCGCTGGCGAGATCGAGCATCCGCGCCTGTTCCGCAATTTTGTCCTGGGCGAGCTTGCGTTCGGTGATGTCCAGCAGCATGCCCAGCACGGCGGGCCGGCCCTTGAATTCCGTGCGGCAGCCGAGCGCCTCGATCTGAATCACGGAACCGTCCTTGCGCCGGCCGCGAAAATGGTAATGGGTGGAATCCGTTTCATTCGCGATCCGCCGGCGGATCTGTTCCCGCACCTTGGCCCGGTCTTCCCAGAAAACCAAATCGTCCCAATGGCTGGGCGCCAGGATTTCTTCCGGAGCATAGCCGAAAATATCCGCCAGACAGGGATTGGCATAAACAATATGGTTGTCCTGAAGGATGTAGATGCCCACCAGCGACTGTTCGACCAGCGAGCGGAATTGCTGCTCGCTTTGTTTCAGGCTGGCGGTCTGTTCCTGCACTTTCCGGCGCAACAGCAGCACCCAGAGAATGGCCGTTCCGATGGCGGCACCCATCAAGCCGATCACCGTGGTGGCGTGCGAAACCGTCCACCAGCTTGGTTCTTCAAGAATGCGGACATCCTCCTCCACCGGCACGGCCAGTTGGAGTGATTTGGGCACCCGCGCCGCATCGGTCAGTTGCCGGTAAATGCCGTTCACTTGAAGCAGGCTGCCGGGTTGAAGGGTTTTCATCCGCATCGAGACCGGTGCGATAAATCGGGCGTCAAAAATCCGGTTACCCAACTGCAGGGTCAGCACATCCACCGATCCAATTTTGCTGTAATGCAAAAAACGCGCCTGGACTTGAACCCAGCGGTCGTGCAATTGCGGGTCGAGAGGGTTTTTTGTTGAGAGGGGAAGCGGGGCCGGAACAGGCCGGTGGCCTATCACCTTGAAGACGGCATTTTGCAGGAGATTGCCATATTCCCCCAAGCTGGGATAACCGGCGGCAATCACATAATCGCCGGGTTTGACCTTGCCCTCGGTCGCCACCTGCACCCGCACGCCCGAATCCGGGTCCTGAATGAAAAAGAATTCCTCGTCCACCAGCGTCACCACGCCGGCGACATTCAACCGGTGCTGCAACGTCTGCCGGGGATGAAACTGGTTGAGGCTGGCGATGGGTTGCGCCGGCTGGCTCAACGGATCCGTCAGGCCCGGTTCCTCAATCTGCACCTCGGCCAGCGAAGAGGCCCAGAGTTCGGACGCCACAAATTCCCGTTTTTCGTTGGCCTTGGAGCCGCAGGCTCCCCGGATGCGGACGATGGCGTCCAGCAACTCCAGCGGTTCATGGTCGGCGCGGACGTTCACGTTGATTGCCCCGCTCAAGTCTTTCAGGTTGAGCTGCGCCATCCCGTTGGTGGGATTGTAAGTTGCGGAACGGATCACTCCGCGCACTTCAATCCATTGGCTGCCATCCTGGCCGGTGGCCAGTTGAAACAAGGTTTCCGCTCGCGCCTCCGGCAATGGAGCCGAGCCGATCACGGTCACGTTGGAAGCCAGCACGATGGGCGAATATCCGCCGGGATCGCTCACGCCACTGATGTCCACCAAGTCGCCGGGATTCAGGCCGGCGGAAATTTCCGGCACCCGCACGGTGATGCCGGCCGAGTCGTCTTGGGCAAAAAAATAATCCTTGTAATGAGCGTTGACGGTCACGACGGCCCGCAGCCGCACCGGATAATGCCAGGCCGCTTTTTCCGCCGGCAAATCGCGCACCATCCAGACTTTTGTCAGTTGGGGCAGGCTGGCCGGTGGAAGCAAGGACATGGCGTTGTCCTGGTTCGTCCCATTGCGATGGGTCACCAGCCGGGCCGTGGCATTCTTCAGGCTGACGGCATAACCGTCGGAAAACGGCTGACCGGACAAATCCGCCAATTCGTTCACCGGAGGCAGGGCGGCCTGATGGGTTTCCGCCAGAATGGTTCCCGTGCCATCATTAATGACGATAAATTCCCCGGACTGCTCGTCCAAAACTTTTCCCTGGACCCGCACCGTGTGATTGGTGGATTCCGTCGGGCGGTCGTTCAAGGAGCGGATATTGAACAGCGGCTCCAAGTCGGAAATGGCCGCCGGACTGGTCGTGTTGCCGGGGAAAACTTTGTTTGTCAGCGGCGCAGGCGCGGACGTTACATGGGCAAGCTCCATCTGTCTGGTCGGCTTCTGGTCGCAACCGCCAGCAACGGCGATGGCCAGAATTCCGCCCGAAAACAATCCGATGGGCTTGCCATATCTCACGCGATTTCCCAAAACCGACCTGAGCACCGTTCGAAATCGAAGAAAATACGAGCAGGTTTAGGCGGTGCTCATTTATGCCCGCCGGCCTTGGGGCGGTCAATGAAAATAATCAAGCTAATTATTCCGGTTTACCTGTCAACTTGCTGCCATCATAGGCCATCGGCCCTGCAAGCCTACGGTGAATACGCGCGATAGAAGCGGCTGGGGAAGGCCACGGCGTTGGAATCAATGAGCGACACGATGCCGTTGGTGTCCGCAACGTTCGTGGACAACGGCGACCAGTGGATCAAATCCGCCGAGGTCTCGATGACGTAAGACTGGCCGGAAACACCGGCAAGCTGCGCGGCGACCACGCCGTCGGCCAGGGCCGGCGCGAGCGACAATTTGCTCGGCGGTGGCGGCGTGACGACGACGAGGATGTTCTGCGTCAGGCTGTTCGTGCTGGGATTGAAATTCCCCGCCGGGTCGGAGTATTCCGCCGTGATGACCGCGTTGCTCTGGCCCAGGTTGGCGGCCAGCACCGTCAGATTGGCCGCGCCGCTGGCCACGGAAACGGCGTTGCCCAGCTTGTTCGTGCCATTGCACTTGAACTGGATGACGCCGGTCGCCGGCAGCACGGTCGTGGCCAGCGGCTTGATCTGCGCGGCGAAAGTGATGTTCTGGTTCGTGCGCGCCGGATTCAACGTCGTGGAAAGCAGCGCGGCGGTGTCCGCCGGCGTGACCGTCAACGTGCCGCTGACGAACTTGAAAACATAATCCGTGGCGACCAACGAACCTTTGCCGACGGTGATCGGATAAGCACCCACATTGCTGTTCGTTCTGGCCGTCGTCGCCAGCGCCGGGGAACCGGTCACATCGCTGTTCGTCAAACTTTCACCGGCGACAAAACCGGCCAGGGTCGCCGTCAAAATTGGATTCGTGACGCCGTAAGGCCGCGAAAGATGATCCGCCGTGACGGTCAAGGTGGCGGCGGTAATGTTGGCCGTCGCGGTGGTATTGGTCGCGGACAAATTGTAATTACCGGAATCAGCGCCGGCGTTGGCCAGACCGTAAATATTGATCAAAATGTTCGTGGCAACATTTTTGTTCGTGAAGTCGGCGGACGTGTAGCTGTCCGTCAGCGCATCGCCGGCCACGCGGTTGTCCGCCAGCGTCACGGTCGCCGCCCGCGTGCCGTCGTAAATTTTATTCACGCCCTTCGCGGTGATGGCGAGCGCGCGAGGCGTGATGTTCGCCGTCATCACCGGTTGCGTTAAAGCGTAGTTGTTGGAGTTCGCGCCGCCGAGCGCCAGGCCGGAGACGGAAACGGTCTTGTTGGTGCCGACCGTCTTGTTGGCGAACACGCCTTTTGCCGCGCTCGTATTCAAGGTCACGGAGTCACCGCTGAAAACGGTGACGAGCGTGGCGTTGCTGAAATTCAGCGTGGCCGCCGTCGTCGCGTCGTAAATCTTGTTGTTTGCTGCCACGCCGGAAACCGAGAGCGCCGCCTTCGTGATGTTGGCGGTGGCGGTCGTATTTGTCGCCGTCAAGGCGTAGTTGGTGGAATCTGTCCCCGTGATGGCGAGGCTGGAAACATTGATCAAGATGGCGGTGCCCACATTCTTGTTGGTGAACGCGGCGGACGCGTAGCTGTCCGTCAGCGCATCGCCGGACACGCGGTTGTCCGCGAGCGTGACGGTCGCATTGGTCGTGGCGTCGTAAATTCTGTTCACGCCCTTTGCGGTGAGGGTGAGGCCGCGCGCCGTGATGCTGGCGGCCGTGGTTGCTTGCAAAGCCAGCGTGTAATTACCCGCGTTCGTTCCGGCCAGCACCAGACCGGAGACCGTAACGGTCTTGTTCGTGCCGATGTTTTTGTTCACAAAATATCCCTTCGCGGCCGTGCTGTTCAACGTGACCGCGTCGCCGGCAAAAATGGTGGCGAGCGTCGCGTTCGTAAAATTCAGCGTGGTGGCAGTGGTGGCGTCGTAAACTTTGTTGCCGGCGCTGAGGCCGGAAACCGTGAGCGTGGCCGGCGTGATGTTCGCACTCGCCGTCGCCGTTAAATTGCTCAATGCATAGTTGCCCGCGTCCGCGCCGCCGCTGGCAAGGCCAGAAACATTGATTAAAATCGCGGAGCCGACATTCTTGCCGGCGAAGGCCGCGCCGGCATAGCTGTTGGTGAAGCTGTCGCCGGCGACGCGGTTGTCCGCCAGCGTGACGGTGGCACTGGCCGTGCCATCGTAGATTTTATTCACGCCCTTCGCGGTGATGACGAGGCTGCGCGCCGTGATGTTGGCCGTCGCGGTCGGGGCCGTGACGGAATAATTTCCCGCGCTCGCGCCCGCCAATGCCAGGCCGGTGATGGTCACGGTTTTGCCGGTGCCGGCGGTTTTGCTGGCGAACGCGCCCTTGGCCGCCGCGCTGTTCAACGTCACCGTGTCGCCGCTCAAAACCGTGGCGAGCGTGGCGTTGCTGAAAATCAAAGTGGCATTCGTGCCGCCATCGTAAATTTTGTTGTTCGCCACCGCGCCCGCCACGGTCAAGGCGAGTTTGCCGGTGATGAGCGAAAGGTTGCTTGAGGTGCTCGTGGAAAAATTACTGTCGCCGGCATACACGGCGGTGATAGTGCGGTTGGTCGTCGCGGCAGAAATCCGATTCGTGCTGAACGTCGCGATGCCCGACGCGTCCACCGCCGCCGTTCCCAAAATCGTCGCGCCATCCTTGAAGGAGACCAGTCCGGTGGCCGGACCGCTGGCGGGAACCGCCGCCATGACCGTGGCGGCGAACGTGATATTTTGCCCGTAAATCAAGGCGTTGGTGGACGCCGTGAGCGTCGTGACCGTGCCGCCTTTGCCGATGTTGAACGCGCTGCTGCTGGCACTTTTCAATCCGGTGGCGCTGGCCACGAGGCTGATGCCGCTGGCCGCCTGCAAGATTTTCAGATTGGCGAAGGCCGCCCGGCCCGTGGCATCGGTCGTCGCGTTGGTGACGCCGGCGAGTCCCCCGCCCTTGTTCAGGGCGAGTGACACCACGACGCCGGACTGCGCGGCGTTGGTGCCGGCCTTGTCCTTAAGCTGCACCACGACGTTGGTGATGCCGGCGCCGACCACCGTGTTCGGTGGCTGGGCGGAGAAAGAAAGTTGCGTGGCGGCGGCCATCAATAAGTTTTGGCTCATCACCAAACAGACGAGTCCGGCCGCAACCCGTTTCCAGGCTGTTGTCAAAGGTTTCATTTTTACTTCTGAATGCTTCTGATTGTTCCGCCCGCCATCCCGGCGAACGGAGCTTCTGCCCAAGCAACTCCCGAACCAACTTGTAAATATTTTTTACCCCGCCGGGAATTTCCCCGAAAAAAAGCCGGTAAAACGTAGAAAAACCATGTAAAAAAACTGACGATGAACAGCGGGAGGAGGAGGCACAAATCGTCGTATTTACAAGACAAGAATACCGAAGCGTTTGAATTTCAAGACAATGACTGTCTCATTTTTTAAAAAATTGCCGGGGACAACGGCTATTCGCGCACGAGCGGCGAAAATTGCCGCGTGTCCGGGTCGAAGGCGAACAACTCCGCCGTGGCGATCTTGAAAAACCAGCCGTGCAGCCGCAGCGAACCATCCATCAGCCGTTCCTGCACGCAGGGATAACTGTGCAAATTGTCGAGGCCGAACAGGACATTTTCCTCGGCGGCGGCGGTTTCCTTCGCCGCGCCTTCGGGAAGATGCGCGTAGTCCTTTTTGATCGTTTCCAGCACCGGCGACGCGAGATTCAGCCAGTCGCGCAAATGCGGCGTGGACGCGCTCACCGGTTTTTTGTCCAGCATCGCCGTGATGGCGCCGCACTGCGAATGACCGCAGATGACGATGTCGCTGACGCGCAGCGTTTCCACGGCAAACTCGATGGCGGCGGCGGTGGAATTCGTGTCGCCGCGCACATTCGCGGGCGGCACGATGTTGCCGACGTTTTTGACGACGAACAAATCGCCCGGCTGGCTCTGGGTGATGAGTTCCGCCAGCACGCGCGAATCCGAGCAGGTGATGAACAGCGTGTGCGGGTTCTGTCCTTCCTGCGACAGCTTGCGGAACAGCTTCCGGTAATTGCCGAACTCGTCGGTGCGGAACTTGTGGACGCCTTCGATGAGCCGTTGCATTTTAGTGAGTAGTCAGCAGTTCGTGGTCAGTAGTGGGATCGTTCAATGCTTTGCTACTGACTACTGACCGCTGGCGGTTGGCTGCAAAAGCGTCTTGTTCTTCGCGCGGGATTCTTCCATCAGCTTCACTTTGAATTTTTTCAACTCCTCCTGCAACCGCGCGTCGCCGGTGGCGAGGATTTGCGCGGCGAGAATGCCGGCGTTGCGCGCGCCGTTGATGGCGACCGTGGCCACCGGAACGCCCGGCGGCATCTGCACCATCGAGAGCAGTGAATCAAAACCATCCGTGGATTTGCCGAGAATCGGCACGCCGATGACCGGCAACGTGGTGAACGCCGCCGTGACGCCCGCGAGGTGCGCCGCGCCGCCCGCGCCGCAGATGAACGCCTTGATGCCGCGCGCCGGTGCGCCGGAAACATATTCTTCCAAGCCATGCGGGTCGCGGTGGGCGGAGATGACTTTCGCCTCGGAACCGATGCCGAATTCTTTCAACGCCTCGGCGGCGGCCTTCATGGTCGGCCAGTCCGAATCGCTGCCCATTAAAATACCAACTTGCGGTGTATTTGTGTGTGCACTCATTGGTGAAATTATAGCAACAGTCCCGCTAAATGTCATCATTCCAAAATTTTCTCATTTCCCTTTCTGCGGTGCTGGCGGATAAGATGACGGCGTGAACGGCTGGCAAAAGATTTCTGAATTTCTCGCGCTGCGGCGGAATACCTCGCTGCTGCTCGTCGCGCTCGTGCTGGCGGGCACCGGCGAAAAACTCTGGCTTGGCTTCGCACCCAAATACATCGAGGTGCTGGCGCACGGCCTCCTCCCGGCGGCCCAAATCATCTTGGTCATCGGCCTGTTCGACGCGCTGCAAACCTGGCTTGGCGCGGTGTATGCCTATCCCGGCGGCTGGCTGACGGATCATTGGGGACAAAGAAAATCGCTGCTGCTGTTCAGCGGGATTTCCATCGCCGGCTATATTTTGGTTTTGGTCTGGCAAAGCTGGCTCGCGCTGCTGCTCGGCTCGTTTTTATTTCTCGCGTGGAGCGCGCTGTCGCTGCCGGCGACACTTTCCGTCATCGCCACGTCGCTGCAAAGCCACCGGCACACGATGGGCGTCGGCGTGCAATCCATGATCCGCCGCGTGCCAATGATGCTCGGCCCGCTGCTCGGCGGCTGGCTGCTCACGCGCTTCGGCTGGACGGACGGCGTGCGTTACGCGTTGTTGCTGTGCATCGGCATGAGTCTGCTGACGGCGGCGTTTCAATGGTTCATGTTTGAGCCAGACGGCAAAGCTGCCGTGGCGCAAAATACAAATGCGGGGACACAAATTTCCTTTCTCGGCGTCGTCCGCACTTTCACGCCGGCGCTGCGCGAACTGCTCGTCAGCGACATCCTCATCCGCTTCTGTGAACGGATTCCGTATGCGTTCATCATTTTGTGGGCGATGGATTTTGGCGGCCTGACGGCGCAACGATACAGTTATCTTGTGACCTTTGAAATGGTCACGGCAATGTTCTGCTACATTCCCGTCGCGCATCTCGCGGACAAATACGGACGCCGGCCGTTCGTGCTCATCACGTTTGTTTTCTTCACGCTGTTTCCGGTGACGCTGCTGTTCGCACACGATTTCAAATGGCTGGCGCTGGNNCGAGGCGGTGCCGGAACTCCGCGCGCGGACTTACGGCGCATATTATCTCATCCGCGACTGCACCGTGACGAGCGGCTCGTTTCTCGGCGCATGGCTGTGGTATATCAGCCCACGGGCGAATTTTATCGGCGCGGCGATTTGCGGTGCATTGGGAACGGTTTGGTTCTGGTGGTTTATTTACCGGAAAGATTTAACGCAAAGTCGCAAAGTTGCAAAGGCGCAGGAGAATTGATTCTTTGCGCCTTTGCGGCTTTGCGTTAATCATTATTCCGTTATGACGACGGCGAACAAGATCACCATTCTGCGGATTCTCCTGATTCCGTTCTTCGTCGTTGAAATTCTTTATTTCGTCAAGACCGGCAATGAACTGCACCGGCTGCTGGCGATCCTTACGTTCGCCGTGGCAGCGGTTCTCGACGGCGTGGATGGTTACATCGCGCGGCATTACCACCAGTGTAGCGAACTCGGCACGGTGCTGGACCCGATCGCGGACAAATTGCTGCTGGTCTCCAGCATCGTGGTGTTGAGCTTCGACCATGCGCCGCGGCTGGCGGTGATTCCGCTCTGGCTCACCGGCACGATCATCGGGCGCGATCTGTTGATCTGCCTTGGCGTCATCGTCGTCCGTTTCACCGTGGGCAAAGTCACGGTGCGCCCGCGCCTCACCGGCAAAATCGCGACGGTGCTGCAAATGGTCCTGGTGCTATGGATTCTCCTCAAGTGGGCGGATGGCCAGGTCGCGTGGCTGCAAATTATCAGTCTCGGCGCGGGATTGTTCACCGGCGCGTCGGGCCTGCTTTACGTTTGGGATTTCATGAAACAGCTCGGCGCGCATCCGGCCAGTTCCGCAAAAACTGGAGCCACAGATGGACACAAATGAAACACAAATTTGGGAAAACAACATGAAGATGTTTTGTTCTTTATCTGTGTTTCATCTGTGCAAATCTGTGGCCAATAAATTATGGCAAAAGAAATCCAATTAAAACTGAAGGAGGGCGATGTCGCCCCGAAATTTTCCGTGGCGACCAGCGGCGGTGGCAAAATCTCCCTCGCCGATTATCTGGGGCAGAACGTCATCCTCTACTTTTATCCGCGCGACGACACGCCGGGTTGCACGAAGGAAGCCTGTGCTTTCCGCGACGAGTTCGCCCAGTTCAAGAAAAAGGGCGCGGTCGTCTTTGGTGTCAACCCGGATTCTGTGAAGTCGCACGATAAGTTCGTGGAGAAATTCAAGCTGCCGTTCACGCTGCTGGCGGATGAGGACAAGAAAATCGTCGAAGCCTACGGCGTGTGGGGCGAGAAAAGTTTCATGGGCCGGAAATATCTCGGCGTTTATCGCGTGACATTCCTCGTCGGGACGGACGGCCGGATCAAGAAAATCTGGCCGCTGGTGAAGCCGGAGGAACACGCGGCGGAAGTGCTGGCGGCGCTCTGATTTGAAATTAGATTAATTCTAAATTGATTGACACCGGCAAGTCGAATTTCCAAAATCACGCCAGTTCGTTTCAACCACCAAACCAAAACCAAAGAGAAAACATATGGCAATTCCCGTCGGCTCCAAGGCCCCTGATTTCACGCTCAAATCCAAGTCCCCCGTGGATGCGGACATCAAGTTGAGCAACAACTTCGGCAAGCAGAACACCGTGCTGCTGTTCTTCCCGCTCGCCTTCACCGGCGTCTGCACCGCGGAAATGTGCAGCATGACCGGCGGCTTGGACGAATACAAGAGCCTCGGCGCGGAGGTCATCGCCATCAGCGTGGACAGCCCGTTTGCGCAGGCCGCGTGGGCCGCGAAGGAAAAGATCGGCATCACGCTCGCCAGCGATTTGAACAAGACCGTGACCAAGGCCTACGACGTGGTGTTCCCGATGCTCGCCGGCGTGGGCGACACGTCCGCGCGCGCAGCGTTCGTGATTGATAAGAACGGCGTGGTGCAATACAGCGAACAGACGCCGACGCCGAAAGATCTGCCGAACTTCGATGCGGTCAAAACCGCGCTCGCGAAGCTGAAGTAAGTCGTTTCACCTGTTTTTCAAGGGCGCGCCGCCGCCGGCGCGCCCTATTTTTGTTTCCCATTCGTCACCTGGTTTTAACCCGCCCGTCTTTGCGTTTGGCGCTAGGCAGGCTAGATTATGAACATGGTGCCGCGTATTTTGATTGTGGACGACGAGGGCGACTTCATCGAGCTGGTGAAATTTCGTCTCGCCAATCTGGGCTGTGAATTTCTGGTGGCGGCCGATGGCGTTCATGCCTTAAGCCAGGCGCGGCAACACAAACCCGATTTGATCCTGCTCGACATTTTGTTGCCGGACTTGGACGGCCTGTCCGTCTGCGAAATTTTGAAGCGCCAGCCGGGCACCAAAAAAATCCCCATCATCTTCATGAGCGCGCTCACCAGCGATGTGACCAAACGCACCGCCACCATGCACGCCGAGGATTTCTTCACCAAGCCGCTCGACTTGAACCGGCTCGAAAAACGCATCGTCGAACTGCTCCACACCGGGATTGCTGCGAACTGACCATCGGCAAATTGCTCCGCGCTTCGCTTGACAGCGGGGCGCGCAATCTTCATTTTCTTGTGATTATTTTTTAATCATTAAAATTAAATGAGCGCATCACACAATTTGTTCGGCACGTTGCAGAATTTTGAACTCGGCAACGGCAAACCTGGAAACTTCTACTCGCTGCCCGCGCTGGAAAAAGCTGGCGTCGGCCCGATTTCAAAACTGCCGGTGTCCATCCGCCTCGTCCTCGAATCCGTCCTGCGCAACTGCGACGGCAAAAAGGTCAGCGAAGCGAACGTCAAGGAACTCGCCAACTGGCAGGCGACCGAGACGCGCACGGCGGAAATCCCGTTCGTGGTCGCGCGCATCGTGCTGCAAGATTTTACCGGTGTGCCGTTGCTCGTGGACTTGGCGGCGATGCGCACGGCCGTGGCGAAGATCGGCAAGAATCCGAAAATCATCGAGCCGCTCGTGCCAGTGGATTTGGTCGTTGACCATTCCGTGCAGGTGGACTTTGCCGGTGCCGCTGACTCCATGTCGCGCAATTTGGATTTGGAATTCACGCGCAATCGTGAGCGCTACCAATTTCTCAAGTGGGGCATGCAGGCGTTCGACACGTTCAAGGTCGTGCCGCCGGGCATCGGCATCGTGCATCAGGTGAATCTGGAATATCTCGCCAAGGGCGTTTTAAACGCGGGCGATGTTTATTATCCCG
>PLYV01000027.1 GCA_003151855.1 Limisphaerales bacterium | reverse complement strand
CATCAAGCTCGGCATCTGCGGCGAACACGGCGGCGACCCCGATTCCGTAAAGTTCTGCCATCGCACCGGATTGACCTACGTGAGCTGCTCGCCGTTCCGCGTGCCAGTGGCGCGTCTCGCCGCCGCACAGGCCGCCATCGAAGAGAAACGCAAGGCGAAGACCGTTGCGAAGAAGAAATAGTCACTAGCGTGTCGGCCATTGAGCCGAACCCAATTCAAAGCCGCCCGGAGAAATCCGGGCGGCTTTTTTGTTTGTTAATTTTTTTCCAGCACCGAACGCACTGCGGTCAGCAATTGTTCCGGCTCGAACGGTTTGGTGAGGACGTGGCTGGTCCCCAGTTGTCTGGCGACGCGCAGACAATGCTCGGTGGCAAAATGTCCGCCGTCCGCCATAACGATGATTTTGGTCTTCGCCGGCTGGCCGCGCAAAGCCATCAGCAATTCGATGCCGTCCATTTCTGGCAGCAGCAGTTCTGTGACGATGACATCGGCGGGGCTTTCCTGATGAACTCGCAACACCTCATTCCCGTTGCTGGCGTAGCTGACTTGGTAACCCGCGTTGCGGCACATCGCGCCCAGCCGGGTCAGTGCAATTTTGTCGTCATCCACCAAAAGCAGCCGTATTCATGGAATGCGGATCGGTTTCAGTGTGCGGGTTCATAATATTTTGAATCGGCTGGGGCGGAACGTCATCCAGGCGTGCGGCATTGTGGGTGTCGGGCTTTCACCGGCGGAAATGGACTAGCAAAACGTGGCGGTAAAATATGGAGTGCGTGGGCATGACCGCGCTTTCCGACTGGGAGACATGTCTCCTAATTCCAAAGCGGCGACGCGTCGCCGCACTCCAAATCGGGCGACGACCGCTGAATTGACTACGCCCGCATGCGTCCTTAAACCTGCGGGTGGCAACAAAACGGAATTGATTTTGGCAATTTAAATGAAAAGATACGGGCGGGAAAAACTTATGAGGAAACTAATGCTGATCCTTGGGCTGCTCACCATCGCCGGTGCGGCGCAGGCGCAATTTGACTACGTCGTCAACAACGGCAGCGTCACCATCACGGGCTATACAGGCAAAAGCAAAGCCGTTGTATTCCCCATCACAATCAACCGTCTATGGGTGAACGCAATCGGTGGCCAAATTTTTCAGAATTCTGCCGGCAAGCCCACAAGTGTCTTCATTCCCGCCAACATCAAATCCATCAGTTCCATGGCTTTCCTTGGCGATGATTCTTTGAACGCGATTAATGTGCTGCCGGGCAGCTAGACTTTTTCCAGCATCGACGGGGTTTTGTTTGATCGTAATAAAAAGAACTTGCTGGTCTATCCGCTGGGCAAGCCGGGAAGCCACTACGTGGTTCCGAATGGAGTCACCAATGTTGACGACTATGCCTTTTGCGGTAACCAACATTTAACCAGTCTCAAAATCCCTAAGAGCGTAAGGAATGTCGGATTCATGGCGGTTGCTGGCTGCATAATTTTGACCAATGTGGTTTTTACCGATGGTCTTTTCAGCATTGGTGATGAGGCATTCGAAAATGACAACAGTCTCAAAAGCATCAATTTTCCAAACACCCTGAAATATTTTGGCAACTTGGTTTTTTTTGGCTGCGGCAATTTGAGGAAGGTCGTGATTCCGCCCAACATGTCCAGTGTTGGATATTGGGTTTTTTCAAACTGCGACTCGCTTACCAATGCGATTATATCTGGAAACGTCACCAATTTTGGAACAGGTGCCTTTTATAGGTGTCGCGGGCTGAACAATGTGGTGGTTTCAAATGGCTTGACGGCCATCGGGGATATCATGTTCATAGAGTGTTATGCGCTGACCAACGTGAACTTGCCGGTGACCATCACCAGCATTGGCAACAGTAGCTTTATGGAATGCGTAAGCCTCAAGAACATCAACATCCCCGGCGGCGTCGCTAATATCGGAGCGGCTGCTTTTAGTGAATGTGTCAGCCTTCTCAATATCAATATCCCCGACAGTGTGGCCAATGTTGGAAGCGCTGCTTTTTCCAGTTGCTACAGTGCCACCAATGCCACGATTGGCAAGGGAGCTACGATTTTTGGAGACGAGGTGTTCGTTCAGTGTTTAAGCCTGAAGGCAATTTCCGTGGATTCAGAAAATCCGCTTTATAGCAGCATGGATGGCGTTTGGTTTAACAAAGACCAGACTGTTCTGATAGAATATCCGAGTGGAAGGATTGGTGACTATTCGGTTCCCAATACAGTAATCAACATCGGCTATGGTGGTTTCTTTGAAGCCAACGGGCTTACCAACCTAATAATTCCAGATAGTGTCGTAGATATTGAAGATTTTGCTTTTTATGGTGCGTTTAATCTTTCCAGTGCGCGTATTGGCTCGGGTGTTACTAACATTGGCAGAAGTGCCTTCTTTGATTGTGGAAATCTGACCTGCATTAACATTCCGGACAAGGTAACAGACATCAAAGATGACACGTTTTCTTCTTGTTACAGTCTTACCAACATCACGATTCCCAGCAGTGTCACCAATATTGGTGCCGACGCCTTCGCGTATTGCTTAGGACTTCAAGGCATCTGGTTTATGGGGAATGCGCCCGTTGCTGATTCCAGCGCTTTCACTTTTAGTCCCGCCACCGCCTACTATCTGGCTGGGACGACCGGCTGGGAGCCGACGCTTGCCGAGATTCCCACCATGCTTTGGCCGTCACCGGCTCCGGCTGTTGTTACCGTTCATGCCGTGAAACAGAACGCGCCTATGTTCACAATCCCTTGGAGCAGCAGCCCGACCGTCGTGGTGGAAGCCTGCACAAATCTTTTCAACGCCGACTGGCAGCCGGTGCAAACTAACACCGTCACCGGCAAGGAGGTCAATTTCTCCGACCCTCAGAGCGGCAATTTTCCCAGTCGCTATTACCGTGTCCGTTCGCCGTGACTTTCACTGCAGCGCGTCGGCGAGGACTTCGGCCATGTGGCGGGTCTTGACGGTGGCGAGGTGCTGCACCTGATGCCGGCAGCTCGTGCCGGAAACCACGGTGGTCGTGCCGTAGGGCTGTTGCTTCAGTTGTTCCAGCAGCGGCGCGGCGACCTTCACGGAGAGTTCGTATTTGTCCTCAATCATCCCGAAGGAACCGGCCATGCCGCAACAGCCGGTGTCCAGCAGCACGGCGCTCCGGCCGGGCATGTGGCTGGCGAGGCGCTGCATGGCCTTGGGATCGGTCAGCGCCTTCGCATGGCAATGCGCGTGGATGACAATGCGTTCGTCGAGCGGCGCGAAGTTCAGCGCGTCCGGCTCGCGCTCCAGCAGTTCGCCGATGAAATCCTCGAAGAGAAAACAGCGCGCGGCGATGTCGGCGGCACCAGGCAGATTCAGTTCGCGGTAATCTTGGGCGAACATGGAGTAGCAGGACGGTTCGAGAAAAATGATGGGCGCGGTGCCGGCGGTGGCGGCGAGCAGCGCGAGGTTGTGCCGGCCAAATTTCTCCGCCTTGTCCAGATCGCCCATGCTGAACGCGGGCCGGCCGCAGCATTTCCGTTTCGCGAGCAAGGTGACGCCGTAGCCGGCGGCCTCGAGCACGGCGACGGCGGCCTTGCCGATGTGCGGTTCGTGGTAGCGGACAAACGTGTCGTCCCAGAGGATGACGCTGCCGCGCACGGCCAGCTTGGTGCTGCGATGCTTGGCGAACCAGCGGTCGAAGCGTTCGCGGGTGAATTCGGGCAGGGGCCGCTGGTTGGTAAGGCCGGTCAGGCGGCCGAGCAGATGCCGCACGGAACTGCGTTCCAAAATAAAATTCGCCAGCGCCGGCCAGGCGCAGCCGACGCGCCCCAGAAAATCGAGCGAGCCGACCATCCGCACGAGGCGGTTGCGGTGCGTGTGCTGGTGGCGGGCGTGGAGCAGCTCGGCCTTGAGCAGCGGGAGATTCACGTTCGAGGGACATTCGGTGACGCACGCGCGGCAGCCGAGACAGTTGCTCAACGCATAGTCCAGTTCCGCCGAGCGCAACGGGTCGGCGATTTCGCGATGTTCGAGCGCGGCGCGGATGAGGTTGGCTCGGCCGCGCGTGGACATTCCCTCCTCGCCGGTGGCGATGTAGGTGGGGCACATCGTCGGCGTCCATTTGATGCAGCCACCGCAGCCGTTGCACTGTTCGAGATTGGCGATGAAGGATTCGTCGCGCCCGGCAAAGGCGAGCCTCGGCTCGAACGGTAGCACGAGCGCCTTGTCCGCGCCCTGGCGCAAATGGCGGTCAATCTTGTAACGCCCGTCGCCGATGATTTTGCCGGGATTGAAAAGATTGTTGGGGTCGAAGACGGCCTTGATCTCGCGCATGATGCGGTAAAGCTCCGCGCCGACCTGCGACCTCAAATATTCCGTGCGCGCGATGCCCACGCCGTGTTCCGCCGCGAGCGAGCCTTTGAATTGCGTCACCAGCGCGGCCACCTCGTCGGCGATCTGGCGGAATTTTTTCAAGTCCTCCGCATTGTGCAAATCGAGCACCGGCCGGACGTGCAGCAGCCCCGCCGCCGCGTGGCCGTAAAACGACGCCTCCACGCCGACGCGCTGCATGAGTTCCTGCAACCCGGCGACGTAGGCGGGCAGATCGCGCGGCGCGACCGCCGTGTCCTCGATGAACGTCGTGGGCTTGGCGTTGCCCTTGCGGCTGGTGAGCAGCGACAAACCGGCCTTGCGCAAGGCCCAGACGAGTTCGCGCTCGCGCGGGTTTTTCAAGATCAACTGCCGGCGGCCCAGGTTCAGCTTCGCCAGTTGTGCGAGCTTGTCCTTTGCGCCGTCGAAAAATTCCACGAGCAGAATCGCCTCGCACGGATGCGTGTCGAGGCCGAGCAGATCGCGCACGGCCTGGAATTCCCGCGAGCCGCGCGTCTGGTCGAACAGCGGACGGTCAATGTGCTCGATGGCGGCCGGCGCCAGCGCGAGCAGTTCCTGCGTGGCCTGCATGGCCTCGGCGACGGAATCGAAGAAGCACATGCCCACGCCGCGTTCCGCCGGCAGCGGGACGACCGAGAGCTGCGCGGAAAAAATTCCCGCGAGCGTGCCTTCGCTGCCGCAGAGGATGGGCACGAGGTTGCCGGGCTGTTCGAGCGCCGCCGCGAGACCGTAGCCGGGCCAGCGCTTGAGCAGGCCGGCGGGAAATTGTTCGCTGACGATGAGCGAGTTCAACGCCAGCAGATCCTCCACGGCGGTGCGATGCCGGTGCAGCGTTTCCAAATGCGCGCCGACGCGGGTGATCTTGCCGTCGGCCATGACAATTTCAATTTCGCGGACGTGCCGGCCCGTCGTGCCGTAGATGGCCGTGTAGGCACCGGAGGAATTGTTCGCGATCATGCCGCCGAGCGTCGCGCGCGAACTGGTCGCCACGTCGGGGCCGAAGCCGAAGCCGAGCGGCTTGAGCCACGCGTTGAGCTGGTCCAGCACCACGCCCGCGCCGACGCGGACGGTGCGGCTCTCCTTGTCAAAATCCCAGATGGCGCGGTTGTGCCGCGCGAAGTCCACGATGAGGCCGTCGCCCAGCGCGCCGCCGCTCAGGCCGGTGCCGCCGCCGCGCGGCGTGAGGGCGATGCCGGAGGTGAGCGCCGCCGAGATGAGGTGCGCGACCTGCGCGGTGTTCTGCGGAAAGGCGACGGCGGCGGGGACGATCTGGTAGGGCGAGGCGTCCGTCGCGTAAAGCTGGCGGGTGCGGTTGTCGAACGCGACTTCACAGTTCGCGCCGTTGAGCGCCGACATCTGTTGCGTGGAGAGCACGGCGACAAATTAGCCCTGCGCGGGGCGGTTGACAAATTGATTAACTCGGTTGCGGTGCCGGAATAAATCCCGGCGAGCTGCCACGAGGCCCGATGAAAAACTTCGATTATTTTTTGGCTAGCGCTTTTTCCACAGCGGCTCCCAGCGCCTCGCCGCGCAAACCGGTGCCGATGATCTTGCCGTCCGGCCCGATGAGCACGGTGAAGGGGATGGATTCCACGCCGTATTTCACCGCCAGTTTGTTCTGCCAGCCTTCACCGTCGTAGTATTGCGGCCAGACCATGCCGTCCGTCTTCTTGAGGAAGGCGTCCAGCTTGTCGCGGTCGGAGTCGAGGCTCACGCCGATGACTTCAAAGCCTTGGGCGTGGAATTTATTGAAGTTGGCGATGACGTTGGGGAGTTCGTGGACGCACGGCCCGCACCAGGTCGCCCAGAAATCCACGAGCACGACTTTGCCTTTCAGCGCGCCAACGGACAGCGGGTGGCCGGCCAGATCTTTTTCGCTGAAATCAGGGAACGCCGCGCCGGGCGCGAGCGCCCCCTGGATTTTTTTGGCCTCGGCCTGTTTCTCCATCATTTGCAGCATCTGATCGGCTTTCTGGCCGAGCTTGGTGTCGGGGTAATCGGTCTTGAGCTTCACGATGAGCGCCTTGGCCTTGGCCGGGTTGTCGAGCACCTGCTGGTAGAGCATGGCTTCCATATAGACGATCTGCGCGATGGCGTCAGTCTTCTCGCCGGCGTGCTTGGCGCGCAGGGCGTCGAAGGCGACGAGGTTTTCCGCGAGGTCGGCCTCGGTGTTCTGGCCGGCCTTGAGCTTGTTCTGGATGCCTTGGACGATGGCCTGGAGTTCCTGGTCCATGGCGCTGGCGGGGCGGGCATTGGTCTGGGCGTTGAGGCCGACGGATACGAGCAGGGCGGCGGTCAGCAGGGAAAGGAGCAGCTTTGTGCGCATAAATAAATGAATTGGTTGCCAGACGATTCCACGTTTCCACTGGCGGGGCAAATATATTCCGGGAATGTCTTAATCGTAATCCCAATCTTGTTCGTAATCTTCCGTTGACCGGCCGGAAGAAGGATTAAGATTATGATTAGGATTACGAGCAAAGAGCGTTTTCAGGCAAACGCGCTTGACTTCAATCAGCACTTCCGTAGTTTTCTTAATTAAATGATCTACGTCCCCTCCCGCATGGGCCAGTTGAACCGTCGCGCACTGTTACGCCGGTTGCAGAAACTGGGCATCGCCTCGCGGGCGGAACTGGCCAAGTCACTGGGCATGAGCCAGCCCACGGCGGGTAAAATCGTGGATGAACTCATTGCCGCCGACGTGCTGGAGGAGGTGGACATGGCCGAAACCAGCGTCGGGGAAACCAGCTTGCGCGGACGCCCCGGGCGCAAGCTGCGCCTGAATCATTCCAAGTCCCGGCTGCTCGCCATCCAGCTCGGCTTGCAGTCCACCACCGTCACGCCGCTCGCGCTCGGCATCCCCGACGTGGACGAATGGCAGTGCCAGTTTTCCCTCGCGCCGAATGAATCGGAATCGGCGCGGGTCTGGGAAAACCAGTTGCGGGCGGCGGCGAAAAAAATCGGCCGCGAGGATTTTCTCGGCGCGCTGGTGAGTGTTCCCGGCGTTTTGGACGAGCAGGCGAACCGCATCCTGTTTTCTCCAAATTTGCACTGGACGGAAAAATCCGACCTCGCGCAAATCGTCCGGCGCGTCTGGAAACTGCCGGTGCTGCTGGTGCAGGAAGAACGCGCGCTCGCCCTCGGCCATCATCTCGCCAACCCGGACTGCGAAGATTTTCTGCTGGTGGATTTTGGCGAAGGCGTCGGCGGCGCGATCATCGTGGACGGCAAGCCGTTCGCGAACCCGCTGCCCATCAGCGGTGAAATCGGCCACACGCCGGTGCTCGGCAACTCGCGCAAGTGCGGTTGCGGTGCGACCGGCTGCATGGAGACGCTTGTATCGCTGCGCGGCCTGCTGGAAAGTTTTTCCACGGCCACGCGGGGCAAAAAAAACACCTGGCCGCAACTGCGCGAACACATTTCCGAAAAGGGCATCGAACCCTGGCTGGCGTCGTCGCTGGACGCCGCCGCCACGGCCATCGCCGGCGCGTTGAACGTCCTCGGCCTGCGGCGCGTGTTTGTCACCGGCAGCCTGACCGAACTGCCGCCGGCGGTCATGGCGCATCTGTCCCAAGCCATTGAGAGCGGCTCCATGTGGGCGAAATTTGGTCGTGTCGAATGTGTCGCCGCGCCGCGTCGCCGCACGGCGGGTTTGATCGCCATGGGCATTGACCGGCTGATCGTCCCTGATTCCGACACCAAAAGTTTTTCTCTTCAAAAAATTGCGTCCCGCAACCAAGCCTGATAGTTTTACCGCCGTTTCCAAACAACACATAAAATGAAATCTGCATTTCCGAACATCACTGAAATTTGTTACGAGGGGCCGAAATCAAAAAATCCGCTCGCGTTCAAACACTACAACGCTGACGAAATCGTCGAAGGCAAAACCCTGCGCGACCACCTGCGCTTCGCGGTGGTTTACTGGCACACGTTCCGCGGCACCGGCAGCGACCCGTTTGGCGCGGGCACCATGCAGCGTCCGTGGGACGACGGCAGCGCGTCTGTCAGCAACGCCCAGAATCGTGCCCGCGTGGCGTTTGAGTTCATCAGCAAGCTCGGCGCGCCGTATTACTGCTGGCATGACCGCGACGTGGCGCCGGAAGGCAAGACGCTCAAGGAGACCAACAAGAATTTCGACGCGGTGGCGAAAGTGCTGAAGGAAGAACAGAAGCGCACCGGCGTGAAACTGCTCTGGGGCACGACCAATGCGTTTTCGCATCCGCGCTTTGTCCACGGCGCGAGCACGAGCTGCAACGCCGATGTGTTTGCGTTTGCCGCCTGCCAGGTGAAGAAGGCGATGGAAGTGACGCATGAACTCGGCGGCGAAGGCTACACGTTCTGGGGCGGCCGCGAAGGCTACATGACGCTGCTCAACACCGACATGAAGCGCGAGCAGGAACATCTCGCCAAGTTTCTCCACCTCGCTGTCGCGCACAAAAAAGCCATCGGTTTCAAAGGACAATTTTACATTGAGCCCAAACCGAAAGAACCGACCAAGCATCAGTATGATTCCGATGCCGCCGCGTGCCTGAACTTCCTTCGCGAATTTGATCTGCTCCCGCACTTCAAGCTGAACATCGAAACCAACCACGCGACGCTCGCCGGCCACTCGATGCAACACGAACTCGAAGTCTGCGGCGCGGCGAATGCGCTCGGCTCGATTGACGCGAACACGGGCGACGAGTTGCTGGGCTGGGACACCGACCAGTTCCCGACGAACATTTATCTCACGACCTACACGATGCTCTCGATCTTGAAATACGGCGGCCTCAAGACTGGCGGTGTGAACTTCGACGCGAAGGTTCGCCGCGAGAGCTTCGAGCCGATTGATCTGTTCTACGCGCACATCGGCGGCATGGACGCGTTCGCGCGCGGTCTGAAGATTGCCGCCGCCATTCGTAAGGATGGACGCTTGGCGGAGTTCGTGAAGAACCGCTATGCCTCATGGGACACCGGCATCGGCGCGAAGATTGAGGCGGGCAAGGCCAGCTTCAAGGACTTGGAAGCCTACATGCTCAAGAAGGGCGAAGCCGACGCCAGCAGCAGCGGCCGCCAGGAATATCTCGAAAACCTCATCAACGAATTCATCTGAACCAAACCGGAGGCGGGCGGCAACGCCCGCTTCCATTAAACCGAAATACTAAAGAATCCTAATATTATATGAGCATCAACCTCAAACAATACGAAGTCTGGTTTGTCACCGGCAGCCAGCATCTCTACGGACCCGAAACTCTCAAGGCTGTTGCGCTGCATTCGCAGGAGATCGCCAAGGCGCTCAACGCCGCGCCGGCGATTCCGGTGAAGGTCGTCTTCAAGCCAGTGATGACGATGCCAGATGACATCACGGAATTGTGCCAGCAGGCGAACAATACCGCCAAGTGCATTGGCCTCGTGACGTGGTGCCACACATTCTCGCCATCGAAGATGTGGATCAACGGCCTCAAGCAATTGCGGAAACCGATCTGCCATTTGCACACGCAATACAATCGCGATCTGCCGTGGGGCACGATTGACATGGATTTCATGAACATGAATCAGGCTGCGCACGGTGACCGCGAGCATGGTTTCATCATGAGCCGGATGCGTTTGAACCGGAAGGTCGTCGTTGGTTTCTGGCAAGAAGCCGCCACGCAGGAAAAGATCGGTGCGTGGACGCGTGCCGCCGCCGCGTGGGCCGATTGGCAGGGCGCGAAGTTCATCCGCTTCGGCGACAACATGCGCGAAGTGGCCGTGACCGAAGGCGACAAGGTCGCCGCGCAGATGAAGTTTGGTTACTCCGTCAACACCTATGGCGTCGGTGACTTGGTGAAAGTCGTGAACGCGGTCACGGAAAAAGAAGTGGACGCGCTCATCAAAGAATACGAAGCCACTTACACCATCGCGGCTGATTTGAAGAAAGGCGGCAAGCGCCATAAGTCCGTTCGCGAGGCGGCGCGGATTGAGCGAGGCATCAAGCAATTTCTCACCGCCGGCGGCTTCAAAGGCTACACCGACACATTTGAAGATTTGCACGGCCTGGCGCAATTGCCCGGCATCGGTTCGCAGCGCATGATGGCGGCCGGTTTCGGTTTTGCCGGCGAAGGCGATTGGAAGACGGCGGCGCTCGTCCGCGCGATGAAGGTCATGGCCACCGGTCTCGGCGGCGCGTCCTTCATGGAGGATTACACTTATCATCTGCAATGCGGCAACAAGATGGTGCTCGGCTCGCATATGCTGGAAATTTGTCCGTCCATCGCCGATGGCAAGGCGGCGCTCGAAGTGCATCCGCTCGGCATCGGTGGCAAGGCCGATCCGGCGCGCTTGGTCTTCAACGCGCCCGCCGGCGCGGCGGTCAACGCGGCGCTGATGGATTTCGGCAACCGGTTCCGTCTGCTCATCAACGAAGTGGATTGCATCACGCCGCCGGAAGACATGCCCAAGTTGCCCGTGGCGCGTGCCGTGTGGAAGTGCCGTCCGAATTTCGACGACGCCTGCGCGGCGTGGATCTACGCCGGTGGCGCGCATCACACCGGTTTCAGCCAGGTGGTCACGACCGAGATGCTCGAAGACTTCGGCGCGATCGCCGGTCTCGAAGTCGTCGTCATTGACGCCGACACGAAGCTGCGCCAGTTCAAGCAGGAACTCACTTGGAATGACGCCGCCTACGGCCTGAAGAGTGGCTGGGTTTCCTGAAATAGAAAATCAATCCTCGAAGAAAATTTCCCCGCAAAATGAAACTGAAGAATTATTTTGCCGCCGCCGTCTTGGCGTCGGCCATTTCAGCCGGCGCGCAGCCGGCGCGAATTACCGTGGACGCGGCGCATCCCGGCCATGCGATTTCGCCGACGTTGTGGGGGATTTTCTTCGAGGACATCAATATGTCCACGGACGGCGGCATCTATCCTGAACTGGTGCGCAATCGCTCGTTCGAAGATGCCGACACGCCGGAGAACTGGAAGTTTGCAGCTGCCGGCGGCGGCAAAAGCGAGGCGGCGGTCATCATGGCGGACGTGCATGGCCAGCCGACCCCGCTGAATCCGTTCAACCGCAAATCGCTGCGCGTGAAAGCAGACGGCGCGTTCACTTTGCAGAATGAAGGTTATTGGGGCATGAACTTCGTTTCCGGCGACGGCTACACGCTGAAACTTGCGGCGCGCGGTGAAAAGTTTGACGGCAAGCTTACGGTGAAATTATTGGGCAGCACCGGCGAAGTTTTGGCGCGCGGCGACATTTCCGGCATCGGCGGCGGCTGGAAATATTATACGCTGGATTTGACCGCGACCGGCAGCGACCCGAAGGCGAAGCTGGAAATTTCGGGCGACGGCCACGGCGTGCTGTTTCTCGACATGGTTTCCTTGATGCCGAAAAAAACGTGGAAAGATCACGGTTTGCGCACCGACCTCGCGGAATCGCTCAAGGATTTGCATCCGGCCTTCGTGCGTTTTCCCGGCGGCTGCTGGGNNCGCACAAGGAAACCATCCCGATGGACCGCATGGGCCAATGGGTGCAGGACGCGCTCGACGCGATTGAATACGCCAACGGCCCGACGAATTCACTTTGGGGCGCGCAGCGTGCCGCCGCCGGCCATCCCGCGCCGTTCAATTTGAAATATCTGGAAATCGGCAATGAAAACGGCGGTTTTAACGGCTATGTGGAGCATTGGAACCTGTTTTACGACGCCATCCGCGCGAAATATCCCTATATTAAATTTGTGGCGGACGGCTGGGATAAATTCGGTGACAAGCAGCCGGACATCGTGGACGATCATTTTTACGACTCGCCGGAATGGTTCATGCGCCACGCCGGTCAATACGACAAGGCTGACCGCAATGGCCCGAAAGTTTTCGTCGGCGAATATGCGGTCACCAAAAATTGCGGCCTCGGCAATTTGCGCGGTGCCATCGGTGAAGCGGCCTTCATGACCGGTCTCGAACGGAATTCCGACATGGTCGTCATGGCCAGCTATGCGCCGCTGCTCGTGAACCTGAACCATCGCGCGTGGAATCCCGACCTCATCAACTTCGACAGTTCCAAGTGGTATGGCCTGCCGAGCTACTTCGTTCAAAAAATGTTTGCGGAAAATCGCGGCGACGTTTCCCTGCCCACCACGGTCGAGTCACCGCTGGCCGAACCGGATGTGCTTGGCGGCATGATTGGCGTGGGCACTTGGAACACGGCGGCGGAGTTCAAGGACATCAAGGTCACCGCGCCGGACGGGAAAGTTTTGTATGAATCGGATTTCAGCAAGGGCACCAAAGGTTGGAAGCTGTTTGGCAACGGCGCGGATTGGAATGTCCAGGATGGCGTGTTGCGGCAGACGGCGGAGAAGGAATTCATCCGGGCGCTGGCCGGCAAACGCGACTGGTCGGATTACACGCTCACGCTGAAGGCGCGGAAAATTTCCGGATCCGAAGGCTTCCTGGTTTTGTTCCACATCAACAGCAGCGAAGACCGCACTTGGTGGAACATTGGTGGCTGGAACAACACGGCCGACGGCATCGAGGCCGGCGAGACGCTCGACAGCAAACCTAGACATATTGACACCGGTCGGTGGTATGACCTCAAGGTCACGGTCAGCGGCAACCATGTGAAGTGCTGGCTCGATGGCGAAATCATCCACGACCTCAATTATGACGCGGGCGGCAAGATCAATAGCCTTTACGCCACGGCGGCGACGGACGCGCAGACCGGCGGCCTCATTGTGAAGGTGGTGAATGCCGACACCAAGCCGCTCGAAACGGAACTGGATTTGTCCAGGGCCAGCCTTTCCGGCCAAGGCACGGCCACCGTGCTGACCTCGGAAAATGGCGCGGACGAAAATTCGCTGGCCGAGCCGACCAAGGTTTCACCGAAGACGGAACCGGTCAGTTTCACCGGCACCAGCCTGAAGCGTTCGTTTCCCGGCAACTCATTCACCGTGCTACGGCTGCAAACCAAGTAAGGCGATATGACGATTGGGTTCAACAGATTTATTGTCGCGCTCGTTGGCGTTTTTGCCTGTGCCATTCCGGTGTTGGCGGATGCGCCGGCGATGAAAGTCGCCCGCGTCGCCGAACCGTTTCCGCTGGCGGAGGTGCGGTTGCTCGACGGCCCGTTTCGCGACGCGATGCTGCGCGACCAGAAATATCTGTTGAGCCTCGATCCCGACCGGCTCCTGCACACGTTCCGGCTGAACGTTGGCCTGCCGTCCACTGCGCAACCGCTGGGCGGCTGGGAGTCGCCGGACTGCCAGTTGCGCGGTCATAGCATGGGACATTATCTGTCGGCGCTGTCGCTGATGTATGCCAGCGCCGGCGATGCGCGATTCAAGCAGCGCGTGGATTATCTCGTCGGCGAACTGGCAAAATGCCAGAGCCATTCCCCGGCGGCCGGTTTTCACACCGGCTATCTGTCCGCGTTTCCCGAATCCATGATTGACGGCGTTGAGCAGCGCAAGCCGGTCTGGGCACCGTGGTATACGCTCCACAAAATCATGGCCGGCCTGCTCGAGGCAAACCAGCTTTGCGGAAACCAGCAGGCGCTCATCGTGCTGACGAACATGGCCGATTGGGTAAAGTTCCGCGTGGACGGGATTTCGCGCCAGCAGATGCAAGCCTCGCTCGACACCGAGCACGGCGGCATGAACGAGGTCTTGGCCAACCTTTACGAGGTGACGGGCAACACAAATTATCTCCAGCTTTCCGCCGCGTTCAACCAGGCCAAAATCCTCGACCCGCTCGCGCAGGGTGAAGACCGGCTGAACGGACTGCACGCGAACACGCAGATTCCCAAAGTCATCGGCGCGACGCGGGAATATGAATTCACCGGCGACTCCAGTTTTTTGGCGATGGGAAACACGTTTTGGGATTCCGTCGCGTTTCGTCGTTCCTACGTCATCGGCGGCCATAGCGACCACGAGCATTTTTTCCCGACCAACGAGTTCGCGCAGCATTTGAGTCCCGATACCTGCGAGACCTGCAACACCTACAACATGCTCAAGCTCACGCGCGAGCTGTTCGCGTTGGCACCGGACGCGGCGAAGATGGATTTTTACGAGCGCGGTCTTTACAACCACATCCTTGCATCGCAGGACCCGGAGACCGGGATGTTCGTGTATTTGATGTCGCTCAAGCCGGGCCATTTCAAAACGTATTCCACGCCGGAACATTCCTTCTGGTGCTGCGTCGGCACCGGCATGGAAAACCATGCCAAATACGCCGACACGATTTATTTTCACGACGCGGATTCGCTGTTCGTGAATTTGTTCATCGCGTCGGAACTGACCTGGCCGGAGAAAAACATCTCCGTCCGGCAGGAAACCAAATTCCCGGAGAGCGACACGACGGTGTTGAAAATCAAAGCCGCCAAGCCGGCAACGTTCGCGCTGAAAATCCGGCATCCGGCGTGGGTGACCGACGGCCTGAAAGTTTCCGTGAACGGCAAGCCGCAGAAAATTGCCTCCGCGCCCGGCAGCTACGTGACGTTGCAACGCAAGTGGCGTGACGGCGACACGGTGGAGATCCAGTTGCCGATGAAATTGCACACGGAATTCCTGCCCGGCACGACCAACGAAATCGCCTTGCTTTACGGGCCGATTGTCCTAGCCGGCGAGCTCGGCACCAACTCTATGCCGAACCCGCTGGCGACGACGCAGACGGAATTCAGCCGCCTGCCTGCGCCGCCCGCGCCGATGCTGGTGACGACGGTGGACGATTTGCTCAAGCATGTTCAGCCCGTTTCCGGCCAGCCGCTGACGTTCCGCACCGACGGCATCGGACGGCCACAGGACGTGACGCTGATTCCATTTTATCAATTGCACCGGCAGCGTTACTCGGTTTATTGGCAGTTGATTTCTGAAGCCGAGTGGAAATTGAAATCCGCCGACATCGCTGCCGCTGAGGCGCGGCGCATGGCTGATGAGGCGCGCGTGGTGGATGTCGTGCGCCCCGGCGAACAGCAGTCCGAAACTGACCACAAGTGGCAGGGCGAGGCCACGCAGACCGGCGATGCCTACGGTTTCAAATGGCGTGAGGCGAAAGGCTGGTTCAGTTACGAGGTGAAGGTGATTCCCGGCTTGCCGCAAGAACTGGTGGCTTCATTTCGTGGCGGTAGCACCGAGGATTTTGAACTGCTCGTGGACGGGAAAACCATCACGGCGCAGCCGCCGGCCGGCGGCAATTCCTTTGAGACGGAGTTCCTGCTTCCGCGTGAACTCACGCAGGGCAAGCAAAGCGTGGTGGTGAAATTTTCCTCGCGCCCACCCAAGGGCGTTCCCGGTCTTACCGGCTTGCGCGTATTGAAAATGCCTTTGGAAACGAGTTCCGCCTTGAACCTCGCGCCCGTGGCGGTGGCGGCAAGTTCCTATGTTTCCGGCGACACGTCGCTGGCGGCGTTGAACGATGGCTACACGCCGCGCAATTCGTTGGACAAGCAGCACGGCTCTTACGGCAATTGGCCCAACACCGGCACGCAGTGGGTGGAATATGACTGGTCGCAGCCGGTCAGCACGAAGCAGATTGAGGTTTATTGGTGGGACGACCATCAGGGTGTGCGGTTGCCGAAGGCGTGCCGCGTGAAATTCTGGGATGGAAATGGTTTTATCGAAATCACCAATGCCAGCGGACTCGGTGTTGCGGGCGACAAGTTTAACGTGACGACTTTCCCCGAAGTTGCGACGGCGAAGCTGCGGCTGGAGATGGACGGCAGTGAAAACTTTTCCACCGGCATTTTGGAATGGCGCGTGTTGGATTCCGGCAAGTCGCCGGATTTTCCGCCGCGCGTGAACGCCGGCGTGGATCGTGACGTGATGCTGGATGGCAAAACGTATTTGTCCGGCGCGGTGAAATTTTTGAAGCCGAACCCGGCGGCGAAAATTTCGTGGAGCAAGGATTCCGGGCCGGGCGAAGTGGCTTTCACCGATGCAAACACGAACGTCACGACCGCGACATTTTCCCAGCCGGGCGATTACGTTTTGAAGCTTATGGCGGGCGGAGAAAAAACGAGTTCATCGTCCGTGCTGAAGGTGAAAGTGGTCGCGCCGCCGCCGAGCAACCGGCTCGACGTGGTTTACACCAAGCCTTACAAAATCAACAATCCGCTGTGGAACGCCAGGGCGAAGGCACTCATCGTGAACTGGATTCCGCACTGCATTGACGAGATCAACCGCACGAACATTCCCGCGAATCAGGGCGACGGCGGCATTGATAATTTTGTCGAGGCGGCAAAGGCGTTGCGCGGCGAGGCGCACGGCCCGCACAAGGGCTACGTTTTTGCGAACGCGTGGGTGCATCAAACGGTCGAGTCCATGTGCATCGCGCTGATGGTGGACGCGCAGGGCGACCAGGACATTCTCGCCGCGCAGGAAAAATTCAAGGCGACGCTGGAGGATTGGATTCCGAAAATCCTCGCGGCGCAAGAGCCGGACGGCTATCTGCAAACGGCCTACACGCTGGCCGACCGCCGGCAATGGCCGACGCGCTGGAATCCGGCGCAGCGCGGCAACCACGAAGGCTACGTCGCGGGCTATTTTATCGAGTCGGCCATCAACCATTACACGCTCACCGGCGGCACGGACAAGCGGCTTTACAACGCGGCGAAAAAACTCGCCGACTGCTGGGTCGCAAACATCGGGCCGGGCAAAAAAGAATGGTATGATGGCCACGAGCAGATGGAGCAGGGGTTGGTGCGCTTCGGTCGTTTCGTGAACGACATGGAAGGCGGCGGGCGCGGCGACAGCTACATCGCG
>PLYV01000061.1 GCA_003151855.1 Limisphaerales bacterium | reverse complement strand
ACGCGATGGGCGGCATCCGCGTGGACGCCGAGTCGCAGGCGACGAACATTCCCGGCTTGTTCGCGGCGGGCGAATGTGCCGCCGGCCTGCACGGTGCCAATCGTCTCGGTGGCAATTCGCTTTCCGACCTCATCGTCTTCGGCCAGCGCGCCGGTGAATATGCGGCGAAATACGCGAAGGCGAATCCGAACATTTCCGTCAGCGATGCCGAAATCGAAGGCGCTTACAAGGAAGCCGTCGCGCCGTTTGAACGCGCTGCCGGCGGCACCACCGAAGGACCGTATCAGGTGCAATACGATTTGCAAAACATGATGCAAAAGGATGTCGGCATCGTCCGTTTGCAAAACGAAATGGAAGAGGCGCTCGACGGCATCCAGAAACTCAAGGCCCGCGCCGCGAAGGTCGCCGTGCAAGGCCACTGCGAATACAACCCCGGCTGGCACACGGCGATTGACCTCAAGCATCTGCTCACCGTTTCCGAGGCGATCACGCTCTGCGCGCTGGAACGCAAGGAAAGCCGCGGCGGCCATTTCCGCGAGGATTTCCCGGACAAGAGTCCCGAGGCGGCGAAATACAACAACGTCGTCTCCAAGGCGGCGGACGGCTCCATGAAATTGCGGCGCGAACCGATCGCGCCGCTGCGTGAAGATTTGAAACAAATCGTCGAGGAGATGAAATGAACAACAAGACTGTTACCTTCCGAATCTGGCGCGGCGACGCGACCGGCGGCAAGTTCGTGGATTACACCACGGAAATCACCGAGGGACTCGTCGTCCTCGACGTCGTTCACAAAATCCAGGCGCAGCAGGCCAACGACCTCGCCGTGCGCTGGAATTGCAAGGCCGGCAAATGCGGCTCCTGCTCCGCCGAAGTCAACGGCATGCCGAAGCTCATGTGCATGACGCGCATGGACACGCTCGACATCACCAAGCCCATCACCATCGAGCCGATGCGTGCGTTTCCTCTGCTCCGTGACCTCGCAACCGATGTCTCATGGAATTTCCGCGTCAAAACCAAGATCAAGAAATTCAATCCGCGCAAGCCTGACTGCGAAGACGGCACCTGGCGCATGATGCAGGAAGACGTGGACCGCGTGCAGGAATTTCGCAAGTGCATCGAATGCTTCCTNNGCATCGGCTTCTGCAACATCACCAAATGCTGCACCAAGGTCTGCCCCGAGCACATCACCATCACGGATAACGCGATCATTCCGTTGAAGGAACGCGTCGTGGACGAATTTTACGATCCGTTTGCGTGGATCTGGAAAAAGATCCGCCCGCAAGGCTGATTCCATTTGCAAAACAACACCCACGGTTCACACCGTGGGTTTTTGTTTTTTGGCGGCGGACGGGAACGGTCGTTCGCGCAAAACAAAATAGACGGAGGTTTTGACAAATTCCGTCCAGAAAAATTTCCCGGCGCCGGTTATTTCTTATTCAAGTAAAAATAATATTTAGCCGGTCAAATGTATTGTGCCGGCGCGACTGAACATATCCGACTCATGAAAACGACCATAGCTCCGAATTCCAGCCTCAACCGTGCGCTGCCCGCCAAGGGCGTCGAATGGCTCAACAACCCCGTCTTCAACAAAGGCACCGCCTTCACCGAGGCGGAGCGCGATGCGCTCGGCCTGCGCGGCCTATTGCCACCCCACGTCCAGACGATGGACGAGCAGGAGCAGCGCGTGATGAACAATTTCCGCAGCAAGCCCAACGACCTCGAACGCTATATCCAGCTTGCCGGTTTGCAGGACCGCAATGAAACGCTGTTTTATCGCGTGGTCATGAACCATCTGGAGGAGATGATGCCCATTATTTACACGCCGACCGTGGGCAAGGCGTGCCAGGAATTCGGCCACATCTTCCGCCGCTCGCGCGGGATGTATGTGTCACTCAAAGATCGTGGCAACATCGAGAAGGTTTTGAAAAACTGGCCGACGAGTGACGTGAAGGTCATTGTGGCCACCGACGGCGAACGCATTCTCGGTCTTGGTGATCTCGGCGCCTCCGGCATGGGGATCCCGATCGGCAAGCTCTCGCTTTACACCGCGTGCGCCGGCATCAATCCGGGCCAATGCCTGCCCATCACCATTGACGTCGGCACGAACAACGAAACCTTTCTCAAGGATCCGCTCTACATTGGCCTGCGCCAGAAACGCATCAGCGGCGCGGAATACGATTCCTTCATTGAGGAATTCATGACGGCCGTCAAAAAGGTGTTTCCCACGGTGCTGTTCCAGTTTGAGGATTTTGGCAACAGCAACGCCTTCCGCCTGCTGGAAAAATATCGCGACCAGCTCTGCACGTTCAACGACGACATTCAGGGCACCGGCTCCGTCGCGCTCGCCGGCGTGCTTTCGGCGCTGCGCGTCACCGGTGGCAAGATGAGCGATCATCGCGTGCTTTTCCTTGGCGCAGGCGAGGCCGGCATGGGCATTGCCGACAACATCGTCGCCGTGCTGATGGAAGAAGGTTTGTCCAAGGCCGAAGCGCGCAAACGCATCTGGTTCGTGGACTCCAAAGGGCTCATCGTCAAGAGCCGCGAAGGCTTGGTGTCGCATAAATTGCATTACGCGCACGACCATGCGCCGTGCGCCGATCTGTTGTCCGCCGTGAAGGCCGTCAAGCCCACCATGCTCGTGGGCGTGTCGGGCCAGGCGCGGGCGTTCACCGAGGAAATCGTCAAGGCTGTGGCCAGCTACAACCAGCGACCGGTCATCTTCGCGTTGTCGAATCCGACCTCCAAGGCCGAATGCACCGCCGAGGAAGCTTACAAGTGGACGGACGGACGCGCGCTCTTTGCAAGCGGCAGCCCGTTCGCGCCGGTCACGCTGAATGGCAAGACCCACGTTCCCGGCCAGGGCAACAACGCCTATATTTTTCCCGGCGTTGGTTTGGGCGTCGTGGCCAGCGGGGCGAAGCGCATCACCGATTCCATGTTTGTCACGGCCGCCAAGGCGCTCGCCTCATTGCTGCGCGAGGAAGAGTTGGCCGAGGGCCGCATTTATCCGTCCCTCAAGCGCATCCATGAAGTCTCGCTCAAGATTGCCGTGGCCGTGGCCGAGGAAGCCTATGCCAGCAAGCTGACCGACCAGACGCGCCCGGCGGATTTGCCGGCGTTTATCAAGTCCAAGATGTTCAAGCCGGAATACACCGACTACAGCAAATAATTAAACGACCTTGCCGTTCTTTTTTCACGCGGGTTGCGGCTAATTTTGCCGCAACCCGTTTTTTACACCGGTGGAATCACGGCGTCAGCCGCAGGAAGCGGATGTGCCGGATGAAGCCGTAGTCCTTTCTCAGATGATAATGTTGCCGGCGTAATCCATCGTCACGCTGCGGCTTTCGCCGATACCATTCACTAGCAAATGAGCGGTATTGCCGCTTTCCACCTACCAACGCAGCACTCGCAACCGCGACAGCCAGCAGGAGCGCGATGAGTTTCATCAATCAGCGACCAGCGCGATGTCCAGCAGCTCGCCTGGGCGGATTTTCAAGTTGGACGGCACGCTGATTTCCACCGGCAGCGCCAGGTCGGCGCCGGGATTCAGCGGCGTGGCCAGCGCGAGCGACGGCGTTTCTAGTTGCGCGCCCAGCTCGGTGATTTGCGCCAGCGCGGTTTCGCGCTGGGCGTTGCGGCTGCGGACGCGGACTTTCATGCCCACCTTGGCGATGTCGAGGTTCGGTGCCCGCAGATAGCCGATGATGCGCACGGGCGTTTCCGAGGCGATGGCCACCACCGGTTCGCCGGCGTTTACGGATTCGCCCGAGCGGTGATTGACGGCGGTGATGATGCCGTCCATCGGCGCGCGGAGCAGCACCGGCGCCAACTCGGCCTCGGTGAATTTTAATTTGGCTTCTTGCACGGCGATGGCGGCATGCATCGGGTCGTCGGTCAGGTGCGTCATCTGTTCCGCGCCGGCGGGCTGCATGTTGGTAAAATCACTTTCGCCGACGGCAACGAGCTTGGCCAGTTCATCCACCTGCTGCTGCTGCGCGTCGCGGCTCGCCTTGGCAATGTCCCTTTCGCTTTCGGAAACGAGCTTGTTCTTGAACAATTCCTCCTCGCGGCGGAACTCCACCTCGGCCAGTTGCAGGTTCACGCGGGCGCTGGCCAGGTCGGCGCGCTCGCGCATCCAGTCGAGCCGCAACTGGGCGAAATTCACGGCATTGCGCTGTTGCTGGATGAGCGGCGACAGGGTGGCCTTCAAATTTTCCAATTCAGCGCGGATGACGGCCAGCGACGATTCCACGACTTTCGGATCGGCCACCAGCACCTGGCCGAGCACGTCGCCGGCGCGGACTTTTTGGAAACGGACGACATTGAGCATGGCCACCGTGCCCGGCTTGTGCGATGACAGGCTGGCCAGCACCGGCTCGGCCTGGCCGACGAATTGCGGCGCGGAAATGTTGTTGTGCCAGAGCACGGCGATGACAATGGCGCAGGCCGCGATCATGGCGCCCGGCAGCACGCGCAGGCGCAAGTCGCGCAATCGTTGCGGTAACGGCGTGGGAATGGGCGGCAGCGGGGCAGATTTCATAATTCAGATTCCTCGCCGGATTGCAGCGCGGTGACCTGCGAGACACCGGGCAGCGCGCGGAGTTCCGACACGAGTTCGTGGCTGCGGGCGGGATCGCGCAGCAGCAGGCGATAGGACAGATCCACGCCGGCGTCCGTCGTGTGCGAACGCTGGCTGGCGCAAAAGGTCGTGCGCGCATGACGTTCCAGCAGTTGCCGCAGGTCCTCCAGTTCCGCCGAGGAACGCAGCCATTGGACGTTCAGAATCAAATCATACCGGTGCCGCGTGCCGAAACGGCTGGTATGAAAATACAGCATGATCGCGGCGGTGGCCGCGCAACCGCAGATGGCCGAGCTGAATTTCAGCGTGCCGCACGCCAGGCCCAGCACGATGACCGCCAGCACATACGCGGTGTCCAGCGTGTCGCGCAGCACGCTGCGGAAGCGCACCATCGCGAAGATCGCCATCAGACCGAACGCCAGCACGAGGTTGTTCGCCAGGATCAGCATCACCAGCGCCACCAGCACCGGCATGAGGATGAGCGTGTTGACGTAGGACCGCGAATACGACAGCCCGCTGTGCGTGATCATGTAAACCCACGCGATGACGTGGCCGCAGACAAACGCCAGCAGCAGCGCCACCAGCAGCAACGAAACGTCCGTGGCCGCCGTCCCGTAATTGCCTTGCACAAACCAGTTGTTCATATCACATCTCGGCCAAAATCATTTCCGCCGCGCCCGGCACCGCCACGGGCGGCGCAAAGGGGACGTCGTTAAATATGCTTTGTTCATCAAAGCTGGATTCGCCCAGCAACAAAATGCCGCCGGAGTATTTTGCCGCCGCCGATTGCATCAGGTTGAACCGCTGCACCAGGTCGTTGAACCAGTTGGGAAACCGGTCGGTGAACTTCAGTTCCAAAATCACCAGCGGCGAGTAAACGAAAACCGGCTCACGCATCGGCACCACGGCGGAGAAATTGAAGTGCGGCTCGAGGCGGATGTTGCGGTCGAAGGTGACGCGCACCGAGTTGTCGTGCGGGCTGACCCACGCCTCGCGCAAATAGGCATTGTGCGCCTTGGGGCGCGCGTTGATGCCGTTCATCAGCAGGAGAAAACGCTCCAGCGCGGCGAAATGGCGCGGTTCGTTGGTGAAAAATTGTTCGGGCGCGGGCCATTGGCCGTTGAGCAGCGGGGCGACGACATCGCGCCGCACGCCGCAGCGGCGCTTGAGAATGCAATTATCCACGCGGCCTTTCACCTCGAAAAACACCGGCGAACCGGGTTTGTCGTCGTAATAACGCAGCCGCAGTTTGAAACGGTTTTTCGTGCCGTTGACCGCCGCCTGATGCGTGTGCAAGCCATCCGAATCCAGATACAAGCTGTGGACGGGATAAGACAGGTTCGGCTTGCCCACGCCATAATCATCCAGTTCGAGTTGGCAGCTCAGGAAATCGCGGATCGCAGATGTCTGCGATTCCGCGACGAGATACTTCAACTCAAAGCGCTGTTGTTGCAGGCGATGATCTTGCGACATGGTGGTCGTCACATGATTGTGACAATCCAAGTTTAAGGCAATATTACGTTTGTCATATTATTCCAATCACTTAATCTTAATCAAAGTAGTAATCACTATTGTTTATCGGGTTTTTTCAACTTTTTGAATTAAACTTCATTCCGAAAAATCCCGCGGGATTACTGCCGGGCAGACCTGGTTGGGGGTTCAAAATGACAATGAAAACGGCAGGCAATAGCCGCCGGTCGCTGACCGTTAAAATGGCAGGAAATAACCGACGGTTTCAAACTTGTCCGTGCCAGCCGCGTTTTTCTTTCTCTTTTTTGACAGACTCTTAAATATCACCGCGATATGCTCGCGCCGTGAGCAAGAATGTTAAGACTCCTGCCGACCCCAGGCTGGCCGGGCTGATTGAAGAACTGATCAAAGCCAAGGGCGGCGGCGCGAATGAGGCCGAAGTTGCCGACATCATCGAGAACGCCCTCAAGCTTCTCACCGATGTTCAGGACACCGGCGACATCCGCGTCATCCAGACCACGGTGCGCGAACTCCGCTACGCCTTCCGCCTCTTCGCGCCGTATGCGGAGAAGCGCAAGGTGACGATCTTTGGTTCCGCGCGCACGGCGCCGAGCAAGGCGGAATATCACCAGGCCGTCGAATTCGGCAAAAAGATTTCCGATGCCGGCTTCATGGTCATCACCGGCGCGGGCGGCGGCATCATGCAGGCCGGCCACGAGGGCGCGGGGCCGGAGAACAGCTTCGGCGCGAACATCCGCCTGCCGTGGGAACAATCCGCCAATCCCGTCATCGCCAAGGACAAGAAGCTCGTCACGTTCCGCTATTTCTTCACGCGCAAACTGATTTTCATCCGGCACTCGGACGCCATCGCGCTGTTCCCCGGCGGGTTCGGCACGATGGATGAAGGCTACGAGGCGCTCACGTTGATGCAGACCGGCAAAAGCCAGCTCATGCCGCTCGTGCTGGTGGACAAGCCCGGCGGCGTGTTTTGGAAAACGTGGGACAAGCACATTCGCGAACATCTCCTGCGCGACAAATTGATTTCGCCCGAGGACCTCAACCTCTATCACATCACCGACAACGCCGATGACGCCGTGAAAGTCATCACGCGGTTCTACCGGAACTTCCATTCCACGCGCTTCGTGAAGGAATTGTTTGTCATCCGGCTCCGGCACGCGCCCAGCGACTCCGCCCTCGCGGCCATGAACGAGGACTTTGCCGACATCATCACCGGCGAACCGATCAAGATCATTTCGCCCACGCCGGAGGAACGGGCGGACACGCAGCACCTCGACCTGCCGCGCATCGCCTTTGGCTTCAACCGCAAGGGCTATGGCCGGCTGCGGCAGTTGATTGACGTGCTGAACAGCCTGTAAAGGGCAGGGGGAAATTCAACGGCCATCAGCCAAATATCTCCGGGCAGATGACGCCCTCGGCCACGCGCGTGACGCTGCCGGTCATCAGGATGTCGAAGCTGTCACGGATCTCGATGGTGATGTCGCCGCCGGGGCAATGCACGGTGACGTGCTTATCTACGAGGCCGAGCTTGTGCGCGACCGCTGCCGAGGCGCTGCTGCTGCTGCCGCTGGCGAGCGTGTAGCCCGCGCCGCGCTCCCAAATCTCAAGCTGGATGTTCGCGCGATCCAGCACTTTCAGAAACTGCACGTTGGTCTTGCGCGGAAAATTCGGATGCACCTCCAGCAGCGGGCCGAACTTTTTGGCCATTGCTTCGCTTACCTCTGGGAGCGCTGCCGTCCCGGCGGCGAGTTTGGTCTGGACGCTTGCCGGCGGGACGCCGGCGCTCCCAGGCACTTCCGAACTCGCGAACCCTACCACCACACAATGCGGATTGCCAATCGTCGCGGCGCAGAAAGTAAATTCGCGGCCGCCGACGGAAATTTTTTCGTTGAGGACGTCGCGTTTCGCGCCGGTGACGGGAATGGTTTCGCTGTCAAAGCTGACCTTGCCCATTTCCACGCGCACCATTTTGCCGCCGT
>PLYV01000307.1 GCA_003151855.1 Limisphaerales bacterium | reverse complement strand
TCACTGATCGTGCCAATCACCGTGTAACTACCGGCGTTGGTCGGCGCACTGGCTGATCCGTTGTAGGTGATGTTCACCGTCAGATTGGTCGGTGTTGTCGTCGCCGTTGCGCTCTTGGCCGTGCCGTCGTAGGTCTGGCTCAGGTTGCCCAGCGTCACCGTGCCGGGCACCATCACCGCGCGCAGCACCAGGCAATTGAAGTTCCCGTAGCCGGAGTTGAGCAGGTTCTCCTGAATCACCTGCACCGCGTTGGAGGCCACGAACGTCAGAACGATGTATTTATTGTCGGCCATGGAATACGTGGCCGAGACGTTGGTGGTGTCTGCCGGGTTCTGCCAGTTCACCGTGCGGGCGCTGCCGGCGGGACTCAAGCTGCGATCGTCCAGGGCGAACAACTGCACGGAATACTGCCACCCCACCACGAGGTTGCTCAACGTGATGATATGCGGGCCGGTGTCGTAATAAAACGCGTTCAGGCAACTGTCAAAATTGGCGTTGCCGGTTGAGTTGGTGTTGGCGCCGGTGGTGTAACCGCTGCCGCCCGCCAGGCCGGCCCACGAGGTGTTGGCCGGCGCGAACACGATGGACGAGCCGCCGAGCGTGACGGTGATCGAACTGCCGCCGTTTTGCGCGAACAGCGCCGCGACAACTTTCGTTCCCGGGAAGTTGGTCAGGATTTGGCCGGCATTCAGGCCGGCGAAGGAAACCGGGCTGCCCCAGGAATAGACGAAAGGCGAGAGGGTGGTTGCCAAGGCTTGCGTGCTGTCCGGGGTTTCGAAGCCGGAAACGACCGCGCTGACCACATAGTAGTAAGTGGTGGCGCCAGCCAGGCCGGTGTCATTGTAATTGGTTGCGGTGACACCGGTGGCGATGACGGTGTAAGTTCCACCATTCGTCGTCGAGCGTTTGACATTGTAACTGGCCGCATTGGTAACAGCGTTCCAGACAAGGTTGATCTGGTTGGTGGAAATCGCCGTCGCGACCAAACCTGTGGGCACCGGCGGCGACCAGTTGAGCGAGTCGGGGCCGAACAGGTAATCCGTCGCGATTACTTGCGGGGTGAGGCGGCCGTCGTAAAGGCGCAACTCGTCAATGCTCGCATTCAGATACGCATCGGCACTCCAGAGGGAACGGCCAATAAACGACCAGGCGGAACTGACGGAGGCAAACGCTGGCCAGGTGGCAGTAGTGGCATTTTCGAGCACGCCGTTCGTGTAAACCGCTGCGTAATTGTTGGCCGGATCAACGATGCAAACGACATGCAGCTTGCGATTATCGAAGGTGCCAGCAAGGGCAAATGTCGTCGTCGTGGTGTCGGCGACTAATTGCATTCGCTGGCCACCGGTGTCAGTGTGCGGGCAGAAGCCAAAATTCTCGTTGCCGTAGGTGCCGTAGGCATTATAGCCGATGTTGCCGAAATCCACGACGCGCGCCCAGTTGCCATTCGTGCCGAACGTCGCCCAAAATTCCAAGGACACCGCCGAGGAACCCGAAACGAGGCCCCCCGGCAAATTGACGTAACCACCCGCTGCACCCGTGAGCTTAAGGGCATGGTTGGTTATGGTGGCATTGCCGGCCAGCGAGCCGTGCGCCATGCCGATGGAATCCCACACGTTGCTGGTAAAACTGTAGCGGTGGGCCAGCGCCGGATGCGCGCTGACCAAATCTTTGATTTCCGCGCCGCTCAACGCGCGGCCAAAGATGCGGAACGAATCCAGTTTGCCGTTGAAATACGGGTCGCTGGCAAACTGGCTTTTACCCAGGTAATTGTTGCGCGCCATGGTTTGCCACGGCCGAATGGTCAGGGCGTTATTCGTGCCGACGGGGTTTCCGTTCAGGTAAAGCAGCCCCTTCGAGCCGTCGAGCGTGACGGCGACGTGACACCACTGGTTTGTTGGCAACGCGGCGGGCGCATCAATGACCTGCTCATTACCGAAACCGCCACTGGTGGTGATGGCGAAACGCATTTTTCCGCCATCGGTGCGCGGCGTGAGGAAGAAGTAATTGGTCGTGTCGGCGCCGAAATCAAAGGCGCGTTGCCAGGCACCGCCGCCGTTCCATTTCACCCAGAAGGCCAGCGTGCTGCAATTCGCCACGGGATTTGGCAGCGACACATAATTGGTGACGCCATCCAGACTCAGCACATTGCCACGCGCTGCGTCATTCGTGATGGCGGCGTTGTTTTGCAACGTGCCGTTGTAAAGGCCGAGATGTTCGCGGGCGTCGGTGTTGAAGGGGTAGAATGCGCTCCAATCATTCGTCAGCGCGGGCCAGCCATCGGCCGTCCAGTTGAGTTGCATCAGACCGAGCCTAGGGTAGCCGTTGGCATTGCCGTCGTAATAGTGAAACGTGAACCAGTTGGTGCCATTGTCGTTCATGATGCCCGCATGACCGGGGCCGATGAAGCGGGCGGTGCTTTCCAGCAACATCGTGCCGCCGCCGTTGGTCAGGCAGACGCCACTCTGGTCGTAATACGGGCCGGTGACGCTGGTGCTGCGGCCCATGCGGATGTTGTAAGTGCTGTCAATGCCGGAACAGCATTGGCCAAAATTTACGAACAAATAGTAATAGCTACCACGCTGGTAAATACACGAACCTTCTTCGCTGCTGCCCCAGCCGCCGCCCGGCGCGTTGTTGGCCACGAGGGTGGCGGTCAGGGAGTTGGTGTTGAGGCGTTTGCCGGTGGTCGGATCCAATTGGGTGATGAGAATGCCGGCTGAAAAGGAACCGAACGACATCCACACCGAGCCGTTGGTGTCCACCATGATGCTGGGATCAATGCAATTGTAATATATGGTGTCCGTGTTGGTGGTGGCCGGAACATACGACTCAACCACTTTCCCATGATCCGTCCAAACCGGTGAATTTAACGACGGCGACGTGACCAAGCCGATGGCGGCATTGATGTCGGCCCCCCCCTGCGCACACGCATAGTAAAGATTATACCGGCCATTGAAATAGGCGATGTCCGGCGCCCAGAAAAAAACGGTGAAACCGGGTATGTCGTTGGTCGTCCACGCCGGCGGCCCGCTCGGGAAAACCGCGGTGGCCGCGCTCCAGTTCCGCAGATCCGTCGAGTATTTATTGGGAATCCCCGAACCGGTCGTAAAGACATAATAGTTCGTGCCGTCTTTGATCATCGTGGAGGGATCGTGCGCCCCGTCATCGCCATACACCGGAAACGGGCCGCTGGCCTGGCCCAGGCACACGCCCGCCATCATCAGCCAAAGCCCAAACAGGCAAACCAGGCGTGGCCAACGTGAACCGGGACCGGGACAAAAACTCATGGACATAATAGGATTTAGTCGGAATTAAGTTAGCTTGGGTTGAGCGTTAAACGTGGTTTGGTGTTGACTCCAGGCCACGGGACAGGGATTTCAGCTCGGCTTCGAGCATCAAACGCGCGGGAGTTAAATGCGCACCCTGCTGGTTTCAAGCGGCTGGCTGGAGTGACGCAGATGTTGCGCTTCTCGGTCGGAAATTTCTGGCTGATCATTGAGGTTCATGCCCGGCATCCAACATTATTTCAGATTCGAATCCGGTGTTCCACGCAGCCGACTTTCCCCAATAATTTTTCCACGATTTTTTCATTGTTAAAACCTGACACGCGTCACTTCAAATTATTTCCCGGGTGCTGACGCAAAAGCGCCCATAAGAAAATTAAGCGGGGTGCCGGAACCCAAGCCGGCACCCCGCCACCCACTTTGCTGAAGCCACCCATATAGCCGCAGCAAAACTCCAGTCCGCTCCCAACGGCTTACGGATTAACGAGGCGGTAGAACACGGTGGGCTTGGCCGGGTCTATCGTGACGCTATAGCTGCCGTCAGTGGTGCCCGACACAGTTCCCCAACCGGTCGCACTTAGACCGGCGGACAAATTGTTGGTCTGGGCCTCAAGTCTCCAGCCCTGACCTGCCGGCCAAGTCAGGTTCAACGAATTTCCGCTGATGCTGTTGGTGATCGTGCCCGGACCGCTCGGTCCGGTGCTGGCCACGCTCACCACGCCGTCCGCGAAGCTGAACGCCAGGCCGCTGCCGGCGTTGCCAGAAACGCTCACGCTGCCCGTGCCGCCCGCTTTGAAGACGCGGAAGTTGTCGCCCGCAACCAACGCGGAGCCGATGTTCGTCACCGTCAGCGTGCCGCCATAGGCCAGCGTGCCGGAGACATTGACCACGTCGTTGGATGGCGCCGGCGAGAGGTTCTTGTTGAGTTTGATCAACACATTGCCCGCCAGCGTGAGGTTGTTGTTCACCGTAAGCGTGCCAACCGCAGCGGTGCCGGGCGTCAACTTGCCGCCGGCGTTCACCGTGACCGCGCCGTTGGCCGTGCCGGTGCCGCCAAACGCGCCGCCGTTCACCGTCACCGCACCCGCCGCCAGCGAGCCGTTGACGATCAATGTTCCGTTGCTCACGGTGGTGGTCCCGGCATAGGTGTTGGCTCCGGACAATACCATGGTGCCGTTGCCGTTGAGGATGATGCCCGTATCGGGCAAGCCAGTGCCGTTGATCAAAGTGCCCGTGACATTCAGGTCAACGCCGCTGGCGGTTCCGCCGTTGGTGACACTGAAGATGGTCCCGCCCGCCTGGGTCGGAATCATGTCCAAGGCGCTCATGGTGGAGGTATTGGTGCCACCGTTGACGACGACGACGTCATCCAAATTCCAAGTTCCCCATTGCGGCTGGGCACCGGTTCCGCCGTTGGCGAGCGTGCCGCCCTTCAGCGTCAACAACCCGCGGATGTGCGCGGAAGCGCCCGCGCCGCCATCGACGGTGGCGGAGCCGGTGAGGACGCCACCAGCATTGATCGTCACCGGCACGCTGCCGACGGCGGAGTTGGCACCAGCCAGGCTGTTGTCGTTCATAAGGACAACCGACGCGCCGTTGTTGATGATCAGGCCGCTGCTGGCAGCGATACCGTAGGAGTTGCCGGCATTCGCGAAGTTCAGTTGCAGTTCGCCGCCGTCAACGATGGTCGGTCCGGTGTAGGTCATCGGGGAAGTCGCTCCCGAACCCAAGGTCAGCACGCCTCCGTTCGTCGCGTTGACCGTAATTCCGCCCGTGCCGGAGATGTCACCGGAAAGAACCTGGTTGGACGAACTGTTGTAGTTGAGGGTGCCGGCATTGGTGATGATTCCGGCATAAGTGCCGCTGTTCAACTGGCCGCCGATGAGCAGGCTGCCCCCGGCGATGGTGGTGTTGCCGGTGTAGGTATTCACGCCTAGCAAAGTGGTGGTGCCAGATCCGGCCGTCGTCAGCGCGCCGGAACCGCTCACGGGCTGTTCCAAGACCAAGCCAGCCGAACCAGCCGCAAGGGTCGCCGCCCCGCCAAGAACCACCGGCACATTCAGCACCTGCGCGTGGGTTGAATTGTTGGTCACACCGCCATTCAAAGTCAGGCTGCTGGCCGTGGCGCTGGCGATGACGAAGCTGCCGGCGCTGGTGTCAAAGGTCAGGCCGCCCACGCTGTAATTGTTCTCCATGTTCGGCGTCAACCGCACGGTGCCGGCAAACACCACATTGTCTCCGGCAATATTGGGCGCAGTTTGGTTGGTCCAATTGAGGATGCTGCTCCAATTGTCGTCAGTCGCCAGGCCGTTCCAGACATTGTTGGCGGGAACCACCGTCAGCGCAATGTTGGCCGTGCCAATCTGGCCGTTGCTGTCGGTGATCGTCGCCGTCAAGGTGTAGCTGCCGAGCACCGGCGACGTCGGGACGGTGATGGTGTTGGTGAAGACATGAACCGTGCTGGAGATCGTTCTGGACAGCACCAAGGGCACTGATGACAACGACCCGTCCAGCGTGCCGGCGTTCAAAACCACGCCGGTGTTCGGATCCACCGTGCCGCTGCCGTTGGTCACCGTGACCGTGATCAACACGTTTTGATTATGCACCGCCGGTGACGGGGTGGCGAAACCGCTGCCCGTGGGCGCGGTGAACGATGAATAATGCAGCGTGACCTGGCTGCCGCTGGTCAGAACGGTGAAATTGGCCGCATTGGCCGGCCGCACATCCCACACCGGCGTGCTGCTGAAGCTGCCGGAAATGCTGCTGGCGGTGATCAGCACATAATCGTTGCCGCTGTTGTCCAGACTGCTCGGCGCTTTGATATGGATCGCATTGCCGTTCAGCGTCAAGGTGCCGGAAACGGCAATCTGGTCGTTCGCGCCATTGTAAGTGGTGTCGAGATCAAAGTTGGCCGTCGCGCCGCTGCTCAAAGTGAGGCCGCCGTTGATGGTCAAACTGCCGATCGTGCCATCGGTGCCAGGATAAATGCCGGAACCGGACGCGGCGGCCACCAAGCCATTCTGCGCGACATTGACTTGGCCGCTGCCTTCCAGGTTCTGGCCGCTGTTCAAGGTGTAACTGGCCAACGCCGACACGTCAAAATACGCGCCCGAGGTCACGATGATGTTGGTCGAGCTGATCGAACCACCGGTGGCGAGCGCCAACGTGCCGTTGCTGATGGTCGTGTTGCCGGTGTAGGTGTTCGCGCCGGAGAGCGTCAGCGTGCCGAGGCCAATCGAGGTCAGCCCGCCGCTGGTGCTGGCCGTCGGCGTCGCGCCGGTGATGACCGCCGGTGTCGTCGCGCCGCCGCCGCTGACCACAAAGACAGGCGTGGCCGTGTAGTTCACGCCGGGACAAGTGACGATGACGTTGGTGACGACACCCGTCAGCGGATTGATCTGGGCAATGGCGGTTGCGCCAATGCCGGTGGTGTCACCCGTTGCGTTGGTGATGGTGATGATGGGCGGGGCGATGTAGCCCGCGCCGCCGCTGGTGACGCTGGCGCTGTGGATGCCGTTGCCCGCAGGCGCGAGCAGCGGCTGGGCGTTGGTGATGGCGTTGCCGTTGTTATCAATGGTCGCGCCGCCACCGTAGATGTTGGCTGTCGTCACAGCGAGGAAGTTGCCGTTGTTCCCGCTGGCTTGGAGCGTTCCGCCGTTGAAGCTGACTTGGCCTCTCGGTGAACCCCACGCGCCGTTGATGGCGCTGACCGTGGCCACACCACCCAGCAGGTTGACGATGCCGGTTCCATTCAGGAAGCCGATTTCATTGTTGGCCGTGGTGGCCAGGCTGCCGCCCATGATGTTGATGATGGAGGTCTGTCCCGAACCCCAGTTGCAGACAAGCCCGCCGCCAGCGAAACTGAGCGAGCCGCTGAAAATGTTGAGCACGCCGGTTTGAGCCGCGCCGCCGCGCGCCATCGGCAACCAGCCGCTGTCGGTCACGGTGCCGCCATTGACTTCAAAGAGCGCATTGCCGCCGTTGCCGCCCGAGGAACCCCAAGTGCCGAGTTGCAGTTCGGCCAGGTTGAGCGTGCCGCTGTCAATCCGGCCGTAGCCGTAACCGCCGGGCAAATGGCCGAAGAAGGCGGTGCCGGTGCCCAAGGAGATCGTGCCACCGGTTTGCCACAACGCGCCAACCGCGTTGGTGACGGCACCAACGACCATGTTGTTCGTGCCACCGCCCAATGAACCGGAAACGCTCAAAGCCGCGTTGCCGGTCTGGCCGGCCACGGTCATGTCAGCGCCGGACACCGACCCGGAAACCGAGAGCGTTCCGGCGTTCACCACGGTTTGGCCGCCGTAGAGGTTGACCGCAGCTAGGGTGAGCAGACCGTTGCCGGTCTTGGTGAGTCCGCCGCCGAAATCCGCAAGGGGCACGTTCAAGGTTTGCGGATTGGCGGAATTGTTGACCAGGCTTCCGCTGCCGGAGAGCATCAGCGTGCTGGCGGTGGTGCTGCCGATGGTGCGGCTGACCGCCCCGCTGTCAAAGGTCACCGAGGTGACAGTGTAATCGTGATTCATGTCCGGCGTCAGGCGCGCGCTGCCGGCGAATTCCAGGCTGTCACCGACGTAGCCGGGCGCGAGTTTATTGGTCCAGTTCAATGCGGTGCTGAAGTAGTCATCCGTCAGCGAAGCGCCGTTCCACACGTCGTTGCCGACGACCACTGTCAGCGGAATGTTGACGGTGGCGCTGGGTGACGAGGGAGCGGTCACCGTGGCCACCAGCGTCTTGCCGCCCGCCAGCGTGTCCGGCGTGACGGTGACCGTATTGGTCCAAACACTGACACTGCCGCTGCTGCTGGCTTCCACCAGCGTCAAGCTGGAACCGCCAACCGGGCTGACATCCACGGTGACCCCATTGACCGTGCCAGAGTTGCCGTTGGTGGCCGTGACCGTGACGAGCACGGTTTGATTACGCACCGCCGGTGCCGGTGATGCGGAACCGATGGCGGCAGGTGCGGTGGAGGCAGTGTAATGCAGCGTGACCGTGTTGTTGCCCGTCACAATTGAATAATGACCCGCATTGGCCGGTTGAACGTCCCAGGTGATTCCCGCGAAGCTGCCGGAAATCGTGTTCGGCGACGTGAACAGCGTGTAATCGGCCGCCGCCAAATTGGCCGAGGTGCTCGGAGCCTTGAGGTGCAGAATGTTGTTGTTGAGGGTCAGCGTGCCCGCCACGGTAATAAGGTCGTTGGAACCGCCCACCGTCGTGCCCACATCCATATAAGTCAGCGCGCCGGAAGCCAGTGTCAGGTCGTTATTGAAGACATTGGTGCCGTAGCCGCCATCGGTGCCGGCATAAATCTTGGTGCCGGAACTGGTGTTGATCGAGCCGCCGTTCGTGCCGCCGCCATAAAGAGCCTGGCTGCCGCCCAGCGTGACCGAACCCAATGCGGAAACGTCGAGCGTCGCGCCACGCCCCACGGTGATGTTCGATGAATTCAAGAAGCCGCCGGTCAACGCCAGCGTGCCACCGCTGATGGTGGTGTTGCCCGTGTAGGTGTTCGCACCGGAGAGCGTCAATGTGCCCGTGCCGGACTTGGCGAGGCTTCCCGATCCGCTCAAAACGCCGGAAAAGGTCTGGGAACTGTTGTTGCCGCCGACCGTCAAAGCCACCGAGTTGCTCGACAGGTCTTGCAGCCAAAAATTGCCCGTTCCAGTCAGCGCGCCCAGCACTGGCGCGGTGACTCCAGACTTGAAGTTGACCCCGTATAGCACCTTTGCGGTTCCAGTGGTGGTGTCATTGCCATTAGGGGTTCCCTGAAGATTCACCGTCGCATACTGCAATGCGCTATTTGCTCCCATCACCATTGCTGAACCATTGTAGGTGTTCGCATTGACCGTGACCGTGCCGCTGAAGGTATTACCGGCATTGTTGATCCAAATGGAAGAACCATCATAGGGGGTAGATTCGTTCTGCAAGGTCAAGGTTCCGGAACCTTGGAGAATGCCATCCAACGCCAGATACTTTTGGGTGACGTGCCCCCATAGGCGTTGCAACGTGGTCGGCCCGTTCACGGTGATCGTGGCGCCGGCGCCGGTGGCCAGATGGGGCATGCCGTCCTCGCTGGAAATCGTTCCGCCGTTGAGCACAAAACTTTGCGCGTAGTTGATCACATTGGCTGAACCACTGTCCGAGAAATCCAAGGTGCCGCCACTGATGGTTACGGTGCCCGTTCCAAGCTCGCTTCCAGTGATATGCCCTCCACTTCCTTGAACGAACAGTGCGCCATTATTGATAACCGTGCCGCCGCTGTAGGTGGCGTTCGGAATCAAATGTAGCAGCCCAGAACCATCTTTCACCAGGATGCCAGGCGTCGAACCGTTATTCACAATCGGAACCTGAAGTTCCATGTCCCACGAACCGGTATTGGGGGTGTATACGAACAATTCACCGCTCGCCAAGCCCGACGCAATCTGTCCACTGGTCCCGTTCTTAATCCACTTGCTGCCATTGTTGCCAAAAATCACGCCACCGCTGCCAATCGTCAAAAGACCCGAAATGGTTACATCACTCGCCGAAATAAAGGAATTCACCGTGGTGGCGGCAGTGAGCGTGGTATTGCCATCCGAGTTAAGCCAGTTCGCCGTGCTGTGATTGCCCGAAAAGCTTGTTCCCAGCGTCGAAGTTGTCGCCGCCGTGATGTTGTTGACACCACTGGCGCCGCTGTGCGCCCAACTGTAAGTGCTGTTGCCGTTGTCAATTGCGGCCCAGCCGCCAATCATGCCATTGTTGTCCGTGGTCGTGGTGCTGATGGAGCCGGTGGTCGTGAACTTGACCGTTCCACCGCTGCCGCCGGTCTGCGACAAGGCCCCCAAGGCCAGGATGCCGCTGCCGGTATTCTTGATGGCGGCACCGACAGCAGAACCAATCGTGATGCCGCCGAGGCTGAACGTCTCATTGACGCTGGCGGCGTCGGTCAACGTGCCATTGAGCTTGAGCCCATTGCCGCTGAAAGTGAATGCGTCAGGCCCGTTGATGTCGAAATTATTGACCGCCAGGCCGGAAATGTTGTTGTTCAGGGTCAAACCCGATGAACCTTGCGCGCCAAACACCAGAGAATCGCCATTCGCCGGCACTGCAGCCGTGTCCCAGTTGAGTGCCGTGCCCCAGTTGGCATTGGCTTGGTTGCCTTGCCAGGTATCCGTCCCGGCGGCATGGATGGAAACAACTGACAGCGCGGTGGCCATGATCGCGCCGAATACTTTTATGCTGGTCTTTTTCATTGGTGGTTGGGGGTTGGGTTGGGTTCTAAAAAAATTTTAAGCAGAGACAGGACAAAGAAAATTTCGCGGCGACAGTTAATGTCGCGCTGACCGCCGTCATGGCAGCCAGCGCGACTTGGAGAATACAGAGAGTGGATCAGCTCTTTTTGAAACGGCGATTCATCAGCAAAACACCAAATCCGCCCACGACCGCCAAGGCCATTGAGCTAGGCTCCGGCACGGCGACGATTTGGAAACCGGAAATGCCGCCGGCACCGGCCACCGAAGCGATGAAGTCGAGGGTTTGGGAAGATCCGGTGAGACCGGTGAAAATCGCGTAATTCGCCGCCGTGGGGCTGCTACCCGTGGTGTCCGTGGCTTGTGTGAACAACGCGTTGCCTCCGGCGATTGCCGCCGTTCCCATGGCGGTGAAATCGTAGGTGGTGCTGCCGACGTTCAACGTTGCCCCGCGTCCCGTCGTATCACCCGAAAAATAAACGATGATGTCGTAGGACGAGTAAGGAATGGCGGAAAGGGTTACGGTGCTGTGTCCGCCAGCTGAACCGCTATCCAAATAGCCGTTCAACAAATCCTTATTGTATGTGCCATCCGCATCTTGCGCGGGGTTGGGTGTCTGAAGCCGCCAAATATCAGCGGCTGAATATGTGAGGCTGGCACCGGAGTTGTTACCCGCACTGTCCCACAAGTTATTAACCGTTACCGCCGGATTCGGCCAAGCGGTGCCGTTTTCATTCCAACTGTCATTCCAATTGATCGCCGGAACCACACCCGCCGTGGTGTTGGGCACCGGCTGGCCGCCATTGTTGCCGGTGGCCTGGGTGAACCCCCATGCATCATAGCTCCAACTGATGGTGCTTTGCGCC
>PLYV01000321.1 GCA_003151855.1 Limisphaerales bacterium | reverse complement strand
TCGCCGTTGCATTGAAAACGAAAATGTCCCGGCTCGATGATGCCCGCGTGAACCGGCCCGACGGCGACTTCGTGAATCTCGCCGCCTTCCACCCGGAAAAAGTTTCCGACTGCCGGATGATCGCCGTCTTGCCGACGCACCGGCTTCAACCACGGATGACCTTCGGGCACGAGGCTGTGCTGTTCCCACACTTCGCGCTCGAACATATGCGCCTGCGGATGCAGCCGCGTGAGCGACGGATAACTTTTCGTCACCGGCGCGCTGCGGCCGACGGCAAGCGTATTTTCGGAATCGAAGGCAATCACGGCCACGAGGCGCGTCGCGGAATTTTCCGGCACGCCGAACCACGCGCAGAGCCGTCCGCCGCGCTCCAGTTCGGCGGCGGTCGCGGCAATGAATTCATCCGCCGGCCATTCCGGCACGTCCGCCCACGGCACGCTCGTGCCGTTGCTCAACAGGAGAAATTCGCGTGGTGCGTTCATGGCGTTGGTGACAAAAGTTTGGCGGCCGTCGACCACGCGTCCCGCAGCAACGCCGGCGTGGCGAGGCCGAGCCAGAGTGAGAGCGCGAGGAACAGCAGCGGCGGCACGATGACGCCGGGCGTTTCGCGGAGTTGTTTGCCCGGCGCGCGTGCAGCGGCGCGCGGCCGTCCGTCCACGATGGCGAACACGAGCCGCGCCATGCCGAAAAACGCAAAAAGCAGGCAGCCGAGAAATGCCGTGGCGGCAAATGTGTTGTTCGTCTGGAAGGTGGCGAGAATGATTTTCAACTCGCTGAAAAATACGCCGAACGGCGGACAGGCGGTCACCGCCAGAATTCCCACGACGAAAATTCGCGCTGATGCAGGCGAGCGCCACGCCATGCCGGCGACTTTGTCCTCGGTCTGCGCGCCCGCTGCGCGGCGGATGTTGCTGGCGCTCAAGAACAGCGCGCCTTTCGTCAGGCCGTTCGTCCAAACGTGAAACAGCGCGGCCCAGATGCCCGCGCCGCCGAGCGCCGCGCCGACGGTCAGGATGCCCATGTGTTCGACGCTCGAATAGGCAAGCATCCGTTTGTAATCCGGCGTGCTCAACAGAAACAGCGCGGCGACGAGCATGGAAAACAATCCGAACGCGAGCAGCGTGCGCTCCGTCATCGCGCTGCCGCCGGCGGCGTCCACGACTTGTTTCACGCGCAGGATGGCGACAAACGCCATCGTCGTTGTGCCACCCGCGAGCAGCGCGCCGACCATTCCCGGCGCTTCACCGTAAGCATCCGGCTTCCAGGTGTGCATCGGTGCGAGGCCCATTTTTGTGCCGTAACCGGCGAGCAGCAGCACCCACGCGGTTATGAGCCACGGGCGCGTGAGCGTAGCGCCTTGCGCGATGAGCGCGGTGAAAGTGAGGTCGCCGTTGCCGCCGCCGTGCAGCGATGCGTAGCCGAGGCAGAACGAACCGAGCAGCGAGAGCGCGATGCCTGTGCCGCCGACGAGCAGGTATTTCCACGATGCCTCGAATGCGCGCGCCGTGCCGGTGAAATGCAGCAGCGGCACGGTCACCAGCGTGGTGGCCTCCGCCGCGACCCAGAGCAGGCCGAGGTTTTGCGCCTGCAATGCCAGACTCAGCAGGCCGAGCATCACGAGCAGCGCGGTGACAAAAATCCGGTTTTTCCGCTCAGCGCGAATCTGCAAATATGTCACGGCGTAAATCGAACAAACCAGAAACAACAGCGACACCATCGGCAGCACCGCGCGGGCCAGCGGATCAAAACCGAACCACGCGTTCGCCGCGAGCGTTGGTGGATTCACCAACAACCACAGCGCGAGCGCCGCGTGCAATCCGCCCGCGACCGGCAGCAGCCGTGACCGCGTTTGTTCGTTCGGCCACGCGAACGCGGCGGCAGCGAACACCAGCGGCAGGGCGATGAGGAAAATTTCTTTCATTCGCGCAACGAGGTCAGTTTCCGCGTGTCCAGTGTGTCGAACTCGCGCTGGATTCGGTCCACGATGATGCCGATGACGAACACCGCCACCGTGAGGTCGAGCAGGATTCCGGCCTCGACCAGCAGCGGCGTCGAGTTGATGAGCAGCAGGCCGAACAGATAGATGCCGTTCTCCAAAATCAGGTAGCCGCAGACCTGCGAGATGGCCTTGGTGCGCGCCATCAGCAAAATAAATCCGCAGACGACGGTGGCGAACGAGCCGGGCACGAGCAGCGATTTGGCGTGTTCGGGCCGCAACGGCAGTTCGTTGCCGAGCGCCGCCGCGCCGATGATCGCAGCCGCGCCGAGCAGCAGCGACGGCACGAAACCGAGCAGCGGCTCGACTTCGCGGTCTATGTTCGCCGCGCGCAACGCCCGCCGCAGCAGGTTGGGAATCACAAAACCTTTCACTGTGATTGTGCCGATGGCGACTGCGACGACGAGCCAGTGGAATTTTTCTTCCAGCACCAAAGGCAGCGTGCCCAGAATCATGCCTTGAAACGCCGCCGCGCGGATCACCGACGGCAGCCGGCTGCTCGCCAGGGCGACGAGGCTGAACCCCATCGCGAGGCCGATCAGCAGGTTCATGGTGCCGTTCACGGCGTGCCTCCTTTCCACGCGACCAGCAGCGCGAACAGGCACAGCAAAAACGCCGTGGTCAGCAGCAGCGGCACGCGACGAAACGCCAGCCGCGCCAATAAAGATTCAACGAGGCCGACGGCAATTGCCACGACGAACACCGCTGCTACCAGCGCGCCGACGGCTTGGGGCAAAGTTAATTTTCCCAGCGGCAAAACGGCCTCGGCCAGTAGCACGGCGAAGAGCAGCAGTTTCAGCGATGCGCCGTGCAGAATGGCCGCGAACGGCGGGCCGCTGTGGTCGAGCACCATGACTTCGTGGATCATCGTGAGTTCGAGATGCGTGTTCGGGTCGTCGAACGGCACGCGGCAGTTTTCCGCGAGCAGCACGCCGAACAATCCCGCCGCGAGCAGCGCCGCGCCCGCGCCCGCCGACGGCGCGAGCATCGTGGCCAGCGACACGCTGCCGCTTTGCACGCAGAGCGTCAGCAGCGCGGTGATGATCGCGGCCTCGGAGAGGACGGCGTAGCTGACTTCGCGCGCCACGCCCATGCCTTCGAAGGCCGAGCCGGTGTCAAGCGCCGCCAGCGCGATGCAGAACCGCGCGAACGCGAGCAGATAAACGAACAGCAGCGCGTCGCCGCGAAACGAAAGCGACGTGCCCGCCGGGCCGAACGGCAGCAGCAACGCCGCCGCAAGAATCGCGATCCACGCCATCGCCGGGCCGATGATATGCACCGGCGAAACGGCGGTGCTCAAGACGACGCCTTTGCGCCAGAGCTTGGCGAGGTCGAAATAAAGTTGCAGCACCGGCGGTCCGCGCCGGCCTGCGACCCACGCCTTGACCTTGTTGATGATGCCGGGCAGCAATGGCGCGAGCAGCAGCCACGCCACGAGTCGCAGAAAAATGTCGAGCGCGGCGGTCATAGGCGTCCTCCGTGCTGGAAAAAACATCCAACAACCAACAACCAACATCCAACATCCAATTTTCGGCGGTCGTGCGAACGCATCGCTTTGGATGTTGGATGTTCGGTGTTGGATGTTCGATGTTCCCAATTTTTCATTTTGCGCCTCCCATCACGGCGAGAATCGCCAGTGCAGCCAGACCGAGCAGTAGATAAAAAATGTAGGATTGCACCCGGCCGTGTTGCAGCCGGCGCACCGCCGTCGAAACGCGCAGCACGAGCGAGCTGGCGGGTTCAACGATGTTTTCTAAAACCGTTTCCGGCGTGTGTTCCGTGAAATCGGCGTGCGCGGGGAAATTTCCTTTGGGCAAATGCCCGTGCCGCTGCGGTCGCAAAATCCAGTCAAACCAGCCGGTGATGATGCCGGCGAACGAGCCGGCGGTGTATTGCATCCGCGGCGTCGGCGCGGCGTAACCGCAATCCCACGTGCCCGCGCGGCTCACGCCGTTTTGCCGCACGCGCTGCCACAGAAAGATCGCGGCCAAAATTACGAGCGTAGCCAACGCGAGATGAAACGCGCCGAGCGTGACGAGCGGCGCGGACGACAAGGCGTTTGCGCTGGTCAGCGCCGGTTGCCACGCCGCCGAAGCCGTGGCCAGCGCCGGCCAAAATAAAATGGGCGCGAGGCCGATGGTCACGCAGGCCGCGCCGAGCACGAGCATCGGCAGGCGCATCCGCCAGCCGCATTCGTGCACGTGTTCCGCGATTTCCGTGCGTGGCAATCCAAGGAAAACCACGCCGCACACTTTCACAAAGCACGCCAGTGCCAGCGCGCCGGTCAGGCCCAGCGCCACGGCGGCAAGAATCGCGGCAAAGGCGGCGTGGCCGTGCGCGGCGACGGCATCAAACAAGCCGAGATAGACGAGCCATTCGCTGACGAAACCGTTCAGCGGCGGCAGGCCGGCGATGGCCGTTGCGCCGAGCGCGAAGAGGCTGGCCGTCCACGGCATCGCGCGCCAGAGACCGCCGAGCCGGCTCATTTCGCGCGTGCCGGTGGCGTGCAAAACTGAACCCGCGCCAAGAAATAAAAGCGCTTTGAACAGGCCGTGATTCCAAACGTGCAGCAGCGCGCCGGCGAGCGCGAGTTGTCCCCAAGCGGCGTTGCCGTGCGACGCGGCGATCATCGCGAAGCCGAGGCCGATGAGGATGATGCCGATGTTTTCCACGCTGTGATAGGCGAGCAGGCGTTTTAAATCGTGTTGCCCCAAAGCAAACGCGACGCCTAGCACCGCACTGACGACGCCGAGTGCGGCCACGACCCAGCCGGCGGAGTCTGGCGTGGGCAACCAACCGGTGAACCGCACAATTCCGTAAATGCCCATCTTGATGGCCATGCCGGACATGATGGCGGAGACGTGACTTGGCGCGTTGGCGTGCGCGGACGGCAGCCAGATGTGCAGCGGGAAAATACCGGCCTTGATGCCGAAGCCCACGAGCGCGAGCCAGAACAACGGCGCGAGTTCAGCGTGTTCGCGCATCGGGCCGAGTTCCCAGCTTTCGGTGCGCGCCGCGAGCAGCGCGAAAAAGGCGAACAGAAAAATCATCGCCACATGGGACGCGGCGAGATAAAGCCAGCCGGCGGCCCGCGCCGCCGGGCGCTGGCGCTCCCGCGTGACGAGAAAATACGCGCAGACGGTGAAGATTTCCCAGACGATGAGAAAGTGCAGGCCGTTCGCGCACAGCAGCACGAAACCCATGTTGAGCAGCATGCCGTTCCACCAAGCGCGTCCCGACGGCGCCGAGGCTGGATGAGCTTTGTCGGTCCAGTATTCGCTGGAATACAAGGTTGCCGCACCGCCCAAGACGGAAAGCAGAATCAGAAAGAATGCGCTGATGCCGTCGAGTTGCAGGTGCAACGCTTCACCACCGATGACAAATTGTGGTTGCCAATTCCAAGTCGCGCCGCTGGCCAACATCCAAACGGCGGCAGAAAAACTAGCGATGGCTCCCGTGAGCGTCGCCGCGAGCCAGACGCGCGGCGATTTGAAGGCGCTGAAGATTCCGGCGACGAGCCCGCCGCCGGCGATCAACAGCAGCCAGCCCGGAGTCATGCGTCGCCTTCTTTCTTGTTGGTGTTTTCCGCCGCGGCGACGGCGGCGAAAATCTCGTCGTCCGGCACACCGTCAATGATGGGTTTCCGCAGCTTGCCGCGTGACAACGCCGTGCTCAATTGGGCGAGCATTTCCAGATGCGCGCGCGGCGACGGCGCGACGAAGAACAGCAGCCGCGTGATGGGCTGTTCATCCGGCGCAGGTTCGTTGATGGCCAGCGCGTCGCGCAACAGCACGATGGCGAAAATGCCGGCGTCGCGCCCGAGCGCGATGGGCGTGCGCGGATGCGGCAGCGCGAGGCCGCCGCCGACCAGTGCCCAGGAAAGTCCGTTCGACGCGCGCAGCCGCTGTTGCAGCAATTGGCGGACGGGCGGGGTGGTGCCGGGAATTTTGGCGACGATGTCGGCGAGCAGATTGAGGACGTTGGCGGCGGGAACGTCGCGCCAGATGCCGCCGGTGCGCAGCATGGCTTCGAGTTTTTTTCCGTCCTGGATTTTGGCGCGTTCCGGCGCGAGAAAGCCGACCTTGGCGGCCAGCCCATGCAACTCGGCCCATTGCACCACCTGCGTGCGGTCGAAGAGGAGCCGGCCCCGGTCGGTCACATGCGGCAGCCCGTCATTGCGGATCCAGCCCTCCACTTCGCTCTCTTCCACGCCGAGCGACTGGGCCAGTTCAATGATGTTGAGAAACATCGGCATTGTTGGTGAAAGAAACCGCTGTCTGCCGTTTCAGCAATAGCCGGGGACCGGCGGCATTTCTTTCAATCCATCGCCAGCAAAACAAAAATGCGCCGGTTGCGCAATGGTGTTTCTTGCGGACTTCCGGTTCACAAAAATTTAATTCAACAATCACTTGCATGATTTTTGCTTTTCATGCCATGCTCAAAAGCAACTCCCATGACAACGCTTGCCCAATACACCGAGGCCGGACTGCTTGTTCCTCAGCTGACCGGAGACCACCGCGAAAGTGTCGTTGCTGAACTGTGTCAGCGGCTGAAGCAGGTCGGGCGGATTGACGACGCGGAAGCTTTCGGCCGCGCCGTGATGGAACACGAGGAACTGGCTCCGGCGGTTTTTGATGGCGTGGCTTTTCCGCTGGCGCACAAAGGAGCGTTCCAGGAGCTTTCATTTGCGGTCGGGCTGGCACCGCAACCTATTCACTGGGGCGCACCGCACGCTCCGATGGTGCATTCCATCGTGCTTTTTGCCGTGCCATTCGTGGAGGAAAAGCGTTATCCCCTTGTCGTGCTCGCGTTCTCCAAACTCCTTAAGGACAGAAAATCCCTGGCCGCATTGCGGGCCTGCGTCCGGCCGGAAGACATGCTGGAGATTTTCGGCCAGATTCGTTGTTAGCGGCTCGTTTTGAAAAACTCCCGGTTAAATTGGCAAATCAGATTTCCGCTGGACTGAACTTCGCAATTCGCGGCGGGTTGTATTGGAACACCAACACTGGCGGCTTCACCGACAGCGCCGTCAGCGGCAACACTTACGCCGAAGCCTTCACGCGCTGGTTTCGGTTGGCACCAAGGTTTCGGAGCGATAGCGGATGCAAAGGTCAATTGACCGCCAACGAAGCTGCTTTAGGATTGGCGTTCTGCGTCCGTTTATCTCAAATCACCCAGCCTGAATTTGCGGGACGAGAAGATTTTGGCCTTCAGTGATTGGTGAATGGGCTTGCCTTTGACCCGTATTCATGCGAATAAAATCCCGGACGGAACGTGGCGGATGAGATTAGGGACGGGTGATTTTTGCCCAATCGGATCTTTCTGCTCGATTTTGACTTTTTCATGCAGGCAGCAATCAGATTGCAGTATCAGGCTGTCCAATTGAAGCGGGTTGAGCCGTTGCAAAGTGATTGGTTTTACAACGCGTGGAGAGGTGGCAGAGTGGTTTAACGCGCACGCCTGGAAAGCGTGAATACCCAAAAGGTATCGGGGGTTCGAATCCCCCTCTCTCCGCCACTTTGATTTTCAATGGTTTTGTGGGATTTGTGGGTCTGGTGGCAACATCCAGTGGCAACAAATCCACCTTTATTCAGGGTTGTTTGCCGATGTCATTTGGGGCGGATTTCGCCTCTACTTCACACTTTTGATGAATTCCAAAATGCTTGTGAGATGAAAAAGCTGAAAGCTTTTTATCCGTCCTGATTCCCGAAATGAGGCGGATAGGATGTCAAGCTGGGTGTTTAACTCCGCAAGAATGCGCACCTGTCGTAAGCGGTATCAGCACCATGTCGAATCATCGGCATGCTTTCGTCTAGGGCACTGCAACTGTCGTTTTCCTCCGGCTCTGTTCCTGCGTTTCACCTTGCCGTGTCAGCCCTAGCTGCATGGCAATCCGCAGTGCATCACCACGCGCGACCGAGGCGTGCTGGCCGGTGTCGCCCGATAACACGATGCGGGCGTCCCGCGCCAGGTCAAACAGCCGCTTCATGTCGTCCATCCCGACCGCCCCGGCTTCGTCCAGCACCACCAACCGACGGGCAGACAATGCCGGTTTCGTCAGCAGCAAACTTTGCAATGTCACCGCCTCGAATCCCTCGGTGCGCAAAACCTCGGTTGCCGCCGTTGTCGGCGCGCAGAACACCAGTTCAACGCGGGCTTCCTTGCAGGCGGCGACCAGCTCGCGCAACGCCGTGGTTTTGCCGCTGCCGGCCAGACCGCGCAGACCAGTAATCCGGTCACTGGTGCGCAGCACATGGTAAATCGCCCGCTGTTGATCTTCGCCGAGCCAGGCGGCAGGCTGGTAGCCAGCCTTGTCGCCGCTCGCATCGTTTTTCGACGAACCGAGTCCGCCAAGTCCGGTCACGAGCGAACCGGCGTTGCCAATGTGGCCGGAAGTGGAAAGCAAACTCAAAGTCCCCGCCGTTCCGCCGGCAGCGACCGCCGCGACCGGGCCAGCCGGGGCCCCATTCGTTGAAGTTCGTCACTGCTGTGGACGATGACTGTCCGTCCTTTCCCCCATTGGTTCCAAGCTTCGCTTGGTCGCGGAAGTCCGCAAAAGTTTCGAGAGTGGTCGCGCCCGGCGGCATTTTTTCCAACCGGAATTTCTGCAAAGCCATCGCATGACGCGCGATGTTCAGCAACTGGTCGTGCCGTTTTTTCTGCCAGTCCTGAAACGAGTCCTCGTAGAGCAAATTCAGATACTTGGCAATCTGCGCCTGCCGCAGCATTTGTTTATCCTCCTGACTCGACGTGCCAATCATGCGGGCGACCAGTGCGGTCGCGGCGGAAAGATGGTCGGGCGTCAACGGCAGTCCCTTCGTGTCGAGGTAATTGATGGTCAAATCGCCGTCGGGATGAATGATGATGGGGCGTGCGCCGGGTTCGACGGTCTGCGTATAAATGCCATAACTCAACCCCTCCTCGATGATGACGGTGTAGGCAAAATAACCTTCGGTCTGCGAAAGCAGGTCGCAGACAGTCACGGATTTGCCCGCCCCGCTCATGCCGAGCAACACCGCGTGCTGCGGCGACTGGTTATCCTTCGAGCCAGAAAACGTCTCGACGCCAACCAGATTGTTGTTGGGGCCGTCGTAGATGGCCTCGGCGGTTTTCAGATGGCCGGTGAAGGTGCTAGTGACGGGCAGCATATCGGCCAGGTATCGGTGTTCCGCATACAGCTTGCGATGCTCATACCGTCCCCACAACCAGCCCGGCCAGGTCTGGAAAAATATATTCTTGGAAGTGCTGGCCAGGTTGGATTCAAAATACTGCGCCGAGTTCATCGAATTGATGGCGTTCTTGATGGCGCTGGCTTTCGCGTTCAAGCCGTCCTTGCTCTTGTCCCAAACCCGGATCACAAACACCGCGTTGAACGGAATGGTCTGCCCCTGCATCAGCGCATGAATCTTGCGCTGCTTCTTTTCCATCACGGTCAGCAACGAGATTTTCTTTTCACTGGCATAGTCGCCAGCCACGCGGTCATGCTCCTTTTCCTCCTTGTTGATTTCCTGCGTGATGGGCAGCGGATCAATGTTGACGGTGATGGCGAAATCCAACAGCCGGAGATTGGTGAGCCGCTGAATGATGCCCGGATAGGTCGTGCGCGGCCAGCGGGTGAGCGCGATGACGGAGTGATAATGGCCGTCCAGATAAAACCCGAAATCGCTCTGGCCGTTGCCTTCCGAGTGCCAGCAATTTTCCTGAATAGAAAGTTCCGGCGAAAAATCCTGGGCGGCATCAAAGTCGAAGCGGTCGGCCAGTGACGGATTAAGGAAGGTTTTGTAGTGTTTGAAATGGTCAACGTCCGTCATGGGCAATATGCGCGTGCCGGTGCTGGCGAAGATGTCCATTAGCAGTTGGTGGGCGTGTTCAAACTCGCCCCGCAACTGGTCGAGGATGGTCAGGTAATACTCGCGGAGCGCGGCATCGTCCGAAAGGAGTCTGGGCGTGTTCTCCAAGGGCCGCGAAATGTAGAGGATCACGCGCTGCCGCCGCAGCTTGCGCTCGACCATCGCCTCCCAGTAGCGCACGAACCGCTCGTTGCGTGAACGCTTCGTCCAAGTGTTTTCAAATTTCTCCGTCTCCTGCTGGAAGCGGAGCAGCTCGGCTTTGTAGTCCGAATCGGAAAAGTATTGGATTTGCAGCCGCTGATTTTCGTGGAGCGAGGCGAGCAACAGGCAGAGTTGTTCCTGAAATTCGTTCAGGTCGGCAATCGGGCTGTTGGTCAGGTCGGGGGCTTCAAAGACAAAACCTTTGGCGACGTAACCGCCGCGCCGGAGCGAATTGAACAGAATCAAGTCGTTCACGAAAAATCCGTTGGGTGCGCGTTCAAACATAAATCAAATGCGTTGGGCTTGGCCGCGTCTGGCGTCGTCCATATGGGACGTGTGATCCATATTCCTTGTTCGTTGCAAATAATAATCTTTATGTTGCATCAGGATGGGCCAATGGAGGTTTTCTGATATTTAGTATAAGCGGAAACACCTTAACGAAGATTGGGCAAGTATTAAACTCGACTTTCGTTGGATACAACATGGTGGTATCAGGAAACTACGCTTATATTGCCGGCGGACAAAATGGATTTTCCATCGCAAATATTTCAAATCCCTACAGTCCCTCTATAGCAACCACTTTCACGGACTCCGGTTTGGCCGGCTGGTATAGTTCACTGGCTGCATCCGGCAACACTGTGTCTGCTGACTTATATGGAGCGATGTTCGGTGATTTGAAAGTGTTTGATACTACCCAGCCCGGTTCACCCGCTTTTGTTGGCCAGCTTAGTGGAATTACTGAAAGCATGCAGGTTCTTCAAAATAACGGATATGCTTATCTAATTGGCAATGGCTATGACACAAATCAACTCAGTGCGCGAATTGTAAACTTAACCACGCCAAGTTCTCCACAACTCACCTATACAATTCCTGATTCCGTCGTTTACAACTATAAGTTAGCGTTAGCTGGCACAATGCTTTATGGTGTTGGTCAAAATCCATCACGAAATGCGCCTCGATTCATGGCCGTAGATGTCTCCAATCCTAGTTCGCCGATCATTCGTTCCACTCATGATTACTCCCTGCCTTCTAGCTATGGATGGAGCCTTGCCGTCAATGGGAACAAGGCTGTAGTCGGGATTGTTGGGGCAACGAACGAATTAAGTATTATAGATATTTCCAATGTCAACTCACCTGTCGAGCGCGGAAGTGTTGGGACGCAAAATGGGGTAACTGACATTCGTATATCTCCAGATGGAAACTACGCTTATTATATCACAACTCAATGGCCCGGCTATCTAAACGTCGCCAATATATCTGATGTGGCTAATCCCGTTATTGTGACAAATATTCCCCTCAATATGGCTGGGGCTAGTTGTTTGGGATTACAAGGAAGCGAACTCTTCGTCGCGACCAGCAGTCTTTATGTTTTTGACATCACCAATCCGGGAGTTCCCACCCTGAAACGGAATTTTGCAATAACAGGCATTAGAAGCATATCTGCGCCGAATGATACTGTTAATCATACTGGATACATTTATTTGGCCGACGGAAATGGCGGCCTTGTGACGCTGAGAGAGCAGGACATTCAATCCCCGGATATTTACATCACAGATCCAATTTTTGGGACTGCTTGGACTTCTTCTGCATCAACTACCGAACTTGGTGGTGGAACTGACGACAATGTGGGCGTGACGGCAATAACATGGGTTAATGACCGTGGCGGAAGTGGTTCGGTCAGCGCGCCGTTTGACAGTTGGTATGTGACTGGCATTAAGCTTTATCCGGGAACAAATAACATCACGGCCACGGCTTTTGATGCGGCCGGGAATAGTGGTAGCGACATCCTCTCGATATTTTATCATACCACTAACCAGAATCAGACTATTACCTTTCCAGCCATCGCCAGTCATACTTTTGGTGATGCCCCCATTGCTCTTGACGCGGCGGCGAGTTCGGGTCTGCCGGTGACTTTCAGCGTCGTCTCTGGCCCAGCTACCTTGACCAGTAGCAATGTTTTGACTTTGAATGGCGCTGGCACGGTGACGGTGCAAGCCAGCCAACCCGGAAACAGTTCCTACAACCCCGCCCCGTCAACCAACGTCAGCTTCACCGTGGCATTGGCGAATCAAGCCATTACATTTGCTCCAATTCCCACCAAGGCACCGACCGATGCCCCGTTTGCCCTGACAGCGACAACAAGCTCCGGTTTGCCAGTGTATTTCAGCGTCCTGTCAGGCCCGGTAGGAATCAATTCCAGCAATTACGTCATTTTGCAGGGAGCCGGAACGGTGAGCATTCTTGCTTGGCAACCGGGTAATTCAAATTACAACGCGGCGGCGACGGTGCAGCAAAGTTTCACCGTCAGCCAGATACCGCAAACCATCGCCTTTGGCGCATTGAGCCAACAGCGTTCAGTGGATGCGCCGTTTCCGATTTACGCATCGGCAAGTTCCGGTTTGCCCGTAAGTTTTTCAGTCTTGTCCGGCCCGGCTCAATTGAGTGGCAATGTCCTGACGCTCACCGGCGCAGGAACAGTCACCGTGCGCGCCTCGCAAACTGGCAGCAGCGTGTTTGCACCGGCGGCGAATGTGGATCAATCCCTGACCGTGCTGCCGCCCAGCAACACCGTTGGCAGTCCTCAATACAATGTCAGCGGATTCAATCTCACGTTTTACGGCACGGTTGGCAGCAATTATCTTTTCCAAGCGTCATCGAACTTGGTGAATTGGACATCGCTCCAAAGCTTTACTTGCACCAACAGCATAATGAATTTCCGAGATGCATCGGCAACCGGCATGGCGCGGCGTTTTTACCAGATCAAGCCACAGTAAATATAAAGGATATACTGCTTTTGACATTGATTTACCTGAATCCATTACTTTGTGAATTTCAGATGCTTGAGCAAAGCCCAAAAGATTAACCATTTTGTCACAGGACTGCCACCCATCCAATTTAAGAATCATCAACACTAACTGAAAATGAAAACCACAAGAAGACACTGGGCTGCATTGAATGTAACTGTCGGCTGCGGCTTGTTTATCGTTGCCACGGCGCTGTCCGTCTGGTCGCAAACCGCCCCATTCCTGACCGTTGCACCGACCGGGACGAACCAGCTTTTGATTACCATCACCAACGCCGGCAGCGGGAGTTATGAAGTGTGGACGACGCCGGTGTTGGGCAACACGGCGACTTATTCGTGGACAGCCGCCGCCGTTGGCACCAACGGCCAGAATACTTTCGTCGTCCCCATCGGGCCGTATCCGGCGGGATTCTATCTGGCGCTGCTGGACACCAACGCCATTCCGCTGTGGCAGGCGGCCAGCCCGACGAATCAAAGTTTGGGCGTTTTGGCCGTGACGATAGACAATCCAACCGACGGGGCTTCGCTGCAATAAATCAGAAACCATAAACTCATCAAGGGCTATGAATCTTTCATCCAAATTGGCATCCAAGAATATTTGCGTTTTTCTGGCGGCGGCAGGCTGGCTTTTGGCCGGCACCCTGTCCAGCCAAGCCGGTTACTGGACGGCATTTTATTTGAACGCCGGCAGTTATTCCTGCACGGAGGGCGGCTCGATTTCCGGCACCGTCTATCGCGAGTCATATTTTGAAAATTCAGGCAGCGACTGGAATCTGGCGCAATCGGCAAACGTCACACTCTATATTTCCAGCAGTGGGCAAACATATCCAATCGGCGCTTCGGACGTGACACAAAATGGCCAGTATTCCATAACCATTCCGGCCTATGCCTATTCGGCCAACTTCACCATCAATTTCAACGACAATACGACCCTCGAATACGACCGTTCCGGGACTTTGAACATCAGCGGCGGTGTGGTGGACACCTCAAAGATTCAATCGGCGGGATTGACCCTGCTGGACAATGATTCTCAAGTGGGCGTCCTTTTTTCCACCACGCCGATTTTGGAAGGCGGCGTAAGTGGGGCAAATCAAACCACCCTCCGGTTCGTGCGGAACGAATCCGTGACCCAGGCCCGGACCATCAACTACAGTTTGGGCGGCACAGCCACGGCTGGAACCGATTACACGCCCACGATAGGCACCGTCACCATTCCACAGGGATCAGCCGAAACCGACATCACCATTGCAGCAAACAATTCCGGCCAATCAACCGATAAAACCCTGACCGTCACCCTTGCGGCTGGAGTCTATCAATATTGGTCGGGTTATTCGACAGCCACGCTCACCATCCTGAACGATATGCCGCGCTTGGAGGTCTATTACACCAATTCGGCTGTATTGGAGGGGCAGGCAACGGCTCTGGCGATCCAGCGGACAAACGCTTACTACACACAATCCAGCGCCCGTGCCGTCAGCTATGCCATCACCGGCACGGCGGTCAACGGCACGGACTACACCACGTTGAGCGGTTCCACGACGTTGCCACAATGGCAAGGCTACGTTCTCGTCCCGTTGACGACGCATCGGAACAACGTCACTAACGACAATAAAACCGTCACACTCACGCTCAATTCCAGCAGCATCTATCAAATTATTTCCGGCCAAGGTTCGGCCACGGCCACAATTTATGATGATACGCCCATTGTGGGCGTGTATGCGACCGCTGCCAGCATCTTGCAGGGGCAGGCGGCCAGTTTCAATTTTTACAACAACAATGCCCACGTTGGCACTCCGGCGGTGACAGTGAAATATACTGTGAGCGGAACTGCGTCCAACGGCGTGGATTATCTGCCAAACCTGACAAGTTCCATAACCATCCCGGCGGCAACTTACAACATATTCACCAACATCACCGCCACGCTTTACACCAATTCAGTGGGGACGAAGACGGTGACGGTGACAGTAGTGACGAATTTCTATGCGTTGGATGCGAGCAGTCCGTCCGCCACAATAGGCATTACCCCGGACATAGCAACCATCAGTATCACCGCGTCCTCGCCCTACGCTTTTCAGCCCGGCGGGGTTGGACAATTCACGCTGACCCGCGACGGCGGGTTGGATCATGCCCTGACGGTGAATTACACCGTTAATGGCACAGCTACGTCTGGCGTGAACTACACGGCCTTGCCTACATCGGTGACGTTTGCGGCAAATCAGAGCAGCACCAATTTGAACGTGAGCGTGACCAGCAGCCCGGCCTTGACGGGAGCCGCCACGGTGGTTTTGACGCTGGCCACGAATTCCGCTTTCTTTCCGGGCGTTAATTTCCAGGCGGTGGTCACGCTTTTACCAAGCAGTGCCAATACCAATTCCGTGCCATCGCCGGTTGGACGCTATTGGCGCGGCAGCGGCAGTGACCCGACTTTCTGGTCGCAGGTCATACCTTTGGACGGCGAGACTGGCACGGTTTACAGCAATCTCAATGGCAATGCTTACAGTTTGTATGGCATCGGCGCATGGAGTGCGCCAACCTATTATCATTACAATGCGACGAACCTCTTGTCGCAGACCAATTCCACCTACCGGATTCCTTACAACAACCCCATCGTGGCCTTTGGCGAGCGGGTTGGCGGAACGCCGCTGTATATCAATCAGAGTTACAGCTTCGGCGTCTATGCGGGCGACCCGATGCCGATACAAGCACCCTTTGTCATCACCGTCTATAATCGCGCAGATTTCTCGATTGCCGGTTTTATCAATTTTAATCCGCCAAACATTGGCAACACCGGCTCATGGAATAATTACACCAGCAACGGATTTCAAGTTGTCACCAGCACCAATTATCTTGGCAATGGCACGACCGGGACGACCAACACGTTTGGACTGACAACCTTGTTGTCCGACTCGCCCAGCCTGAATTGGGGGACGATTTCAGGCAACTCATCCACGCGCGGTGCGTATATGCTGACCCACCTAGCCACGGCGCAGGCCACCAATTATTATTTTGTGGTGCAAGCCTATGGCTGGTTGAGCAGTGTTGGCGCACCAACAGCGCAAACCTCTGGCGGTAGCTACGCGCCGTCCATGCTTTACACACTTGAATTTGAACAGCGGCCAAATTGGCGTTCGACGTTCATTGACCAACCGCATTTCGATGGCAGTCCGTTGCCGCCGTTCTATGCGGGCAAAACTGTGGCCGAAATGCTGACCAACACCCCGCCCGTGACCAACGTGGTGAATTTCACGCCATCCGCCGCCACCAATCTTGACGCCAGCCCCGAATTGCGGCGGCATCCTTTGCTGGACAATTTTGTGGCGAGCTTGGGCAACGACCCGATTGCGCTGGCCAACTATGTGATCAACAGCATTGACCTCACCGACCCGATTGATTACAGCGACAACGGGAACATTGCCGAACAGGCCATCAATCCGACCGGCGTCACGCGTGGTGCTTTGGGAACCTTCATGGAAAAGCAGGGTTCACCGATAGACCAATGCGCCTTGCTCGTCTATCTATTGCGTCAGGCAGGCGTCCCCGCCGTGTATGAATTTCCACCGCGTGGCGGCTTGAAGATTCTGGATGCGCGCTTGAGTCGGATGCTCAAGTTTCAAGTGCATGGTAGCTTCGATGAATCCGGCACCCTTTACACCACCAACACAATGATTACGGTAAATTATCCGTGGGTGGCAGCCTACATCGGCACCAACTGGGTGCATATTTATCCGTGGTTGAAGGATTACGAAATCACCGAAGGCTTGAACCTGTTTGATGTAATGCCCACCAATTACAGCAACGCCTACGGCTGGGTGAAAGACTATATTTACGGCAACACCAATTTGTTGTCGCTGGCGGTTGCTGGAGACAACACGCTGCGCGTCATCTTCCCGCGATTCTTGCAGCAAACCCTGTTGCAAAATCATCCGGGCGTTTCCGTGGATGACATCGGCGTGAATGTCTATAACCGCCAGCACTACTACGCGCGCTGGCAGGATTTTCCAACGCCGACTTGGGTGACGAACATCAGCACGCCGCTGGAAAGCCTGACTTCCAGCGCCATCACCAACATCAGTCCGACGCTCACAAATATATTCGACACGGTAAGCGTGGAGATTTACAGCGTGACCGACCCGGTCAAGGACATCAAAACGGGTGACATGCGGCTGGTGGATTTACATAACCGGGAATTTTACATTTACCAGACGGCCACAAACGGAAACCAAGTCAGACTAAGCCTGATATTGCTGCCATTCCGAACGAATATCACCAGCCAGTTGGCTTTCACCAATGACAGCAATCTGACTTCCAAAGAAGTGGCTTCCATGACGCTTGACCAGTATGACGACCAGTTGAACGTCCGGTTCAAATATTATCGCCACCGGGCGATTTCCGCAGCTTATCCCATTGACCCAACCATTCCATTCCTGGGCTTGAACGGGATTGACCAAGCCATTCTCGAAAGGCCGCTTCGCAAGGGCGACCAAGCCGCCATCTGCATGAGCTACGGACGGGTGACGCGAGATATGCTCAATGTCCACGCCGCCGATTTGTGGCAGATGGAAAACGCCTTGCGTCTCAATCCTTCACTGACCAACAGCGTGTCGCCCGACGTATATGAAGGTGCGACCATGTATCTGGCCGGGATGTCCTACTACGAAAAGCAGGGCGAGTTTGACCAAGTGAACCAGAACTTGAACAAGATGGTCAGCCTTTCAGATTTCGCCGCCGGGTTGTCCATCATCAGCCCCGCCCGCGACACTTCCGGCAACCTGACCAATAACGCGGTTTATCCGGTGCTGCCCACCGTAGATATGTTCTACTTCAACATGGCGTTTACCGGCAACGGCACCACCCGACCGGATTCGGGACAGGCACCACAGATGAGTTGGCAAAACTATAATCTATTGGCCATAACTGACCGTTCGGCAGAGGAACATCAGGTCATCAACACCTTCTATCAGCAAACCAACGCCGTCTCCACCGTCCGGCTCTTGCAACTGGCGCAAAGCAGCGGCGCGGGCATCGTTGCGTTGAATATCAACAACATCAACGCCAAGGGCACGACGGTATATCAAGGCACGCAACTAGGGCTTTGGGATGCAGGTTTGTGGTCGCAGGTCATCACCGCATTTTCGGACGCACCAACCTACGGATATGTCACCGCCTATATCACGCCGGGACCAATGACGAATTCGGCCTACAAAGGCATGGCCGCTTTGGTATTGGGCTGGGGCAATTACGAGGCGCTGATTTCACCGCAGAGTTTGAACGGCGCGTTTGGCCAGCCGTTCCAATTGTTGTCGGTGACTTCCGGCAACACCATCAATTTCAATCTGAATAACAATGACAGTTATTCAATGTCCATGAGCCAGCCGGCCAATGGCACGACTTTCGCGCCCACCACGTCGCCCGATTTCAATTATCAAAGCACCTACAACGCGATTCAGAACAACACCTATTCCATCAGCTCCTATGACTCGACTTGGATGAGCAGCGTAAACACGCTGTATAATTTGCCCGCCAGCGGGACGCAGAACCAAAATTATGCGGCGGCATTCCAGGCGACCGCCCAAAACGGCAATGTGGGCAAACCTGACGACGGCGGTTCAACCTTGTGGAGCCGGATCATGGACCCGGTGCATTCCGTCACCGGCGAGTTTTACGTTGATGAAACCGATTTGCAGTTGCCCGGCCCGATACCGCTGGCGTTGCGTCGCAATTATTCCAGCCAAAATCTAGCCGACAACCAGTTCGGCCCCGGCTGGAAATTCAGCATCATGCCCTACTTGGGCGTCAGCCCCGGCGGCACGAACATCTACGCCGCCGACATGGACGGCGCGGTGCTGGCCTATGTGCAGACCACCACCAACGCCAGCGTGTGGCTGCCGAACCTCGCCGCCAATCCGCAGTTGAATAACAACACCACGGCGGGCGTCGGCGCTCTGGCCAACCGTTTGCGCGACCGGTTGGTGCAATCGGTGAACGGCTCGACGACCAATTTCACTCTCTATGGCGCGGATGGCAGCGTCCGCACGTTCCAGACGATGACGTTTAACAATGGCATCCTTAACCAGACCCGGCCATATCTGCAAAAATGGACGGACAATCGTGGAAATTACCACTCCTTCACTTTCGGCACGGATTCCACGCAACCGAACTTCGGCGAAGTGGTGAGGATTCAATGCAGCAATGGCAACTATCTTGGCTTCGATTATGACATTTACGGCCACATCATTGATGCCTACAGCGGCGACGGTCGCCGTCTAAATTACGAATATGACCAATACGGCGACCTTGTGACCGTGACGTTGCCGGATGCGACCACCCGCTCCTATCAGTATCAGCACTTGTCGCAGGCCGTGACGGGCGGCAGCGCGTTTTATTCCACGCACTTGATTGTCGAGGAAGACAAGCCGGATGGCCGCGAGTTGATTAACGCTTATGACAGTCAGCGGCGCGTCACCAATCAGTTGTCCACCGCCGGGATGGATTTGAACCCCATTCGCACGGCCACGTTCATCTACGCGAACAATTTTGTCCTTACCAATTCCTACACCAATGCCATCAGCGGTTACACGCTCATCATTGACGGCAACGGCAACACGAACCGCTACGATTACACCAACAGCCTCATCACCAAAATCACCGACCCGCTGAATCAGACCATCCAGCAAACGTGGTATGCCGACAACGCCACTGCGCCGGGTTATCCGCGCAGTGTCGCCACCCGCACGGACAAACGCGGCCTCGTCACGCAATATCAATACGATTCCAACGGAAACGTCACCAGCGCCATTGTCACCGGCGACCTGACCGGCGACGGCATCACCACGCAGACCGCCACCAATACGGCGATTTACAATACCAACGACCTGCCCACGCAGAAAACCGATGCCGCCGGCAACAGCATGGTGATCGGCTATGATCCGGTGTTCAGTTTTCTGCCGCAGCAAACCATCCGCTACGCCGGTTCCATACCCGTCAGCACCAACTTCACGATTTACGGCAATGCCACCAATGTCGTCATCAATGGCAATGTCACGCAGACCAACTTGGCGTTTGGCTTGCCGACCCGCCAGATTCGGGCTTGGGGTTCAGCCGATGCCGCCACGAACGATCAAACTTTTGATGGACATGGCTTCCTCACGCAAACCATTCGCTACACCGGCACCGCCGATCCGAACATCACCAACACGTTTTTCTATAATGAACGCGGGCAGATGGTGAACCAGATTGACGCGCTCGGTGCCGTCAAGTTCTTCGATTATGACGCGCTTAACCGGCCCACCGAGCAGGAAGCCTTCGACGAAAACGGCAACGCCCTGTCTTGGAATTTCAATTATTTCAATGACAACGGCGAACTGTCTTGGACGGACGGCCCGCGCTTCAATCCCGAAGACTATGTGTTTTACGATTACGACGGCGAAGGCCGCCGCAGCACGGAAATCCACTGGCGTTCGGAAGCCAAGCCGGACGGCAGCGGAGTTGAAGCCCCCGCCGGTTACAATCTCTACGCGCAATCATTTTTCCAATATGACTTGCTCGGAAACCTGACCCGGGCGGTTGACCCGCGCGGAGCCATTACCACAAACACCTGGGATGCCTTGTCGCGGCTGGCGCAGCGCAAGCACCTCGACACCGACGGCGTGACCGTGTTGAGCACCGAAAGTTTCGGCTACGAACCCGGCGGACAGGTGAAGTATTACACCAACGCCTTGGGCGGTGTCACCACCACGCTCTACACCATCACCGGCCAGCCGGAATATCGTGCCACACCGGAAGGTGCGACCAACGGCTGGCGGTATTATCTCGATGGCCGCGTCAAACGCGAAATCCAAGGCAACGGCGCGTATTGGCAGACGACCTATGATGACGCCAACCGCATCACGACCCGCACTTTCTATTCGGCGGCAGGCACGCCGCTGGCGACCAATTCCACGCAGGTTGACCGGCGCGGCAACGTCATTCAGCGCGTTGACGCCGGCAACAATGTTTTCACCACCGCATTCGACGATTTGGATCGCGCCAAAGCGACCGCTGGCCCGGCCATTGTCACGGTGTCAATGGTTCAAGACATGAGTTTCAACACGTCCTATGTGACCAATGTCTTGCAGCAGGTCAGCACCAATTTCTATGACCTTGCCGGTCGCGCCGTGACCAACGTCAACGCGCTGGGCGAGAAAACCGTTACCAAACTGGACGCCATTGGGCGCACCAGCAGCGCCAAAATATATGGTGCCACTGGTGGCTTGGTGCGCGAAAAGTATTTCGCTTACTCCGCCGACCACAACAGCGTCACCACCACGGATGGCTCTGGTGCCACTGCCATTAGCCAGACCACTTGGACGGACAACGACGGCCACACCGTTTTGTCCGTCGCCTATCCGGTTGCCAACTCCCTTGATTTTACGCTGCAAACCTATGATTTGGCCGGAAACATCCAGAGTTCCGAACATGATGTTTCCTATTATGGCAGCCTTTATGGCTTCACCACTTCCAGTTATTCCCATGACGGCTTGAACCGCCTCACCCAAAAGGTTGATCGCGACAACGCCGTCACGACCTACGCTTATGATTCGTTGAGCGACCTGACCAGCCGCACTATGCCGGGCGGTTTGCAGTGGCTGGCGACCTACAACAATGCCGGGCAGATGCTCCAAGATTGGAATGCGGGCGGCGGCAGCGGCACGCGCACGAATACCTACACCTATTTCACCACTGGCAGTCCGTTCGCCGGATTGCTGCAAACCAAGACTGATGGCCGGGGCTTGGTCAGCACCGTCAGTTATGATGACTGGTTGCGCCAGTCATCCGTTTCGCGCACCGACCCTAATTACACGCACGTTGACACCTTCTTGAGTTATGAGGCTCGCGGGTTTGTGACCAACATCACCGAGCAATACACTGGTAATTCCACGGGCACAGACCCCAAGGTCGTGCTCCGAAGCTTCGATCCTTACGGTCAACTGGCTTCAGAATCAGTCACCATCAACGGCGCGACTGTTTCCAGCGCCAGCCAAACTTGGGATGTCACCGGACGCCGCACCGGGTTGAACATCAATGGAGCCAGCTACGGCTTTGCTTCCCGCGCGGATGGTGCTCTGACTTACGCCAGCAATCCCACTGGCAGTGGCAGCTATATGTTCGACACCGCCGGGCTGTTGACCAGTCGCGCGGTGGGAGGGCGAACTTCGTCCATCACCTCGCGCGACGGTGAAGGCCAGCCTTACACCATTGTCACCACCGTCAATGGCGCGACGCAATTGGTCGAATCCCTGGACCGGTATCTCGACGGGTTGCTGGCGGATGACACCCTCTACCGCTCCGACTTCACCGATTCGCGCGCCTATTCCTATGCCGATTGGAGCCGCCGCCTGACACAGGAACAGTTGAACTTGAATGCCACCACCGTTTGGACGAACACACTGGCCTATGACGGCGGTGTAGCCGGCGGCATCGGCGTTCTGACAAAATCCGGAGGGACGAGTTCCACAAGTCCCCAATGGAGCGGCGGCGTCAGCCCCTTTGCGCGCGTCAATACCGAGACGAACACGAGCATAATGTATCCTGCCAGCGGACGAATCAATGGTCAGGCCACCCTCACAGCCTGGCTGGATGGCCAGCCGCTTTCCATCACCACCAACAGTTCCACCGACGCTTCCAATCCCTACCAATGGCGCACGGTGATGGAACTGACACCCGGCGCGCATCAGTTGAAAGTGGCGGCGGCGCATCCCAGCGGCTTCTTCACGGCATGGGCAACCAACAATTTTACGAACAATATCGCCCAGCAGACCGCCTCGGTTTTGCGGGACAACAACGGCAACGTGACCAAACGCATCTGGCGCAGCCCTGACGGTTCCACCAACCGGTTGCAACAGTTCATTTGGGATGCCAAAGACCGCTTGACGCTCTATTCGGATTACCAATACGGCACGCAGAACGGCTTCCAATGGCGAGCCGAATATGACGGCCTTGACCGGCGGCTCTACACCGTTTGCACGGTCATTACCAATGGCCAGGACCCGAACCTGTCGCCAGTCACCATCAACCAGTATTACGACCCCATGGTCGAGTTTTTGGAGCTGGGCGTTTCCTATGGAGCCAAGACCGAATGGAAACTTTATGGCCCCGACCTCAATGGAAAATACGGCGGCATGAATGGCGTGGGCGGACTCGATGGCGTTTCGCCGATGTTGAATCTGTTCACTCCGGTCATCAGCGACTATCGCGGCAATATTCTTGGCGTTGTCACCAACGGCATCGTGTCGTGGAATCCAGCACGGCCAACAGGTTACGGCGCGGTGCCGGGTTATCGTCCGGTTGCGCTTGGACATGGCGCGGATATTTCGCTGGCATCCGCATGGCGCGGGCGCTGGGCGGACATCACCGGCTATCACCAAATTGGGAAACGACTATACGATCCGGTGGCAGGCATCTGGCTTTCGTATGATTCAGCTTGGAACGAGCGCGATCCGAACTACCTTTCATTCTGTGGTGGTGATCCAATCAATGGATTTGATGCCGATGGCCGGTGCGTTGAATATGGGGCTCAAAAAGTAGCGACTGGTTTCGCTGGTTTCATGTTATCCGCAGTCAACGAGGAGGATGCACAACCTGTAGATTACTCTGCCAAATATGATGCAAATTACAAATACTACGGCAACAGCACCTCATACGCATTAAACGCCACATTCAATCCGGCAGTCGGCGCAGAACTTGGTGCCGGTGAAATGATTGGCGGCATAGGACTGAATTACAATAATTCAGGTCAACCGCTGGACAATCATCAACGCGTAGATGCAGGATTTGACTTTGCAACGGGAACGGCTGGAACGATTGGGACAGCAACGCTATTGCAAGGGGTTGGTGCGTGGAGTTTTAATAGCCTCAACGCTTCCCTTGACAGCGCGTTGCCATCGGAATTTAATGTGGCTGGCTCGCAAGGGGCTGGAACTTTGCCGCAAATGGGAACTGTGACTGTGAACCCACCACCAAATGCTACAGCCGCGCAAATTCAGCAGGTTCAAGCGTATGTGGATGGAGCTAATCAGGCCGTTGATCAGGGTCTTTTGATGAATGGAAGAGTGCCGACCGCTGGCGATTTAAGGGTTGCTGCTTCAGCAGCAGCAACGGCAGAGCGTGCAAGTGCCGCCGCCGCCGGAACACCTTACCAAGGTCAAGTCGGACACGTTCCTGATACGACATGGATTGGAACACCACTTCCATTTTCGTGGCTGGATTTGGATCCGAGTGTTAATATGAGTATCGGCGGACAAACCCGTCGTTATCCGATTGGTTATGTGCCAACCGGATTTAATATAGGAACATCACAAACTAAATAGATTTTCCGGAGTAATCTTATGTCGAATATGAATTGGAAAGAGTTGGTAATATCTGTGGATAAGACTAGTTTTCAACATTTATTATCAGAGTGGCGTTGGCTAGTTCCGCAAAATATATTGCCTCTCTGGTTAAGCCCATTTGGAGACTGGATGTTAAGATATGAAGACGGTAAAATCTACTTTCTTGATATTTTGGATGGTTCTATTAGTCTTGCAGCACAGTCCGAACACGCCCTAAACAATCTACTTCAAAATGAGGCAAATCAAAACCGCTGGCTGATGAGTGATTGGGTTGGAATATGTCGAGACCGAAAACTTCTTTTAGCGCAAGGCCAATGCTACGGTTGGAAATTGGCTCCGATACTGGGCGGAAAATTTGAATTTCAAAACATTCAATTGTTCGATATTTCAGTTTACGAGTGCATCATGGGACAGATACACCGCCAAATTAAAAAACTACCGGAGGGTTTCATTATTACGGAATTCAAAATTGGAAGTTCCCAACCCGGCGAAGCCGGAACAAAAAGGTGAATACCTAGACCAATACAGGCAAAATGTGATAACCAATCAAGCCTGCGGCGTTCTCAATGGCGGGCAGATCATTATCAATGATACAGCGAAATAATAATGGAAATCCATAATGAGCGAGAACCTGTCACGATTACTGTCAATAAGCAGCGCTGCGATTGCCGGCCCGCCTAGCGCGGAGGCAATTGCCAAATTGACCAGCGGAAAATCAGTTGGATTGGAACAAGAGCTTGGCTCTTTGCTGGGCGATAAAAATGGTTTTTTTTCCTACGAGTCCGCTTTGGTGGTTCGCCCTTTGGACTACGAAAGCCAACCGTTGGGTATTTTGCAATGGAACAATTCGAGTGTGTGGCGGGCGGAGTATAAGGTTGATTTAGGCGAGAGCGTTTTCTTTGCTGAAGATGTTTTTGGTGTTCAATTTTGCATCCGAGATAACTTCGTTCAGTCATTTGATCCGGAAACCGGACGTTTCACCAAAACGGCTGATACGCTAGAAAGTTGGGCACGCTGGATTTTAGAAGATCACAAAGTCCGAACGGGATGGCCGTTGGCTCATCAGTGGCAAACACTGCATGGTGCGCTTCTGCCTGGAACCCGACTTCTACCAAAGGTTCCTTTTGTCTGTGGTGGTCAATTTTCAACCGAAAACTTATACGCGCTCAAGGATGTGCACGGAATGTGTTTTCGGGCGAGCATCGCAAATCAACTGGTGGGCGTTCCTGACGGTGCAAAAATCGTGCTTAAAATTCAGAGAAATGAGCAGCCGTAATTATGGCTATTTCTTGATGCCATCAACAGAATCCAACCATGATATTTCGTAAAATCCAAATCCTGTTGGCCGCAGTGTTCCTTTTCTCGTTGGCATCACGCGCGTCAGATTCGCTGGTTTGGAATACCGCAAATGATGTTGTCACTGCCGACGTGCGCGGCAAGGCGCTTTGGCCGCTGTTGGAGGACATCGCGCACCAGACTGGCTGGCACATCTTTGTCGAACCGGGCTTGGATCAGCGCAAAATAGACGTAAAATTTACTGCTTTGCAGCGTGGTGAGGCACTGAAAAAGCTCTTGGGTGATTTGAATTTCGCCTTCGTCCCGCAGGCCACCGGGCCGGACTTTCTCTACGTTTTTGCCACCACCATGCGTAATGCCACACGACCGGTGGGTGCCGATTCAAATTCGGGCAAGAAGGCTCCGGCCAAACGCGTCGCCAATGAATTGCTCGTGAAGGTGAAGCCCGGCACGGACATTGACGCGCTGGCCAAGTCTCTTGGGGCAAAGGTTGTCGGACGTGACGACGCGCTGGGGCTTTATCGGTTGCAGTTCAATGACGAGGCGGCAATGGAAGCGGCATTGGCCCAACTGAAAAACAATCCCTCTGTGGAGGCCGTGGATTACAATTATTATTTTGATGCGCCGCTGAAACCGCAGCCTTTGGCCAATCCACCCGCGAATCAAACCAAGCTGACGCTCGACAGCACTCAGCCCAATGACCCGTGCCACCCAATCGTGGCTGTGATTGACACACAGGTGCAATCGCTTGGAAGTGACCTCGATAAATTTGTGATGAAGCCCGTGTATGTCGTGGACAATCCCAGCCCGCAGGTAGGAGTCACCCATGGCACAGCGATGGTGAGCGCTGCTCTGGACGCAATCGGCCAGTCGTCTGGTGGAACCAGTGCGGTGAAGATTTTGCCCGTGGTGGTTTATGATGGCGGAGAACAGACAACCTCGTGGTATGTGGCGCGAGGAGTTCAGGCAGCCGTCAACAATGGGGCCACCGTCTTGAACTTGAGCCTCGGCGGCAGCAGTGATAGCGCCGTTTTGGACGACATCATCCAGCAAGCGCTGAAAAAAGGGGTTGTCATTTTTGCAGCGGCCGGAAATCAGCCGGTGACGACGCCAACCTATCCTGCGGCCATACCCGGTGTGATTGCCGTTACCGCTTTGATCGCGCCGGGACAGTTGGCTCCTTACGCGAATTATGGAAGTTTCGTCTCAATGGCCTTGCCGGGAGCAAATGTGGTGCGTGAAGGCAATCAGACTTACGTCATGCAAGGGACATCCACGGCCACGGCCTACGCTTCGGGCGTGGCGGCAGGGACGAGAGGGGTTAATTGTGATACTTGGCCTCAGATTCAAAACGCCATGCAGCAAAAGTTCCCGGTGCCGAAGAAATGAAATTCAAAACCATGACTCGCATCTATCCCATTGTATTTATCTCGTTTTGCCTTTTGGCGTTCCAATCTCAAGCCCAGCTTGCCACCAACGCCGCAGTGCCGCTGGTGGTAAAAACCTATTCAACCAACGTCGTGAATGTGGTTGAGCCGGCAATTACCATTGTTCCCGCCAGCCAGCCCGCATTATCGGCGCAGACATTTGTCCGCCCACCGGCAACGTCTCTGCCTAACGTGGTTGCAATTTCAAATGCGGGTACTGCATCGGGCGGCGAAAGCGTTACCGTAAGCAATCCCGGTGTCATGTCCTGCTGATAAGTGACGGTCACGTTGGTAGTCTGACCACCCCCAACGGTTACATAAAACGGGCTGGGGGTAATCCAGCCAGCCACGGTGCTGAATTGCAAATAATTCTGATTGGCACCGAGAAGCGGGGTGTTGTAGGAGCCGCCGCTACTTGTCCATCCGCTGCTGTTAAATTTCCATTGGGCGCCCGCCGTGATTGCTGCCGCTGGCTGAATGGTGACGCTGATGGTTCCAAGATTGGGGTCGCCGGTCGCAAAGTTGGCGGTCACGTTTTTATTTCCGTTCAAGGTGATGGTCGTCGGATTGACGGTGCCGCTCGCGTCGCCAGTCCAGTTTGTGAAATGGTAGCCGGTGGCGGCCGTGGCGGTGAGTTGCACCAACGAGCCGGAATTGTAGGTAAAAGTATTGCCGCCGCCGCTGCCAATCGGCGACGGGATGATGCTGCCTTGCCCGCTGGCCGCGTTAAGCGTGAGCGTATAGGTGGTGGCCGCAACTGCCGAATATGTGGCGTTGGTCGTGGTTTGCGCATTGGCAACGATGTTCACCGAAAAACTTGTGGGAGTCGTATAGCCGGAAACGGACTTGAACGAGACGCTATGCGAGCCGGGCGCAATGGCGGCGACGGTTTGACCGCTGTTGTTATATCCGTTGCCGTCAACCTGCCACTGCGCGCCTGCCGTATGACGCTGGTCATCGGCCCCGGTAACCGTGAAGGCGAGCGTGAACAGATTGGTGAACCGAATCACGGGATTGTCCTGGATTCGACGACGAAAGTTCGCGATGGCGGATTCCTGTTGCGGGTCAGATTCAAACAATCCGCCCGGCTCAAATTCCGCTAGCCGTTTGATCCAACTCACCATGTCGCTTTGCTCGACGACTTCCAGCTTTACGGCTTTGAGATTGGAAACCTGAACTTTGTCAAATGCGCGGTTGAGGTTCGTGGCCGCGCTGCGAACGTGGCCGAGATTCTTCAGAACCAGGTCGAACGTCGCTTTCAAACCGTGAATATGGGCGTTCCAATCGCGGGCAAGGGCGTCTTCTTTTTCGACCAATGCTTCCAACTCCGCCTGCAACGTGGCGATGGTTTCATTTTCATCCACGCCCCGGAACTCGTCCCCAAACCATTGCTCGGTCTGTGCCAGTAGGTTGGTTATGTCGTCGCAGAGTTTGTCTTGCTTCTCCTGCTGGCGGATAAAGAGGGTGATGGCGGCATCAAAATCATCTGGGATGCCCTCGGCGATGCGTGGTTTGGTGGAAAATTCCGGGAAGATGCAGCCGTTGAAATTCCCGATGATTTTACCGAAATCATCCTCCTGCTTCCGAATTGAACCTTCCGCAGCATCTTTGGCTTTCCCGGCTAGATCATGTTGGCCGGTCAATTTGACGATCCGTTCATTCGCTGTGACAATGCTGGCTTCAATCTTCTTCAACTCGGCGCGGAGGCGCGGTTCATTTGCTTTAGCGGTTTGATATTCTCCAAACTGGAATAGCCGTTTTTCTTTGGCCTCAACTTCTGCCAGCTTCACCTTGCGCTGAGATTCCAGATTTTCCCGTTGTTCAATTGCGGTCAGCGTGTCTTTCCATCGCTTGAGTGTTGATTGATAGTCAGCCAGTTGCTCGCGAGCGGCAGCCGGCTGTTCACTTCTCGTGGCTCGCGAACTTGATTCTTTTCGTCGAGGAAGTCGGCGGCAACATACGGTCCGGCGTGGTGAAATCGCTCTGGATCGCCGCCGCTTGTTTTGCTCTGGCCGCGCCAGCCAATGACACATTGGCCGGTTGCACCGAGGCACTCAAAAAGAATGTAGCTGTATTGGTTGGGAAAATAGAATTCGCGGGTCTGTTCCGATGTGTAAGAGCCGAAATCCATGTGTCGCCGGTCATCCAGATAGAGAAATTGAAGCGTGTTAATGAGGGTTGTCTTGCCGGTGTTGTTTGGCCCGACGATTTGCAGCGCGCCCGCAAGCTCCACTTCGGCGTATTCGTAACGCCCGGAGCGGATGAGGATGATTCGTGTAGGACCGGTGGTCATGGTGGATGAAATCATGTTTCGACTGGTTGGCTCGCGTTTACCGGCGCGAGTTCGGGTGGTTGTGCGAGTTCAAGGCACTTTGAAAACACACGGTGAAATGGGCGTAGAAAACGAAATTCATCCTCCCCAAGCCCCTTGACTTTGACCCAGCCGATTTGCTCCATGCGGTTCAGCAATGCTCGCAAGTCGCCGAAATCATGCACGTCCACTTGCCGCATCAGCGCCGAATAACGGTCGAGGGAGAAATGCGGCAAGTTCGTCACCAGAAAATTCTGACCGAAGATGAATTCCTCGATGGGGCGGCCTTGGTTGGCAGCGTGGTCAATGATGATATAGGAAAACACGGCGATGCGCGGTAGCGTGTCCGGCACTGCTTCCGGGTTGTCCGGCTCAAAATAAAAAAAGTCTCGCTCGTGGTGAACCAGCGTCAGGCCAATCCCTGCAAAATAACCGGCATACTCTTTTGGCCAGACACACAACGCGGAAAATTCCGGCTCGTCATCCGGGCCGAGATGGCAGCCACGTTTCAAGCGGTCAAAGATGTTCGCAAGATGAGGAAGTTCGTTCATATGGAGGTAAGAATCAGCGGCGATGCTTCGATTTCGCCGTCGGTGGTTTGGTAGGCGATCAATTTTTTGTCCGTGAAGGCCGCTTGAAAGTCGCGGTGGAATACCAGTCCGCTGAATCCCGCCAGGACATCTGCCGTATTCCGCTCTGGGTATTTTTTTAGCAGCCAGCCCATTAAATCTTCCATCGGCAATTCTTCACGCACCAGTTCGGGCAGCGAATCCAGCCACATCAAGCGCACCAGTTCGCCGGGTTCTTCCCGCTCGGCGGCGAATTCCAATACCGGTGGCGGTTCAGGCGGATGTTCGATGACGCGACGCAACGCCAGAAAAATCGCTGCATCGCCCGGCACATTTTGAAAACGCCACACGGAAATGCCAATCAGATGCTCGTCGCCCCACTTTGACAAACCCTCCGCCTGCAATTTCTCCAACGCGCGGGCTGCGCCCTCGGCGATGAAGCTCGAACGCCGCAAAGATTCGTAAAGCGGTTGTATCTCTT
>PLYV01000306.1 GCA_003151855.1 Limisphaerales bacterium | reverse complement strand
TGCCCGGCAAGGTCAATCCGGTGATTCCCGAAGCCGTGAGCCAGGCGGTGATGCGCGTCATCGGCCACGATGCGACCATCACGATGGCCTGCGCGGCGGGATCGCTTGAACTAAATCCGTTTCTGCCGCTCGTCGCCGATTGCTTGCTGGACAGCTTGGATTTACTTGCGCGTGCCAATGACATTTTGCGCCGCCATTGCGTTGAAGGAATCGAAGCCGACGAAGTGCGCTGCCGAAAGCACGTTGAAAATTCAACAGCAGCCGCTACCGCCTTGCTTCCAGTGCTTGGTTACGAACGCGCTGGCGAAGCGGCAAGGCTCGCAGTCAAAAATAATCAGAGCATCCGCGAAACGGTGCTGGTACAAGGCTGGCTCACCGGCGCGGAGTTCGATGTTTTGATCAGCCCGGAAGCGGTTTGCCGGCTGGGCACGCCGGAAAGGAATCATGACCACCACGCCTAAAAGCTTGCGGCTGCATATCGCGTTTTTTGGCCGGCGCAATGTCGGCAAGTCGTCGTTGCTTAATGCGCTCACGCGCCAGCAAGTTTCGATTGTCTCACCCATCGCCGGCACGACGACCGATCCAGTTGAAAAGCCAATGGAACTGTTGCCGCTCGGCCCGGTGCTGTTCATTGACACCGCCGGCATTGATGACGTTGGCGAACTTGGCTCGTTGCGTGTGGAGAAAACCCGGCAGGTTTTGGAACGCACAGATGTCGCGGTGCTTGTGACTGAAGCCGGCAAATGGGGGGAATTCGAAGAAGAGATTTTTGCCGAGCTGACGGCGCGGAAAACGCCGATGGTTATCGTTTTCAATAAAATTGACGCTGCCCAGCCGGACGCCGCACTCGCCGCGAAATTTGCGGAGCAGAAAATTCCCGTCGTCAAAACCTCGGCGGCCAAAGGCGACGGCATTTTGGATTTGCGTGAAGCATTGTTGGCCGCTGCGCCGGCGGATTTCATTGATAATCCGGCGATTCTCGGCGACCTCGTTGGTCCCGGCGAAATGGCCGTGCTGGTGGTGCCGATTGACAAGGAGGCACCGAAGGGACGGTTGATTTTGCCTCAGGTGCAGGCGATCCGCGATTTGCTCGACAGCGATGCCTATTGCCTCGTGACCAAAGAACGTGAGTTGCGCAGCGCGCTCGACCGGCTGAAAGCGCCGCCGAAACTGGTCGTCACCGATTCACAAGCATTTTTGAAAGTCGCCGCCGACACGCCGCGCGAGGTGCCGATGACCAGCTTTTCGATTTTGATGTCGCGCTTCAAAGGCGATTTGCTGGCACAGGTGCGAGGCGCGCTGGCCATCGAAAATCTGCGCGCTGGCGACCGCGTGCTGATTGCCGAGGCGTGCTCGCATCATCCGATCGGCGAGGACATCGGGCGCGTGAAAATTCCGCGCTGGCTGACGCAATACACCGGCGTGAAGTTGAATTTTAAAAACATGCAGGGCCGCGATTTTCCGAAGGATTTGGCGGATTACAAATTGGTGATTCACTGCGGCGCGTGCATGTGGAATCGGCGCGAGATGTTGAGCCGCATTTTGAAATGCCAGCAGGCCGGCGTGCCGATCACCAATTACGGCCTGACCATCGCCTACAGCCTGGGAATTTTTGAGCGCGCGTTGCAGCTGTTCCCGGCGGCGCTGGAATTTTATCGGAGTGCGGAAAGAAAGGTGCGGACAGCATGAGCCTGGCGATGGGAAAAAAAGAAATATTGAACTGGCTGCGCGAGACGGACGCGGAGCGGCTGAAGAATTTGTGGCAACGAGCCGACGAAACGCGCCGGGCGCACGTTGGCGACGCCGTGCATTTGCGCGGGCTGGTGGAGGTTTCCAATTTCTGCGCACGGCAGTGCATGTATTGCGGACTGCGCGCCGGCAACGTCAATCTCGCGCGTTACCGGATGCTGGCCGACGAAATCGTGGAGGCCGCGCAACAGGCCGTGAAATTTGGCTATGGCACGGTCGTGCTGCAAGGCGGCGAGGATTACGGCATCACGACCAGCTGGATGACGGACATCATCCGGCGGATCAAAAATGAAACACCGCTCGCGGTGACGTTGAGCCTCGGCGAGCGCACGGAGAAGGAATTGCTGGCATGGCGCGCGGCGGGTGCGGACCGTTACCTGCTGCGGTTTGAAACCTCGGATCGCAACCTGTTTGAGGAGATTCATCCGCCGCTGGGCAATCGCGCGTGCGACCGTCTCGCCATTTTGCGGCAGTTGAAAAAAATCGGCTACGAAGTCGGCAGCGGCGTGATGGTGGGCATTCCTGGACAGACTTACGCCAGTCTGGCGAACGACATTGCGCTCTTCCGCGAACTTGATCTGGACATGATCGGCATCGGACCGTTCATTCCGCATCCGGCGACGCCGCTGGGAACCGGCATGAGATTTTTTCCGTCGGTAAATGGCGAGCAGGTGCCGAACACGGAGTTGATGGTTTACAAAACGGTTGCGTTGACGCGGCTGGTGCGACCGGATGCGAACATCCCGGCAACAACGGCGCTGGCGACGATCAACAAAAAGAACGGCCGCGAGCTGGGCCTGCAGCGCGGCGCAAATGTGTTCATGCCGAACCTGACGCCTTTGAAATACCGCCGGCTCTACGAAATTTATCCCGCAAAGGCGTGTGTCGCAGAAACAGGCGACGCGTGCAATAGCTGCCTGAGCATGCGGATTAGCGCGATTGGCCGGCACATCGGCAGCGGCGCGGGCGGACGGCGAGATCGCAAAATGACGCCGGTGTTGCCGGCGGAAAAGGAGTTTTGCCATGCCTGAAATTCCTGTCACCAGCATCACGATTTGCATGGGCAGTTCCTGTTTTTCGCGCGGGAACAGCCGCAACATCGAGGTGGTGCAGGAGTTTCTGAAGGCGCAAAACCTGCCGCCGGCGGTGGCGTTGAACGGACATTTGTGCGAAGGACATTGCAAGTCGGGGCCGAACGTCACGATCAACGGCAAGATATATCACGAGGTTGATCCCATTGTCATCATCGGCCTGCTCAATCATTTTGTTCCGAAGCCGTGAACTACCTGAATCCCATTTTCACCGAGAAACGCGAGTGCCAGGACTGCTACAAATGCGTCCGCAACTGTCCGGTGAAGGCGATCAAGGTCGAAGGCGGCTACGCATCGGTGGTGCCGGAACTCTGCATCGTCTGTGGCCACTGCGTCGAGGTTTGTCCGAACGGCGCGAAAAAAGTGCGCGACGATCTGGCCAACGCACGGCAATTGCTGGCGCGGAAAAAATCAGTTTTTGTTTCGCTCGCGCCGTCGTTCGTCACCGAATTTCCCGGCGTGAAGCCAGCGCAGATGATTGGCGCGCTGAAAAAACTCGGCTTTGCCGGCGTGTCGGAAACGGCGCTGGGCGCGCAACAGGTTTCCGCGCAGGCGGCGGCGCTGCTGGGGAAAAATCCGGAGCGCGTGCTGGTGTCTTCGGCGTGCCCGACGGTCGTCGCCTATCTGCAAAAGCACCGCGCAGGCGGCGCGGCGCTGCTCACCGGCCTGCTGTCGCCGCTGCTGACGCATTGCAAAATGCTGCGTCAAACTTTTGGCGCGGACATCGGCATCGTGTTCATCGGCCCGTGCATCGCCAAAAAAATCGAGGCGGCACAGCACCCGGAACTGCTGGACGTGG
>PLYV01000143.1 GCA_003151855.1 Limisphaerales bacterium | reverse complement strand
GCCAAATCAACATCTACAAGTCCGCTGATGGCGTGACGTGGCCCAGTGACGCCTACGATGGTTGGGACTTGGCATCGGGCAGTCGCGATTGCAGTGGTGATCCGGGCTGGTTCCGTATTTGCATTTGCGATGACGACGGCAACGACGTGCTGCCTTACTCGAACGCGGTGTATTCGGACGGCTTGTAATTTTTATGGCACTCACGCTCATCAAAGAGACCGGAGCCGGTCTGGCCAATGCCAACAGCTATGCCGACGTGGCCGATGGTAACGCCTATCACGACGGGCATCTCTATGCGACGGCGTGGACGGCGGCGACGGATGCACAAAAAGCCGCCGCGCTGGTCATGTCGTCGCGGCTGATTGATGCGGAATTCCAATTCAACGGCACGCGCACGGTGGATGCCCAGTCTTTGCAATGGCCGCGTTACCGGTGCATCGATCCCGACCGCGATCCCTCGATCCGTGTCGGCCGGCTGATGATTACGGAAAACTGGGTGCCGGAAAATACCGTGCCGAAAAATGTCGTGGCGGCGGCGTGCGAACTGGCGCGGGAACTTTTGATCGCCGACCGCACGGCGTCGCCCGCCGGTGAAGGGCTGAAGTATTACAACAATGCCGGCGTTCAAACCGGCTATGACAAGACCGACACGCGGCCGATTATTCCCGCCGTCGTGCAGGCGTTGCTGGCGAAATATGGTTCACTGCTCCAGGCGAAGAGCGGGGCCGTGAAACTTGTGCGCGTCTGAGTCCGTGCCGGAATTCAAAACATGAACACAAATATGAATCCGACTGAATTTATCCAGGCGATTGACCATGCCGCCGGCATGAACGACCGCTGGCTGTTTCTCGCGGCGTTCTGCCTGCTGCTCATCGGGTGCGGCTTGGTGATTTTCTGGCTCGTGCGCCAGTTGCAGGCCGTGATTGCCGATCACAAAGAATTGCGCAACGAACATCACGCCGCGCTGGCGGCCATCATCGCGGCGCAAAATGAAACTGCTATGAAGCTCGCCGTGTGTCTTGATCGCAATACGGAAGCCTTGGGCGAGTGCGCGTTTGAATTGCGCCGCTTCCAAGAGGGCGCAGTGCGACCGGTCCATTGAATTTATGAAAACAAAAAACCTGTTGGTGAATGTGGCTGCCATTACGGCAGTCGGAATGTTGTCCGGTTGTGCGATGGCCCCGCTCAAGGGCGGTCACGCCACCACGCTAAACAAGCCATCTGGTGGCATCGAGCAAAGCGTCGTGCAAGGTGACAACCCGGCGCAAGTGTCGCGGCAGGATCAGGAGACTGTCCGCACGAAATCTTACACCGTGCCGGCAGGCTCGCGCTTGGTGGAGGCGCGGGTGACGGCCAACGAAGTCGGCGCGCTGGTGACGAATATGCAAGCCGTCGTCGTGAGTGCGCCAATGCCGGTCGTCGAGCACGAGGAAACGCGCGCCAAGACTGAACTTGGCGCGGCGCAAAAGGACACGGCGCGCGAATTGAGCGCGAAGCTGGCGAGCCTCAAGGGCATTGTGTGGGTCGGCGTGGTCATGTTTTTGTTCGGCCTGGCGTCCATGTTTTATCCCCCACTGCAAGCCATCATCGGCAGCGTGACGACGAGCGTGGCGATTCTCGTCGGCGGCATCGCACTGATGATTTTGCCGTCGCTGGTGGTGGGAAACGAGCTGTTGATTTTGGGTGGCGTCGGCGCGGCAGTCGGCCTGTGGTTTTTCGCGCACCGTCACGGGCAGTTTCGCGGGTTGCTGGATGCGGCCGAGGCCGCCATTGCTCCGCCAGCAACACCGCCGGACAATTCTGGAAAAGGAGGTGCGGCATGAACTCGGCACAGGAACAATTTCTGAATCTCAAAACGATGCCGGCCCGGATCCGAGTCGAGGAGGCCGCTTGGCATCTCGGCTTCGGATCGCATGAAATCACCATCTTGATGGCAGAAGGTTTATTGAAACCCCTGGGCCGTCCGCCGACCACCGGCGTGAAATACTTCTCGGTGGTGGCGTTGGAGGAATTGCGTCGCGACCAGAAATGGCTTGCCCGCGCCTCCGACTGCATCGTCCTACACTGGAAATCGCGCAATGAAAAGAAAACGACGCACCGTGGATCAATCCACGATGCGCCGCGCGTGCCGGAGGTCAATGCTGCTGCTGCGGCTCTGAATTAGCCTGCAACCGGTGTCTGGGTGGCTTCGGCCTTTTTCTCGTAATCTTCCAAAGTGGGCAGCAACATCTTCGCCCGTTTCGCGTAGGAGCGATGCACGGCTTGGCTCTTGTGGCCGAGTGCTTCCTGCGCGAAGCGTTCGGGATAGCCGGCTGTCTTCGCGCGTTCCGCCCAAGCATACCTGTAACTGTGTAATGTGACGCCGGTGATTTGCGACCGGTGGCAGCGTTTTCTGAATTGTGTGGACCGGTCGCCAGCGGACTGGGTGGCAATGTATGGAAACAATGGGCCGCTCCCCGGCAGGTCTTGCAAGATGGCCGCCACGGCCGGGCCAAAATGAAGCCGTGCCACGGTTCCGGTTTTGCGCCGGAAAAAGCCGATGGTTTTCTGCTCCCAATCCACGTCCTCGGCGGTGAGCGTGGCGAGATCGGTTTGCGCGGCTCCCATGTGCCACGCCAGTTGGTAGAACGCGCGGCGTTCGGAGTTTTTCTCTTTGGCAATGATGGTCTCGTGTTCGGCCTGCGTGATGGCGCGTTTTTCCTTATACACCGGCTTCGGCCATTGCCTGCGAGGCACGATGGATTTCGGCAGCCAATTCATTTCCAAGGCGAAGTTGTGCAGCCGGCGCAAATAGTGATTGGTAGAGACAGTGCCCGTGCGGATCACCTTCAGGATGTGTTCGGCGTTGGTTTCCAGCAGCGGCTGGTCGTTAATCAGCTCAAAAGCGGGGTCTTTCCAGGCGATGTTGTAGCGGTGGCGGGTGACGCCTTGCTTGGTCGCGGCCATTTCATCCATGACGAATTTCCAAGTGCGGCTTGCGGCTTTGGCGTCGGTGGCGCTGAGGTAGGCCAGGGCGATCTGGCGGTTTAGAATCGGCTGGCGGGAAGCTTCATTCTTGGAATGGAGCAGGGTCTTGGCGTCGGCTTCGTCACGGGTGCGCAGGCTTTCCTGCTTGCCGTTCTGGGTGTTCTGGGCATAGTAAATGCCGTTGCGGCGATAGAGGCTGAACAGTTGTTTCATAACATTACCTTTCTGTCGATAATGCTATTGAGGCGGACGGTTCTTCGTTATTGAACAGGCAATCAATAGGTAGTGGATAGCTACTGGATAAAGCGATGTGCATTAAAAACACAACGTTTTACTGGCAGTTTCACTGGCACCAACGGCCTGCCGCATCGCAAGTTGCTTGTAATCAAGCCAAACCCATACGATGCAAGAGACGTGTCCGGCCTCTTTTCTTTTCTGAAATCGCCTCTTCCTAATCGTAATCCTGCTCTTAATCCTAATCATCCGGCCAAAGAGATTAAGATTACGATTAGGATTAAGATTAAGGTTTTAACCAAATCGCCGTTGGCTTTTGTGCTGTCGCCTGTTAATAATTTCCGCGCTCATGTCCGAACCAACCGCCGCCGCGCCCGCTCTCTCCAAGGCTCAGGTCTTCCTGCGCCGGCTGTTGTCCACCTTCGTGCTGTGGACGGTGATTCTCGCCGCGATGTTTTCCGGCAACCGTTTCATCTCCGACGGCGTGTTCCTGCTGCTCGTGGCGTTTCTCGCGCTGTCCGGTCTGGTGGAATTTTACGGCATCGCGGAGAAGCGCGGGCTGGCGAGCTTCAAGATTTCCGGCGTCATCGGCGGCCTGCTGCTGATGGTCGGCACTTTTCTGAACGTCACCGGACACCTCGGCACGAACGGTTCGCCGGCGCGCGTGAACGATTTTGAAACGAGTTTTCTCATCGTCTTCGTGCTTGGCCTGTGCGTGCGCCAGTTCGTCTCCAAATCCAACACCGCCGGCCTCGTCGCGATTTCCACGACGCTTTTCGGCCTGATGTATGTGCCGTGGCTG
>PLYV01000191.1 GCA_003151855.1 Limisphaerales bacterium | reverse complement strand
AATTCCCGCCGCCTCCACCATCCCGAAGATTGTTCCGAAACATCGGTCGTGCTACGCACGGCTTTTGTTTTTTCAGCCAATGAATCAAAGGGTTTTGTGAAGGTAACGGTTAAGGTTTGAGCGCCTAAAACACGGTTCGAGCCAACCTTTTTCAAGAATGACTTCATTTCTAACCAGTTGTTGTCAGAAACCCATTTTTGGGCTTTATTTGCCTCAAAAATGAGGTTTTTAAGCGGTTCGAGCCGATTTGCTTTGCTTCGCTCAAGATCAACGATTCGTTGCTCTAAATCGGCTTTTAGAGGCACCAGCGGGTTTTTAAGTTCCTTGAACTCCGTGATGTCCAGCGAGCCGTCGGTAAAGCCGGTAGCCAAGGGTGTCGAGCCGAAGGGGGTATCGGGGGCGTAGGCGGACACCCTGGACGGCGCTGAAAACTTGCAAGTCTCCGGCGCTCCCGCTGTGTCACGGTGTCTCAAAACCCGTCGTCCGGGCGGTAGCCCGAATTCGTTGAACCAGTCGTTTTACCCGTCGAACCAGTAAAAGGACATGGCTCCTTTTACCCGTAAAAACCCGTCCGTCCGTGAACCCATTTCGCGTGAGCGATGAGGGAGGTTTTTGGCGAGCGCGGCAACCGGCAATATACAGTGCCGCGCGAGCCATAAAACCGACCGAAGTCGGGGGTGTAGCAAAAGAGCGAAACCTCGACAAAATGCTGGTGAACAAAGGACAATTCTAAATCAGAGGGTGTCCCCGCCGTGGAGACAGGGGCGGAGACGGGGTAAGAACAGGATAAAATGCCTCACAGCGAGGCTTGTCCTTGAAAGAAATTTCGAGCAGTATTCAGAAAGCACCACCATCTCGAACATTGTGAGTTGTCGTCCGCTAAATCGCGGACGGCGACCACGGTTTCAGCCAATAAATCAAAGGGTTCTTTGAATGAAGCGGTGATTGTCTGCGAGCGGATTTCGCGGTTCAATCCGACTTTTTCAAGAAAAGCATCATTTTTAACCAGTTATTGTCAGAAACCCGTTTGAACCCGTTTTTTGGTTTTTGCTGCCTCAAAAATGAGGTTTTTATCGGGTTTAATCGGACTTGTTTGTCCTTTCTCGGCGATGGCCAATTTCCATTTTTCGTTAAGAATAACACCCCACCCACATCCTGGAGACAGGTCCACCGTAGATGAATTGACAGCGGTGTGTTTTTTTTCCGGCATTTGGAGGAAATTCATCTGGCTGGCGGCGGGGAAATCTGTTAAATCCGCCGGCACCGATTGCCAGTCGCGGTCGTAAACCAGATGAGTTCCATCAAATATCACGCCCTGCTGCTCAGTGGCGACCACAAGCTGACGGAGTCCCTGCTGCTCGTCACGCGGCTGGACGGCGGCACGCTCGGCGGCGCGGCCAACTATGCGGACGCGCTCCGGTATCTCCAGTCGCACCCGCCGGATTTCATCCTGCTCGACCTGAAAAATTGCGAGGCGGACTGCCTGAATTTGCTCCGGCAGTTGAAACACCATCCGCCGCACTCGCCGGTGCTCACCGTTGCGCTTGGCGGTGCGGGGGAGACCAACGTGCTGCTGCGCGCGTTTGATCAGGGCTTGAACGAATTCATCCAGTTGCCGGCGGAAAACAGCCTGTTGCGTGCCCGGCTGTCCGGCGTGATGCAGCTCAAACAGCGGCTGCAGGAATTAACGCGCCGGCAGCAGGAAGCGGCGGACGCCTGCCGCACGGCGGAAGCCAACTCGCGCGCCAAGTCGGAATTTCTCGCGACGATGAGCCACGAGATCCGCACGCCCATGAACGGTGTCATCGCGATGGCGGGCTTGCTGATGGAAACGCCGCTGACGCCCGACCAGCGCAGTTATCTGGAGACGATCCACAACAGCAGCGAGTCGCTGCTGAAGATCATCAACGACATCTTGGATTTTTCCAAGATCGAGGCCGGCAAGATGGAATTGGAGCGGCGCGCGTTCGACCTGCGCGGCTGTCTTGAGGAATCACTGGATTTGCTCGCGACGCGCGCGCATGACCGGAAGCTGGACCTGGCCTACGAGGTGGCGGACACGATCCCGGCGCAACTCGAGGGCGACGAACAGCGGCTGCGGCAGGTGCTGGTGAACCTGCTGGGCAATGCGCTGAAATTCACCGAGACCGGCGGCGTGACCATCAGCGTGCAAAAACTTTCGTCCCCGGCCAACGAGGCGGACGAGCAGGCGTTGCGGCTGCATTTCGCGGTGCGCGACACCGGCATTGGCATCCAGCCCGACCGGCTGGCGCGGCTGTTCCGGCCGTTTTCGCAGGCGGACGTTTCCACGGCGCGCAAATACGGCGGCACCGGCCTCGGCCTGGTCATCAGCCGCCGGCTGGTGGAATTGATGGGCGGAAAAATGTGGGCGGAAAGCGTGCCGGGCGAAGGCTCGACGTTTCATTTCACGGTCAACCTGCGCGTGCCGGGCGGTTCCATGCCGCCGCCGCACGCGAAACGGCAGGCGCAACTGGCCGAGCTGAAAATTTTGATTTTGGAAGGCAGCGCCACGGTGCGGAACCTGTTGTTCGAGCAATGCCGGCGCTGGGGCATGCAGCCGCAGGCGGTCGAGAATGCCGCGCAGGCGCTGGAAATGTTCCGCAAAGGCATGACGTTCGATGTGGCGCTGGTGGACGCGGTGCTGCCGGGCATGGGCGGTGCGGCGGCGGCGGCGGAGATCCAAAAAATTCCCTCGGCGACGATGATGCCGGTGGTGTTTCTGACGGCGCTCGGCCAAAAAAATGGCGGCGCGGAATCGCGCGTGGTGTTCGCGCACACCGTCAGCAAGCCGGTCAAACCGGCGCAGCTTTGCACAATCATCCAGCGCGCGATCTTAAGCCCGCGCATTCCGTCCGGCCAGGCCGCGCCGGATAAGACCGAGGCTCCGCTGGCGACGCGGCTGCCGGTGCGGATTCTGGTGGTGGATGACAACGAGATCAACCAGAAGGTCGCCGTGCGAATCTTGCAGCAGTTCGGCTATCAGGCGCAAGTTGCCGGCAATGGTCGCGAGGCGTTGTCGGCCATGGAGCACGATCCGTTTGATTTCATCCTGATGGACGTGATGATGCCGGAACTCGACGGCCTGGAGGCCACGCGCATCATCCGTCGGCGGCAGATGACCGGCGAACACGAGAATTTCCGTTCGCGTATCATTGTCGTGGCCATGACGGCGCACGCCATGCAAGGCGACCGCGAGAAGTGCATCGGCGCCGGCATGGATGACTATTTGTCCAAGCCGGTCCGTCCGAAGGATGTCCGCGACATGATTGAAAAATGGGCCGGCAAGGTGGCCGTGGATTCCAACCGCCCGGCGCCCGCCGCCGTCGCGCCCGCCGCCGCCGCCGATGCGCCGGTGGACCTGGCGCGGATGAACGACCTGACCGACGGCAACCTCGACAATTTGTGCGAACTGGTGGAAATGTATTTTGTGCAGACACAGAAACAGTTTGGCCAGATGCGCGACGCCATCCGCGCCGGCCAGGCCGACCCGGTGCGGCGCGTGGCGCACAGTTGCGCCGGCGCGAGCGCGACGATGGGCATGACGCACCTCGTGCCGATTCTGCGCCAATTGGAAAAACTTGGCGCATCGGGAACATTGACTGGCGCGGAACCGATTTGTGAAACTGCCGTCGGCGAATTCGAGCGCATCCGGGAATTTCTGAAGACGCAACCCGGACTCGCGCGCGTCATCGCCAAAGTCAGCACCGCATGAAAAAAATCCTGATCATCGAAGACGACCAGATTGTCGCCAACGTCTATCGCAACAAGCTGGCGGTGGAAGGCTACCAGGCCGAGGTCGCGTTTGACGGCGAGACCGGGCTGAAGGTGATGCGGACGTTCCAGCCGCAGCTCATCATCGTGGACCTGATGCTGCCGACGATTTCCGGCGTGGACGTCATCAAGGAAATCCGCAACGAGCCAGATTTCGCCAAGACGCCGATCATTGTTTTCTCCAATACCTACCTGACGAATCTTATCCAGGACGCCTGGCGCGCCGGCGCGAACAAATGCCTGTCCAAGGCGAATTGCTCGCCGAAGGATTTCATCGACGTGGTGCGCCACACCATCGGCGACAGCGGCGCGATTGCGTCGGCCAACCCGGCGGCGGGCGATTTTGCCCCGGCCAAGCCGGCCAACCTCGCGGGCGAAAATGACGCCGAGTTTCAGGCCGACCTGCGCAAGACCTTCATTGACAGCCTGCCGGCCACGCTCTACTCGCTCCGCACCGGTTTGCAGGGACTCATCAAGTCGGAAAACGAAATGACCCGGCTGCGGCACGTCTATGATTTGTATCGCCGCGTCCACGCGCTGAACGGCAACGCCGGCCTCGCCGGCCTGGTGCAGATCGCGCACATGAGTGCTGCGTTCGAGGCGCTGCTCAAGGAGATTTACGAGAAGCCGAAAAATATCAACTCATCCACCATCCGCACCACTGCCTCGGCGGTGGATTTTCTGGGGATGTTGTTCGACCGGACGCCGCTGTTCGAGCGGCAGGAGATTCCTACATCAAAAATTCTCGTCGTGGATGACGAGGTCATTTCCCGCCGCGCCATTGTTTACGCGCTGGAAAAGGCGAAGCTGAAATCCGTCAATGTCGAGGAGCCGGAACAGGCCCTGCAACTGCTGGCGGAAAATGAATTCGACCTGATTTTCCTCGACGTGGACATGCCCGGCANNTCGCCAAGCCGTTTTTGTTCATCGAGCTGACCGTCAAGGCGCTCATCTACGTCCTGCGCGCCCGGCTTCAGGCCAGCCGTCCGCCCGGTGCCTGAAGCGTCATGTTGCACGGACAGTTCATTCCCGCCGCCGAAAAAGATTCGCGCCGACTTTTCGTCGTGCTGCACGGCCTCGGCGATTCGCCCGCCGGCTGGAACTGGCTGCCCGGCGCGCTGGATTTGCCGTGGCTGAACTATCTGCTCGTCCGCGCGCCGGACGAATACTACGGCGGCTATTCGTGGTTTGATTACCCGCACGACATCGCGCCTGGGGTTCACCGCAGCCGCAAGCTGCTCTTTGAATTGCTCGACGATTTGCGCGCGAAAAATTTCCCCGCCGACCAGATTACGCTTGGCGGGTTTTCGCAGGGCTGCCTCATGGCGCTGGAAACCGGCCTGCGTTATCCGCACCGGCTCGCCGGCATCGTCGGCATCAGCGGCTGGGTTTTTGAGATTGAAAATTTGCTGCACGACCTCACGCCGGTTGCCAAGTCGCAACGGATTTTCCTCAGCCACGGCCATTACGATCCGCTGCTGCCGTTCGCCGAAGTCCGTGAACAGGCGAAAAAACTTCAGTCCGCCGGCCTGAACCTCACCTGGCACGAATATCCCAAGGAACACACCGTCCACGGCACCGAGGAAATCACCGACATCCGCGCCTTTATCCAAGCCGGCTACGCTGGGAAGTCAGAAGGATAAATGCAGAATGATGAAGTTCGGCGGGCAGCATTTGTTTTACTTCATCATTCTTCATTCTGCCTTCATACTTTGAGAGTCCGGTTCGCGCCGGGAATCCAGATTTGTTCGGTCGTCGTTGCCGCCGGTTCCGGCCAGGCTTTTTCCACGGCTTCGCGCATCCGGGCAAACCACCATTGCGCCCGCGCCAAGCGTAATTCGCGCCGGCGGCCGAAGATGTGGCGCTGCGTTCCGGTGAAACCAAGTTCAAGCTGGATGGTTGTCGTCATAATTTGCCTTTCTTTTGACGCCATGCTCGCCCTGTCACTAGGACATCGGCTGTCCAAGCGGAAAATTAATTAAAAAAATGCTGGGAAGAAAAGACAGCCCTCCGCCTCGCAACAGATTTTCCCCAGCCACGGACATGACGACCCGCTGCCGCCGTTCGCCGAGGTGCGCGAACCGGCGCAGCGGTTCAAGGCCACCAGCTACCATGAACCGGCGGGGCGAGCGCTTTTGCGAGTCGTGCGTTACACTTTCAACTGCCGGTTCGCGCCGGGAATCCAGATCTGCTCCGCGTGCGTAGGCGTTTCGTTCTGCCAGGTCATCGCGCTTGCCACCGCCGCGCGCATTTTGGCGAACCACCATTGCGCCCGTGCCGCGCGCTGCTCGCGCCGCCGGCCAAAGATGCGGGTCTGGGTGCCGTTGAATCCGAGTTCGAGTTGCTGGTTGGTTGTCATAATTTTGTTTCAATTACGACACCAGCTTGGCAGGGAGGCTTGGACATTGGCTGTCCAAGCCTAAAAAAGTTGAAAATATTTTTTTGCGGTAAAACGGGGCGAAACGGCGCTGTTACCGCGCGCCGATCTGGGTTTTCCACGCCGTCACCGCCGATTTGATTTCCGCCGCGCAGTTTGCCTTTGGTTTCACGAAGCGGGGCGTGAACCACGGAAAGCTGCCGGTCAAATCGTGCGTCACCAGAATCTGTCCGTCGCAGTCCGGCCCGCTGCCGATGCCAATGGTCGGCACCGGAATTTGCGCGGAAATTTCCTTGGCCACCGGCGGCGTCACCAGTTCCAGCACGATGGCAAACGCGCCTGCCTCCGCCAGCGCTTTCGCATCGGCGATTAATTTCTGATGCTCCGCCTCCTGCTTGCCCTTGATGTGATAGCCGCCTTCTTCCAAAACGTGCTGCGGCAGCATTCCTAGGTGTCCGCAAAACGGAATGCCCGCCGTGATGATGGCCTTCACCTGCGGTAAAATTTCACGTCCGCCTTCGGTCTTCACATATTCCGCGCCGGCGGCGGCGAGACGTTTGGCGTTGGTCACCGCGTCGGAAACGGTCTCGTAGCTCCGGAACGGCAAATCGCCACCGAGCAGTGCATTCGGCTTCGCCCGGGCGGCGGCGCGAATATGATGCTCCATTTCCGCCATCGTGACGTGCGTGGTGTCGGGATAACCGAGCACGACCATGCCGACCGAATCACCGACGAGGAGCAGGGGAACGCCGGCTTCGTCGAGCAGTTTTGCCATCGGAAAATCATACGCCGTGAGCGCGGCGATTTTCTCGCCGCGGCTTTTCATCGCGGAGATTTCGGCAACGGTGATTTTTGAAGAATTCATTTTGGAGCCACAGATAGGCACAGATTAACACAGATAAAACAAAAGCTGAAATTGCCGGTGCGTTTTCCCAATCTGTGTTTCATCTGTGCCTATCTGTGGCTAAAACTTTTTATGAGTTCGTCCGGCGTGGTGACCGCCGTGCCGACCTTGCCGACGACGATGCCGGCGGCGTGATTGGATAAAATCGCCGCTTCAATCGGCGAAGCCCCCGCCGCCACCGCCAGCGTGAAACTTGCAATGACCGTGTCGCCCGCGCCGGANNCCGTCGGAATGTGAAACGGTTTCTGCCCGCGCTGGCACAGCAACATGCCCAGTTCGCCGAGGGTGATGAGCAGTAGCGCCGGATTCAATTCGCGCAGCAGCCGCTCCGCGACCAGCATCAGGTTTTTGT
>PLYV01000072.1 GCA_003151855.1 Limisphaerales bacterium | reverse complement strand
ATGGTTTTTCAACGAGGTTTTAGCCACCGCGCCTTCATCCGGCGGCACTTCACCGGCGGTTCTCCATTGGAAATCGGTGATCATCCGGGCGATTGGAAATATGCTGCACGCTTTGATGGTTTTCGGGGTTTCCTACAACGTGGTGACTCACGCCTCCCAGCATAATCCCGATGGCAGCCATAAAACGATCCAGGCGGAGGGGACCACACGGCGGGAAGATGGCGGTAAAAAAAGCAAGATTGTAAAGACTGTGCCGGATCGGGACATCCCGGACGGGGGTTTTCCAGACCGGCAGTGCGAGCCGCAACTGCCATTGGGCGGGGATTATCCGGCGGCAAATAAAATCGTTCACACGATTGGCCGGCTCGAATACCGGGCCGGGTTCATGGAGGTTTGGGTTGATGACGTGCTCTATAATCTGCGGGGTAGAATCATGGCCCGGTGGTGCTTGGAATATCTGGTGTCCATGCGGGCTTTCGATCCCGCCTCGGCCCGGCATTTCGAGGATGAGATTGACCCCTATGTGCGGCAAAAAAGCGGGGCGGGCCGGCGGGGAAAATTCAGCGACGTCCAGATCAAGCAATACTTCAATGACCGCAAAGCGTGCCTGTCCAAACTTCGCGCCCAATTGATCCGGTCGGTGGAGGGAACGGGGAAATATTATCTCCAGACCGGCGCGGTTTGACGGCTTACGTTTCCCCTTGTTTCCCTTGACAGGTTTTAGGCCCGTAAACATTGGCTGAAACTTGCCCCCTCTGTTTCCCTTCGTTTCCCTATTTCTTTTTCGGCGACACGGCTAGTTTCGAGCCAGCATGAAAAAAACAATGCTGGGTGCGAGCCGCACCTGCCAACCAAAGACCGGCAGCCAACAGGACGACCTGCTCACGCAGGAAGAACTGGCGGCGCGGCTCAAGGTGGGGTTGCGCACGCTCGTCCGGTTGCAACATGAGGGCGTGGTTCCCTGCATTGTCCTGGGCAAAACGGTGCGGTTCTACTGGCCGGCGGTTGTCTCGTATCTGAACGCGAATTCTACCGTGTGCGTGCCGGTGGCAGCGCCACGGGCGAGCGGGCCATCACCTCAAACCCCAAGGCTGAAATGAATTCCCGAAACAAAGGCAAGGTGGGCGAGCGCGAATTTGCTTCGCTGCTGCGTGAACACGGTTACGACGCCCGGCGCGGCCAGCAATTTTCCGGCGGCGCGGACAGTCCCGACGTGGTCAGCGACGCCTTGGCGTGGCTGCACGTCGAGGTTAAGCGCGTCCAAAATCTGAATCTCACCGATGCCTGCGTCCAAGCCGAAGGCGACGCGGGCGGCAAGCCGTGGATTGTGGCGCACCGGCGCAATCATGCGCCGTGGCTGATCACGATGCGCGCGGAATTTTTCTTCGACCTGATCCGCGAGTTTGATTCGGAACAGCTCACGCCAAGACGCGGAGACGTAAAAGATTTTCGGCGCGACGCCGAAATGAACCCGCGCGACGCGGGTGCCACCAACAACACAGAGCAACCAGAACAAAACGTATGAAAATAAAAAGCAACAGCGGCAACTTCCAACCCTGCCCGGAATACACCGGGGCGGCGGTCTGCGTGGATGTTACCCCTCTCAAAACGGTGCAGACGCAATTCGGGCCGAAAGAAAAATTCCGGTTCGTCTTTGAAATCGGCGAGACGAAAGACGACGGCTCGCCCTGGTGCGTGTGGTCGGCCCCGTTCACGCCGTCGTATCACGAAAATTCGGCGCTGCGTCCGTTTCTAAAAAAATGGATGGGGCGCGAACTGTCGGCCAAAGAAACCGAGAACTTTGACACCGAAGATTTGCTGGGCCGCACGGCGCATATCACGGTGATTCACGAACACAGTGACGGCGAAATTTACGCGAACATCGCGCTTATCCAGCCAGATAAGTCGGCGTCGCCGTTGAAACCATCGGGAAAATATATCCGCCAGAAAGATCGGGCTTTGCAGCCGGCCACCATGCCTGCGGGCAATGGCGCTGGCGCGCAAGGCGGCGGGTATCGCCGCGCGGAACAGCCGGCGGCGGATGCGGCTGACTTGGGCGCGACGAAAATCCACGTTGGCAAGTGCAAGGGGCTGGAAGTGCGCGACCTCTCGCCGGAACAAGTCGGCGCGCTGATTGCGAACTGGCTGCCGACGGCGAAGGCGAATGCCAAGCCGACGGCGGATGACAAACGGCTCATCGCCGCGCTGGAGTCTTGGCAGACGGCGCAAAGGGAGCAACCCGAAAGCGATGACGTGCCCTACTAACAAAAGCTGAAACGCTGAAACCGTGAAAGCTGAAATTCGGAATGGGGTAGCGGCGGGCTGGGGACAGCCCGCCCTACCTAAAAATCAACAAAGAAAAAAATTATGCAGACCATTGTATTTGATTTGGAAACCGGGCCTCTGGCGGAAAGCGAATTATCGGCGTTACTGCCACCGTTCGACCCGGCGGAAGTTAAAACGGGTAACCTGAAAGATCCCGCGAAGATTGCGGAGAAAATTGCCGAGGCCGAGGCGAACCATCGCCGCGACTTCATCGAGCGCGCCGCGCTCGACCCGCTCACCGGGCGCGTGGTCGCCATCGGCGTCATGCAGCATGACGCCAAAGGCGAGCAGCCGACGAAGTTTGGCAAGGGCGGAAAGTTTTCCATCATCGGCCACGATGACGAAGCGCAAACGCTGCGCGAGTTTTGGGAACTGACGCGCGGCGAAATGGGCCGGCTGAATCCGCTGATCGGATTCAACATCTTCAACTTCGACCTGCCGTTTCTGTTTCGCCGGTCGTGGAAGCATCGCATCGCGGTGCCGTTCGGCCTCCGGCGCGGTCGCTATTGGAGCGACCAACTGCTTGACCTGCGCGACGCCTGGCAGCTTGGCGACCGCCAAGCCAAAGGGTCTTTGGATTCAATTGCCAAGCATCTTGGCGTGGGTGCCAAGAATGGCGATGGCAAAGCCTTCGCGGAACTGTGGCAGAGCGACCGCAAACAGGCGGAAGCGTATCTGCGCAATGACATCGAACTCACCGCCAAAGTCGCCGACGCCCTCGGCATCGTTGTTTAGGAGGAAATTATGATTCGCAAACTCGACAAGCATTGGTTCCGGGTGCTGGGCGTTGTGCATCGCTGGACGATTCGGCAAGCAGTGGCGCATTGCCGCCGGGAAAAAGAGCGCCGGTTTCGCCGGCTCATGCAATGGCAAAACCAACACTTCAACTGACATGAACCCCGTTCAAACATTATTGCCGGATGATGCGGCCTATAAATCTCTGGCTGCCGCCGTGCTGACGCCGGAAAATTTATTCCATGCGTCGGCAAAAGCCGGGGGGAATGTTTTTCTCACCGGCGCTGGCGGCACCGGCAAGTCAACGCAACTCCGCGCCTTCATCGCGGAGTGTCCGCGCCGCGTTAGCGTCACCGCGCCGACCGGCGTGGCGGCGCTGAACGTCGGCGGCATGACGATTCATCGTTTCTGCGGGATGCTGATTGGACCGGCGGCGGGACAATCGAACGAAGATTATTTCAACCAACTTCAACGCGATCCGCGTCGCTCCATCCTCGCGGGCTTCAACCGTGTGCGCCGCTGCGAGGTGCTGGTGATTGATGAAATCTCCATGCTGCCGGGGCGACAATTCGAGTTCGTCGAATTTCTGTTCCGGCGGCTGCGCGGGCGTGATGTGCCGTTCGGCGGCTGCCAGGTCATCGCCACCGGCGATTTTCTGCAACTGCCACCCGTTAGGAAAAGTGAAACGGAGCGTTACGATTGGGCGTTTCAATCGCCGGCTTGGGCGGCGGCAGGTTTCCGCACGTTCGTTCTCGAACGTGTCCGGCGACAGGATGAGCCGGGTTTTGTCCGCGCGCTGGCAGATTTTCGCATCGGTCGCGTCTGGGGCGATTCGGCGCGGCTGCTGCAATCGCGGGTGCGGAGCAATCCGCCGGCGGCGATGACGCGCTTGTTCACGCACAACGTGCAAGTGGACAAATGGAACCATTTCCAGCTTTCCGATCTGCCGGGCGACGAAAGCGTTTTGGAAGCGGTGCAAACCGGTCCCGACCATCAGCGGGAATTTCTGACGAAAAATCTGCTGACGCCGCAAACGCTCCAGGTCAAGCCGGGGGCGCTGGTGATGTTCACCGTGAACAAAACCGAGCCGGGGTCGCAAAATCCGCTGTTCGTCAACGGGCAGTTGGGGACGGTGCTGGATGTCCGCCCTGATACGGTTTTGGTGAAAGCCAAAACCGGCGCGGAGATCCGCGTCGAGCGGTTCACTTGGCGTTTTGATTCGCAAGACGAGGACTCGGCGAGTTTCAGCCAGTTCCCGCTGCGGCTGGCGTGGGCGATGACGATTCACAAGGCGCAAGGGCTGACGCTGGACGCGGCGTTTCTGGACATCCGCGCCGCGCGCGAGCCGGGACAGGCTTACGTCGCCGTGTCGCGGGTGCGGTCACTGGCCGGCCTGAATTTCAAGGAATGGTTCAAAGGCGTCCATGTGTCGCCGGAAGCCATCGAGTTTTACCAGTCCTTGCCGGACGGATCAAAAAACTGAAAGGAAACAGATGAACGCGACTTTATTTGACGGCGGCAAGGTGCATCGGCTGGCGGGCTTGGCGGCGCGGTGCGGCGTGGGCAAGAGCCGCCCGCGCCGCGATTGGCAGATGGAATTGGGTGAGTTGACGTGCTTGCGGTGCGCGAAGTCCTTGCAGGCTGATGAACGGGCCAAAAAACTTTTAACCACGGATTACACGAATGAACACAGGTAAAAAGTTGCGACCGCGACATGGCGCAAAAATGAATGGGGCCGGTGCCGGAATGATGGAGGTTCCAGACCGGTTACAGGCGGCGTTTGAGCGGGAACGGGAACACCGGCGGCGTCCGCGCTGGCCGCTGGAAATGGAGGCGACGTGGATTCACGTCTTCCGCTGTGTGTGCTGCAACCGGCGGCGGCGGGAGGAACACCGCCGCGAACCGCGAAGCGAGGTCTGCGTGTTCTGTGTGCGTGAGGCGGGATTGGAAAATTAACCAGGAGAAAATATGAAGAATAAAGTCGTGGAATTGATGCCGATGAACTTTGGCACCCCGGATGGCGGGATACGGTTCTCGCTCGTTGGCTTTGAGCCTGACGGCACCGTATGGATTCAACCTCACGAATTGGGGATTGAGCCGGAACAAGGCATGGCGCTGAAAAACTTTCCCCAACCGTTCCTGATCGTGGATGAAGCGCACAGTCTCGTTTTGCTTCATTGGCGGGCCGCCGCCGAACTCATCGAGCCGGCCGACCGGCGCGAACGGTGGCTGCGTTTCGCTGAACGCCTGTTTGCGGAATATCAACGTATCCGGGCTTATTATGACGCCACTTGATACCATTGAACATCTGCTGGGGGCGGGCGTTTTTTTTGTGCCGTGCATCCACGGCACGAAAATGCCCGCCGTCACCTATACGCAACGGCCATTCGAGGCGACACAGACACCGGCCTACCGGCACGCGCTGGCGTCGGGCGAGTTCAACATTGCGGTTTATCTCGGTCAAATGTCCGGCGGGCTGTGCGCGCTGGACTTTGACCAGGATGAGGATTTGGCGGCGTTCCTCGCCGTCAATCCGGCGCTGGCGGCGACGACGCGCTCGCGCGGCAGTCGCGGCGGCATGATCTGGTTGCGCGTCCAGGGTGAATACCCGGAAAGCTGCAACCCGGCACACAAACATTTTGAGTGGCGGGCGAATGGCCGGCTTTCGACGATTTACGGGCGGCATCCGAAGGGCATGGATTATACCGTGACGGTAAACAATCAGCCCGTGGTCATCGCTTTCGCCGAAATCCAGTGGCCGGATGGTTGGGAGTTGCCCTGGGTGGGGGTCGCCGAGCGCGACGCGAAGGCAGCGCTGGCCAAGGAATATGGCCAGCCATTTTACACCAGCAAGGAGGGGCGCGTCACCGGCATCAACGAACGGTATTGGGCCGCGCTCTATGCGCGCGAAAATCGCGTGCTGTATGATCCCGACGAAAAATCGTTCTTCCTTTATTCCGACCAGACGGGCCTGTGGGAAGCGGTTACGCCGGAGACCATCCGCGAAACGATTTCCGCGCGCATTCTGGATGCCAGCCGCGAGGCGCAACAATTCACCCTGGAAATCCAAATCACGCAAACCAAGCTCAAGGCCGTGGTCGGCGCGCTGATGGGCATCGTGGAAAAACGCGGCGTGTTCCGGGTCAAAGGCCGTTTCATTCACGTCGCCAACGGGGTCATCCGGTTCAGCGACGATGGCGACGTGAAGTTCGGCGGTTATTCGCCGGAAGATTATTCCCGCAATAAATCGCCGTTCGCCTTCGACCCGGCGGCGGAGTGTCCGCGCTTCCTGAAAGAATTGATTTATCCGGCGGTCAACGCCGAGGACGCCGATTTGCTGCAACGCTGGGCGGGGCTGGCGCTGTTCGGTTACAACCTGCCGCAGCGCTTTCTGATTCTGGACGGCACGCCGAATGGCGGCAAGGGCACGCTGGTTCGCATCATTCAGGCGTTGGTTGGCATCGAGAACACTTACGAGCTGCGGACCGAATGTTTGTATGAGCGGTTTGAAACATATCGGTTCCGCGCCAAGACTATGCTGATCGGGCCGGACGTGGCCGGTGATTTTCTCATGCAGAAAGGCGCGAGCAAATTGAAGGTGCTGGTCGGCGGGGATCCGATTTCCGGCGAAGGCAAGGGGTTGAACGGGGATTTCCCCATGTTCGGCACGTTCAACATGGTAATGACGTGCAATTCGCGCCTGCGCATCCGCATGGAGGGCGATGTCGGGGCGTGGCGCCGGCGGCTGCTGATCGTCCGTTACGAAAATCCGCCGCCGGCCAAGCGCATCCTGGACTTTCATGTTCCGCTGCTGCGCGAGGAAGGCAGCGGCATCCTGCGCTGGGCGCTGGCCGGGTTCGTCAAATTGCAAACGGAGTTTGCGGAGCTGGGGGATTTCAAGCTGACGGACGCGCAACGCGGGCGGATTGATTCGTTGCTGGCGGAAAGCGACAGCCTGCGGCTGTTCGTGAAGGAACGCATTACCCGGCACGAATACGGCGATGTGACGGCGACTGAAATCAGCCAGGCGTATTCCGAGTATTGCGCCGACAACGGCTGGAACGCGCTGCCAACGGCAGTCATCGAGCGGACGCTGCCCGACATCATGCTGGACACTTTCCACGTCACCCGCTCGCACTCCATCGAGCGCGACGGCAAAAAATCAAATCGTGGCTGGCGTCGGGTTGTCCTGGCGGACTGCCACCATCAGCCAGACGAACTTCTATGAGCCTCAACGTCGCCAAATTGGAAAAGGTTCGCGAGCTGGCCGGCGGCATTGTCCAGGCCCGGTGTCCCGCGTGCGCCGAAAGCGGCAATGATCGCTCCGGCGAACATCTGCGAATTTATCCCGATGGCCGGTTTGGTTGCTGTGTGCATCCGAAGGACGGCCAGCACCGGAAAAGAATTTTTGCCTTGGCTGGCAATCGTCAGCCGGGAGATTTCAGCCTGCGGCTCAAGACGCCGTCAGCGTTGCCGGCGGCAGAGTCGGTGATGGCGGTTTTGACCGCTCCCGGCTCTGGGACACTTGGGACACTAAAAACCGAGTCGGTTGCGACTGCGAAAAAGGTGTCCCAAGCGTCCCAAGCCGCCGCCAGCAATCCGATGTCATTACAAAGTGAATACTTTGGGACACTTGGGACACCTTTTTTCAACCCTCGCGCATACGCGAGGGAAGATACAACTAATATAGATACGCCCGTGTATATGTGTAAGGACATTGAAAACACTGTCCCAAGTGTCCCAACGTCTTTGCCGACGGCCACCGGTGAAAAACTGCCGTTTTTGACCGTCGGTGGAACGCTGTCCATCCCGTTTGATTCGCCGGAGCGCTACCACTGGTGGCGCGGCGGTCAAAGTGTGGCGGCAACCCTCGCCGAAGTCCGTGCCAACCAAGAAAGGATGAAAAATGCCATTACCGTTTGAACAACAGCCGCGTGAAAGCAACAAGGCTTTTGCCGCCTTCAGTTTGTATTTGAGCTTGGGGCCGGAACGATCATTAGACGTGGTTCGGAAAAAATTAGGCAAGAGTGCGAGGCTCATTCAACGCTGGTCGGGCAAGTATGACTGGACTGAACGCGTGTCGGCACATGGTGCACACCTTGCCATCGTCGAGCGCGAAGCCATTGAGGCTGCCGCGCGCGGCAAGGCGGCGGAATGGTCCAGCCGCGAGCAGAAGCTTCGCGAAACGGAATGGGAAATGCACGAAAAGGCGATTGCCGCCGCCAAAAAGGGGCTGGATGCCTACATGGAGCGCGACAAAGTTTATGCCAACCTCGCCGACATCGCCCGGATGCTGGAAATCGCCAGCAAGCTGGGCCGGCTGGCGACGGGCCTTGGCACCGACGGCGAACGGAGCAAGGGCGACGATCTGCCGGGGCTGCGCGTCGAGGTCACGGTTGCGCTGGAAAAGATTTATGGCGAGCCGCTGCCCGGGGAAATTGTGGACGTGGAAACCGTGGCCGCACTACCGGAGAAAACCACATGACACCCTGGGAACGCTATTTTCTGGTCGGTCGCCGCGCTGGCTGTCCGCAGAATCAAATGCAGCGCTTCGAGCGGGCCGACGTGATTTTGCAACAGCGGCAACTGGTCGCCAGTGCCGCTGCGCGTTTGTGCGACGCGCCCGACGGGCCGACAGCCATCGGCTACGGCGGCGCGCGCGGCGGCGGCAAATCACACTGGCTGCTGGCACAAATGGGGGCGGACGATTGCCAGCGTGTGCCGGGCCTGAAATGTCTGCTGCTCCGCAAGGTTGGCAAAGCCAACCTCGAACACTTCGAGGATTTGCGCCGCCGGCTGTTCGGCAAGCTGAAGCACGATTTTTCCGCGTTTCGCGGCGTGCTGACGTTTGCCAACGGNNAGGAGGCGACAACTTTGACGGCGCGAAAATACCAGGATATTTCCACCTGCTGCCGCACGAGCAAACCGAATTTCCGCCCGCGCATCTATTCGACCACAAATCCCGGCGGCGTCGGGCACGGCTGGTATCGAACGAAGTTCGTCCTCCCCATGTTGGAAAAGCGGGAGACGGAAACTCGTTTCATCCCCGCACGCGTGACGGACAACCGCTGGAACAATCCTGAATACGTCCGTGTGCTGCAAAATCTTTCCGGCTGGCAGAAACGCGCGTGGCTGGACGGCGATTGGGACATCGCCGCCGGTCAATACTTCACGACGTTGCGCCGCGAGGTTCACGTCGTCCAAGACTTCGACGAGACGCGGGCGCGCGAATGGTTCGTCGCATTGGATTACGGATTTGCGCACTACACCGTCGCGCTGCTCGGCTGCACCGATGGCGACGGAAACATTTTCGTCGTGGACGAACACGCCGAACGGTTGTGGCTGCCGGAGCGCCATGCCGCCGCGATCAAGGCGATGCTGGCGCGGCACAAAATCGGCAATCGCAAACTGGGCGTCGAGGATCTGAAACGGATTGTGGCCGGCGCGGATGTGTT
>PLYV01000049.1 GCA_003151855.1 Limisphaerales bacterium | reverse complement strand
ATTTCGTCAATGAACAGCACGTCGCCTTCCTCCAAATTCGTGAGCAGGCCGGCAAGGTCGCTGGCCTTCTCGATGGTCGGGCCGCTGGTGGCTTTGACATTCGCGCCCATCGCCTTGGCGAGGATGTTGGCGATGGTGGTCTTGCCGAGGCCGGGCGGGCCGGACAGCAGGATGTGGTCGAGCGCTTCGCCGCGCTGCTGGGCGGCGGCGACGGAAATTTCCAGCCGCTCCTTCACCTTGGGCTGGCCGGTGAAATCGGAAAAGAGCGAGGGCCGCAGCGTCATTTCGAGTGCGGCATCGGGTTTGTTTAGGTTGGCAACCGGTCGTTCGGACATCGGCAAAAGATTGCGGCAGGATGCGCGCAGCGGCAAGTGTGATTGTCGTGGCTGGCCACCGGCCCCCGCGTCGGCGGGCCGCAAATAATTCTCGTCAAAGCCCTTCGGTCGGCGCAAGCTTGGCCCCATGTCCGTGATCCGGCGCAACATCCAAGTCGCCTGGCCGCTGCGCGTTTTCTTCACCGAGAACGTCTTTGCCCCGGACAACTCCACGCTGCGCGACGCCCTTGCCGACGTGGCGCCCCACAAGGTGTTTGTCGTCCTCGAAGACTCGCTTTCCCAGGCGCTGCCGGAACTGGAACACCAGATTGAAAAGTATTTTGCGACGCACGCGCAACTGCTCTCGCTCGTGCGCCCGCCGCTGTTCGTCTGCGGCGGCGAACCGGCGAAAAATTCCATCACGCTCGTCTCCAATCTCCTCGAGCAGTTCCACCGGCACCACCTCGACCGGCAATCGCTTCTCATCGCCATCGGTGGCGGCGCGCTGCTGGACGTGGCCGGGTTTGCGGCGGCGACGTGCCATCGCGGCGTGCGGCTGGTGCGGCTGCCCACCACCACGTTGAGCCAGGCCGATTCCGGCGTGGGCCTGAAAAACAGCCTGAACGCCTTCGGCCAGAAAAATTACATCGGCACCTTCGCGCCGCCGTTCGCCGTCATCAACGACTTCAACCTGCTCGCCACGCTCAAGCCGCGCGACAAGCGTTGCGGTTATGCCGAGGCGGTGAAGATCGCCTGCCTGCGCGACCCGAAATTTTTCGCCGAGCTGGAGCGCAATGCCGACCGGCTGGTCGCGTTCGAGCCGGACGCGATGAAGCGCCTCATCCACCGCAGCGCCGAGCTGAACCTCGACCATCTGGCCACCGGCGGCGACCCGTTTGAGACCGGCACCGCGCGGCCGCTGAATTTCGGCCACTGGGCCGCGCACAAGCTGGAGGAGCTGTCCCGGTTCCGCATCATGCATGGCGAGGCCGTGGCCATTGGCATGGCGCTGGACGTGGTTTATGCGCGCGACAGCGGGCTGCTGGCCGCCGGCGACACCGGGCGCATCCTGACCCTGCTCGAACGGCTGGGCTTCCCGCTGTTTGCCGATGAACTGCTGAACGCCGATGACGCCAACCACCCGGCGCTGCTGGCCGGCTTGGAGGAATTCCGCGAACATCTGGGCGGCGAACTGTCCGTCACCTTGCTGGCGGAAATCGGGCGGAGCGTGGAAGTGCATGAAATGGACCCGCGCCGCATCGCCGCCGCCGTGGCCGAGTTGCGCGCCCGCGCCGGGAGGTGAAATTGGCCTTGCCTGGGGAAATGAAAGAAATTGCCAACGCGAATGTGAAGTTGTCCGTTCCCGCCGACCCATCATCAGGGACAATAGATTTGGGTGGAATCGAAATGAAGACAGCTCCGAGCGAGCCTTGAGCTTTTCTGTTTTGCCGGGTAGGCCAGCGCAAATCACATTTGAATTAAAATTCTGGAAGATGATTAGAGCCGGTCTGAAAAAGGAGCGCGGCTGTGTCGCAGACCAGCCGCAGCCCATGGCAATATCCTCAACCCGCCGAAAATTCGAGGCCGGCTGCGGCTGGTCGAGGACGACACAGCCGCGCTCCGGGATTTTCAGACCAACTCTCACACCCCAAGGCTGCATGCGCTGCTGCGGGGGTTGTAATCGGAGATGGCGAACCGGCCCGCTCATTTAGAAGGTATCACTTCCGGCGGGCGCATCGGCGTGAGCGCCGCGAGAATGGATTTTTGCACCGCCGGGTTGAAAAGATTTCCCAGATGCCCGCCCTTGTTGAACACGGTCAGTTGTTCGGACGGGAAAGTGGCGCGGAGCCAGGACAGATCGGCGTCCTCCAACAGAAAATCGTTTTCATTCACGATGACGCGGATGTCGGGATTGGCGCGCAGGCCGGTTTCGTAGGTGCGCAGGTCGCCGGCTTTTTCCAGCGCTTCCGCCGCCGGCACGCCCAGGCCGCGCGTGGCATAATACGGCGTGGCAAATTTGTCGAAGTAGTCCTGATAGGAAAACTGGAGGATTTCCTGATACGCCGGGTTGCGCCGGAAATCATGGAGGGCGTGATGCAGGACGCCCTGATTGTTCCGCTGCTGGCTGCTGTAAATGATGTCGCGCAATTCAAAACGAAACGTCATGCCGATGAGAAACTTTGATTCGATGGCGTCAAAGGGCAGCGAGGTCTGCGGCGTGAGCTTGTTGCGGCTCAAGGCGGCCACCTTGAGAAAAGTATTTTCCAGATCGGCGGCCCGTTCGGCCACCGGCCAGTCCAGCGGCGCGCGGTAATATTCGTCCAGCTTGGCGATGCCGTGCAGCATCCGCACCGGCGTGTTGATGGCGACGTAGCGGTCGAATTTCAGCAGCGACCATTCGTTCGTCGCGCCGGCGGTCGCGGCAGACGAATTCGTCGGGCCGGTGGCGGCGAGGAACAAAGTGTCGAGAGCGCCCATGGAATAACCCATCAGCGCCTTGTTGCCCAGGCGGTTGGGATAGACCTGGTTAAGGCGGTGATCAATCTCGGTGAGCGCGATGTGCAGGTCATGGCCGTCCACCGGCAGATACGCCGGCAGCGCGGCGGTGGAGGCGTGTTCCATGAACTCGGAATTGAACGGGCTGCTGACCAGCACGGCGGAGAAACCATTTTTGAAAACCAGCTCGGCCAGCGCCAATGAAGGTTGCGACAACCGGTGACCGCCCAAGCCGGGAATGATGTAAACCACGTTCGCCGAGCCGGGCTGCAGCCAATAGGTGAATTTTAATTTTTCGCCCGTCGCCGGAATCTTCACGGACCGCGTCTCGCCGTGATTGGGAAATTCCGGATCTTGGTAAGTGAAGAAAACGGTCTGGAGCGTTTCCAGCGAGGCTTCGTCCGGCTGGCCTTTCACCTGGAAATCGGCCACCTGATTTTCGCGCGCGAACGTCCAGGCATATTGGATCTCGGAATATGGGTCCGTCTCGGCCTGGCTGAAGCGCACATATTCATTCACGGTGTCGGACAAATCGTTATACATGACCAAATAGGTGAAATACGAGTAAGGCCCGAGATACGTCAACGGATTGTCCGCGACGAAACCATAGGGCGCAATGTAGAGCAGCGGATTGGCGGCGGTGTCGGCGGCGAGGCCGACGGTGTCGCGCTCATTGCTCGGCCCGAAAAACGGGAGCATGATGAAGAATTGCGGCCGCCAGCCCCATTGGCCAAACGTCTGGCCGAAATCCGCGTCGGATTTCGGGATGTGCCATTTCGTGCCCACGTCCACCAGCCCGACAATCCCGACGGTGGTGTTCACCACAAAACGGTAGGATTCATCGCGCGCCCCGAGCCATTTTCCCTGGAGCAGGTTGTTGATCACGCGTCCGGGATACATGAGGTTCCGGCCGAAATTTCCGATGTCGGTGCGGACGGGTTTCACGATGACGAACCGATAGACGCGGCTCGTCGGCTTGACCACGCCGGTCATCACCGACTTGTTGAAACCCCACATCACGCGGTTGAACGGCTCGATGGGATCGGGAACGGATTTCGGGAGAACCACCGTCTCCACCTGCGCGCCGGCGGATAAAGCGAGGCCCAAAGCGAGCAGCACCAGAGCCGAACGGCGGATGATTTGCGTTTGAATTTTCAAGCCGTCCGCCTTTCTGGACTTGAGGCAATCAACTTGTGCGCCGGGAAACTCAACCACAGCGGCGCGGCCGGTTTGGACGGACGTGACCGGATCACAACGGCTTCGCCAGCTTTGGCTTCCGGCCAATGGATTGGAATTTTGGTTCTCATCGATTCAGTTAAACATGAGAACCAGACAGCAGCCATGGGGTGTTCACCCCACGCCGGCGGCGGGGTGCAGCACGCGGTGCACGGTTTCGCCCAGCGTCCGGGCGGTGCTGGGTTTGCTCAATAAGGCGCGGAAGCGCAGCGCCCGCACCTTCTCGGCGGTCATGGAGCCGCTGAAGCCGGTCGTCAGGATGATGGGCAGGTGCGGCTGGATTTCCTGCAACTGCTCGCCGAGCTTGACGCCGTCCATGACGGGCATGGCCAGATCGGTGATGACCAGATCAAACGGTTCCGCCTGGGCGCGGACGAGGATGATCGCCTCCAGCACGCTGGTGGTTGCAGTCACCCGGTAACCCAGCCGTTCAAGGATTTCTTTGCCCAGGCTGGCCAGCACCTCTTCATCATCCACGAACAAGATGCGTTCGCCCTGGCCGCGCGGAATCGGCGCGGCTTCGGTTTTCGGCGTGACCGCCGCCGTTTCAAGCACCGGGAAATATAAATGAAATGTGGTGCCTTCGCCCGGCTGGCTGTAAACGGAAATGCCGCCGTCATGGGTTTTCATGATGCCATGCACCACCGCCAGGCCCAGGCCGGTGCCTTCGCCCACGCCTTTGGTGGTGTAGAACGGCTCGAAAACATGTTCCACCGTGGCGCGATCCATGCCGCAGCCCGTGTCGCTGACGGACAGCCGCACATAGCGCCCCGGATGCAGGTCCGGGTGGGTGCGGATGAAATCCGCATCCACTTCCCAAACGCCCGTTTCAACTTTAAAGGTGCCCGGCTGATCGTGCATGGCGTGCCAGGCGTTGGTGCCGAGGTTCATGATCACCTGATGGATCGCCGTGGCGTTGGCCAGCACGGCGGGAGTTTCCGCCAGCTCGATTTGAAACCGGATGGTGGCCGGCACGCTGGCGCGCAAAAGTTTGAGCGCTTCCAATACCACCGGGTTCAGTTCCACCGGCTCGCGCTCCGGTTTGTTTTGGCGGCTGAAGGTCAGGATTTGGCTGACCAGATCAACCGCCCGGTCGGAGGCTTTCGAAATCTGCTCCAGGTTGGCCAGGATGGCCGGATGATCGGCCGCCGCGATTTTGGCCAGATACATGTAACCAATGATGCAGCCAAGGATGTTATTAAAATCGTGGGCGATGCCGCCGGCGAGCTGGCCGATGGATTCCATCTTTTGCGCCTGACGCAAGCGGGCCTCAAATTGCATTTGGAGCGTCACGTCGCGCTTGACGCCCACATAGTTGACGATGGTGCCGGCGGCGTCCCGCACCGGCGAGATGGTGGCGTCCTCCTCGAACAGCGTGCCATCCTTGCGCTGGTTGATGAAATGTCCGCTCCAAGTCTCCTCCCGCGTGAGGACCTCCCACATCCGCCGGTAAAACTCGGCATCCTGTTTGCCGCTCTTGAGGATGCGGCAGTTCTGGCCAATCGCCTCCGCGACGGCATAGCCGGAGCTTTTCGCAAAGGCCGGATTGGCATAGAGAATCGTGCCCGGAAGGTCGGTGATCACGATGGCATCAATCGACTGTTCCACGGCCGTCGCCAGCCGGGCGTTGGATTCCTCCGCCCGCTTGCGCTGGGTGATGTCGCGCGAAATGCCCATGATGCCGATGATCTTGCCCTGGTCATCCAGCCACGGCAGTTTCGTGCTGGACACCCAGGTGACCCGCCCGTCATTCCAGGCTTCCCGCTCTTCCATATCGATCATTGGCTGACCGGTGCGGATGATTTTCTGTTCGTCCTCGAAGGCGGGCCGGGCGTGCGCGTCCGTAAAAAAGTCAAAATCCGTCTTGCCCACCAGCGCCTCTGGAGATCCGATGCCAAATTGAACAACCATCGCTTTGCTGGCTTTGACAAAGCGGGATTGGCGGTCCTTGAAATAAATTTTGTCCGGTGAATTATCCAGCAGCGCCCGCCACAAATCCCGTTCCCGGTTCAGTTCCGCTTCCGCCCGCTTGCGCTGGGTGATGTCGCGCGTCACTTTCGAAACGCCGATGGCCTTGCCGCTGGCATCCTTGATCGATGAGGCCGTGACCGAGACATCAATCAGCCGGCCGTCCTTGGTTTGGCGCAGGGTCTCGAAGTGCTGCACGCTTTCGCCCCGATTGAGCTTTCCCAGAATGTGATTCTCCTCCCCCTGCCGGTCGGCGGGAATCATCCGCATGATGGAAGACCCGATCATTTCGCCGGCCGTGTAGCCGAAAATATGTTCCGCGCCTTTGTTCCAACTGGTGATGATCGCATTCAGGTCATTGCTGAGGATGGCGTCATTCGAAAATTCGACGATCGCCGCCAGCCGGTTGGAAGCGATTTCCGCCAGCTTGCGCTGGGTGATGTCGCGGATGTTGCATTGGATGACATTTTTGTCGCCGGCCTCATACACGTTGCTGACAAACTCCACGGCGATCTTGCGGCCATCCACCGTTTCCAGGGGCAGATTCTCGTAGCGGACATAGCCGTCCTTTTGCAACCGCTCCAGCATGGCTTGGTTGGAAACCACGTCCTTGAACGGACTTAATTCCCCGACGGTTTGACCGACCATTTCGCTGTGGGAATAACCCAGCAGTTTAACCAGAAACGGGTTCGCGTCGGTGATGCGTCCCGAGTCCACGTCCAGAATCAAAATGCCGTCCTGCGCCGCCTCGAACAGCCGGCGATAACTTAATTCGGAAACGCGGAGCGCCTGCGTCAATTCATAAACACAGATCGCCGGTGCCGTGCTCAACTCGTCGCCGTTCCGGTTTTCGTTTTGATGATCATTGCCCATGATTTTGTTCCTTCCCAGTTGGTTTATCTCCCGCGCAAACCTTGCCCTCTCCGGGCCAACGCCACGGAAATATTTGGGGAGGATACGCAGAAATCCCCCGGGGCGCATATGGGGTGTTCACCCCATGGACATTTTTGCAGGATTCTGAACGGCGCCGGCGGCGTTCAAAACTGACACCAAGGTATTTCCCAGTGGCCGCAGGGAACGCCCTAGTCGCGGCGGCACCGGGCGGGAGGTAACCATGGGCATGCCCAATTCCCGCAGACAAAAAATCAGGCGCGCCCGGAAAATTTCCGTCCGGGGCGGCCTCCTGCTTTGCTCAATGCTCCTGAAAGCCAGCCCGGCCTTCAGCTCCACCGCTCCCGCCGGAGCGCCTGTCCCCCTGGCTTGGGACCAAAGCCCTGACCCGAGCATTGTCGGCTACAACATCTATTACGGGACGGCCAGCCACACCTACACCAGCCGCGTCCAGCTCGGCCACGTCACGAACACCACCATTTCCGGCCTTTCTGCCGGGGTGACCTATTTTTTCGCAGCCACCTGCTACGACGCTGCCGGCGGCGAAAGCGGCTACTCGGATGAAGCCAGCAGCACGGTGCCGCTGACCGTTCCCGACCTGCAAGGCCGCGCGTCCGCCGGCCAGTTCGTTTTGACGGTGAGCGGCCCGGCCGGCCAGACCAACCAGATTCTCGCGTCGCCGGAGCTCAAGACTTGGACGGTCATCGGCACGGTGACGCTGGGAACCGGCGGCTTGTTGAATTTTACCGACGTGAACGCGGCGGCCTTTCCCCAGCGTTTTTATCGCACCCAGAAAGCTCCCTGAAATCCTTGACCCATAAAAAATAAAACCATGAAACTCAAAATCAAGTTCCGCAAAGAAATCCATTTTGCGCCGCCCTGCCGGCAAGTCATTAGCCCGTGGACGCGGCTGTGGTTTGGCCCCCAGCTTTCCATGCGCGCGCTGGCGCTGGCGGCAATTTCAAAGCCCTGCAAAAACAATTTTAACTGACTGGCGAGCCGGAGCCATCTATCGGGAAGCGGACAACGCTCGCCCGCCGGCGGCCTGGAGATTGAAATGGCTGGGGAACGGTCATGGCGCAAGCTTCATTTTGGGGCTGACCCCGTTTCCGCCTGTCTTAATAAATCGGCAGCAGATTTTTTGCCGGGCAACGCGGTTGGGAGCAGGTATTTCGGCAGTGAATTGGTGTCCAGCGCCGCGCCGAGCGGAGTCTGCTTTTTGTCATCTTGGACGTTGATTTCTGCCTTGTTGGCAATCAGCAAAGCGACCATCTCCGTATATCCATGCAAGGCGGCCAAATGGAGTGACGTCTGGCCGTTGTTGGCCTTGGCGTTGACCTCCGCTTGATTGGCCAGCAACAACGCCGCCGCCTCGGTTTTGCCCATATACGCGGCTTCGTGCAAGGGCGTCCAGCCGGCATTGCTTTTGGCGTCCACGCTGGCTTTCTTGGCGAGCAACAATTTCATGACTTCCACCTGTCCGGTGTCCGCCGCCCAATGCAAGGCCGTCCGACCGGAATTGTCCCCGGCGTTAATATCCACGTTGTAGGTGAGCAACAGTTCCACGATGTCCTTGTCGCCCTTGCACACCGCTTGGTTCAAGGGCGTCCGGCCATATTCATCCTTTTGGGAAACCGATTCGGGCTGCGCTTGAAAAGCCGCCTTGGCCTTTTCAAGCTTTGCCCGCGCCAACGCCTCGGTGCTGCCGGCCCCGGTGATTTTTTCCTCCAGCGTGCCGGGAATCCAAAAACCATCGCGGCTTTTGCCATAGGGCACCTGCATGGACTGCACGGCGTTTTCGCTTTTGACAAACTGCACGTCAATCAAGCCGACCGGCGGGACATTGGGACGGTAACGGATGCCGTTGACTTCATAGGTGGATTGATATTTTTCCGGCAGCGGCAGCAGTTTCATCGACGCGATTTCATGGTTGGGCATATCCGCCATCATCGGCAGGATCAGGCTTTTCATCCGGTCAGAGATGCCTTGGCAATTGACCAAGGCCACCAGCGCGTTGGTGTCCTTGGCCTTGATGGCCGATTGCAGCCGGTCCAACAACTGTTCGGCTGAATTAGGGGTTTCCGCGGCAAACGCCGGCATCAAAGCGGCAACCATGCCGGCACAGATGATTTGTTTCAGGGGGTTCATTTTTAGGATGTGTCTTTTTAAGAATCGGTTAAAAACTCAAGTGAACCGCGGTCTTGGCCGACGGCCACGGTCCGCCAAAAGGCATTGGTTCCGGCGACGGGTTAGGCGACTTGGCCGCCATGCTCTTTAATCTTGGTCTCAATGAATGTCCTGGTCTCATCAGTAAGCTCAACAATCGGGAGCGTAATAAAAATCGGCCGCTGCGTATCGGTAAACAGCAAAAACAAATCGGAAGACTTCCAGAGCCGCTTGATGCCAGACCATCTGACATTGTTGGCAATCTCGCCGCCGTCAACTGTAATGCCGTCAACGCCAATCCGCACTGTGATCTGCCGATTCAGGTCGCGAGGCTTAACCCGAACCCGACTCAAGTATGGCCGGCCATACACCAAATACGGAATAAGTGGAAAGCCGATTAAAATCCAATACAACACCCGCTTCTCTGGCCGATGGTCAACCAGAAAACCAACGATGCCAATCACCAAAGCAACAACCGAGAGAAATGCCGCGAGACGCCATGAAGTGCGTGAGAGGAAACACCTGGCTCTGCGCTTGGCAAGCTCTCGCGTCCATTGAAATCTTATCTCCTGCTGACAAATAATGGGTGGTATGTGCATAAACGTAAAGTCGCCTAACGTAGAAAGCTGAGCCAGGCCTTCCGCGCGACGCGAACCGCGATCGCGGTCTGGGCAGACGGCCACCGTCCGCCAAAAGGCATTGGCTCCGGCGACGGGTTAGGCTGCATCATGTGAACTCACATGTTTGCTTTGCAAATCCGCGACCTGCTTCCGCAACTCCTGAATCTCCTTCTGCATCTGCGATGTGGCGGAACCGACAAAAAAGAAACACATCGGCAGGAAGGAAAAGAATACTGGCTTCCACCATTCGACATTCCCGCTGCTTGGTGCAATAAACAATGCGTTGAGGCAAATGAACGCGCAGAAGGCTGCCGGCGTCCAGTGTCCGAATTTCTGTAATGTCTGCTTCATGGTTGGTCTCCTTTTTGTTTGGTGTGGTTTACTAAATTGGTGGTGCGCTCATGCTGCCTAACGAAAAAAGCTGAGCCATGCCTTCCGCGCGACGGGAACCGCGACAGCGGTCTTGGCAGACGGCCACCGTCCGCCAAAAGGCATTGGCTCCGGCGACGGGTTAGACGATGGCGGCTTCACAATGCTTGTGGGCTGATGAAAGCTACTCAAAAAAGAAGGCAAAGCTTTTCTTGATAAGCGTCATATTTACTTGCTTACAAATGAGCCATTTGCACCAGACAATTGGTGCAAAGAGGAAATCTAAAATAGCCCACGGCAGACTGCCATGTCGCGTGTAACCAATGATTGCTGTAGCCAGGCAAAATAACAGGCCCAGCAAATCGTTAATGAAGTCTAAGTGAATGGTCATAGTAAATAATCGCCTAACGAAAAAAGCCGGGCCATGCCTTCTCTGCGGCGTGACCCAGCCACCGCGCCCGGCGCTGGCGGCCTGGAGATTTAAATGGCTGGGGAACGGTCATGGAGCAGGATTCATTTTGGGACCGACTCCTTGACAGCAACCTCCTCAAGTATTCTTTTGGGAAGCGATTTTAATTCATGGGGCAAATCTTTAAGCATTATTTTTAATGTCTCTTCATCTTCGCTTGTTGCAAAAATAACCTGCTGGTTACCGGTGTTTGCAACCCTTTTCAAAAGTGCTCTAAAGCTAACCTTGTCTGCAGATTGTTGACGCGGCTTAAGCACTCCAAATATAATGGCCCCGGCTGTGCATCATATCTTGGAACTTGCGGTAATTTCAGCCCAATAAACTCAGCTAAACGGGTATGAAATCCAGATTCACTTTGAGCCGCGCCAGGTATACGAACAAAAAAAGATTCCTGCTTATATGTTTTGTCCGGGGCTGTTAGCGCAGGACCATCGTATGTAACGATTAATTCTCTCTGTTTATTCGTCCCGGTTGCGCTTCTCTCAACGGTCATGGTCTCGCCGTTTGCGTTCTGTATTTCCAATAATACTTTTGATTCAACAACATTTAATGAAACATCATTTTTATCCTTTATTCGCCGCACCATTGCTTCGCTGAGTGGGGGCAGATGGCTTGGCCCCAGCATGCCTTCCAATCCGAGCGCATACAAAATCGACATTAAACACGTTGATTTTCCGCTTGAATTTTCGGCTCGTAATACCGTTAATCCATCTCTGAAAGAGAGTTTAGTCCCAAATAACCTTTTCTCTGTGGTCACACGTAGCTCTAGACATCTAATTCGAAGGCTCATAATGTTGCGTTATTAAAAAGGTTTTTCACTTTATCCTGCGTAAATTTTCCGTTTAGTTGGGAAAGGAAGGCTCGTTCAGGTTTAAAACAATCAGCCATTGTTGAAAGTTCCTTTACTATTTGCTTTCCAGAATCTAGCAGCTTGACTCGGTAACCGGGCCATTGTCCGTCAATTCTATCTCCATTTTTAATTCCAACTAATTCCATTGCCACAAATCCTTCCGCTTCCGCAAATAAAGTTGCGCGGTCTAAAGTTGGGTCGAAACGAATAATTGGTTTATCTGGATGACTATCACCTTTCAAGAACTCCAAAAGAGCCCGTTGAGATTCGGTGTCTCTTAATGCCCAATTCAAAACATGCAGTTGCTCATGGGATACTTTTCCGCCTTGGCATTTATCCAGCATTAAAAGGAGCAATGCGATTCTCCGAACCGGACGCAAATTAGGCGAAATTGGCGTCGGCCTTTCGCGGAATGTAAACGGCTCATCTAGTATGTTGTCAAGCTCTTGATTATTCATTAAAGCGCAGATTGCAGTTTATCAACCAATGTCCAATAGTTCCGTAGGCAATGTCCGAATGGTTGTTCGAAGATAATCCACGGATGGTTTCTTCCAGTTCTCTTTGAAGAGAATCTTTAACGTCTCTCAAACGCTGATTCGGTGGAGTCGTGTCAAGCCGACTATCGGTTACAATATCCATGCTTTTTACTGCAAGTAATTCATCTATTTTTTCTTTTAACGGAGGGTGTCGTCTTCCAAGTATTTCCAAGAGATTTTCACGATAGAGGTAACGTTTTAAATAATCACGGCGGCATTCGAGTATTTTCTTATTACTATTTAACGTCGCGACTTTTGAAAGTTTGTTATCTATTGTGACAATATCCTTCGGCTTATTTTTTTCATATGCAGCTAAATCATCATCGACAATTGCTGGCGCATTTAGCTTTATTTTAAGGTGTGGACTATCGGTGATTTGTTGCACCGCCGCTGGGAAAGCATTTATGTCGCAAACATAAGCACGAAAATCCTTAGAAATGAACGGCAGCTTTGCATCCCTTAATTCTTTCGCCTTTTTGAGAGCATGACTAAGCACTGCTTTGTCTTCATAAATTGGAACCACGAGGGTCCAATGCTTTAATTTTAAATCGCCTAACCGCGATGCCCACTCCTTCTCATGCTTTTTAAGTTTGGGAATATCGTCAGAAATTTTGTTTTTTAATTTTTCTAAGCGTTCAGCTTTTGAATTGGAATTTTGATCCGCGTAAGCCTGAAAAGCTTGACCATCACTGCTGAAACCCTCAAGCCCGCCGTCCCCCAATACGCCATCGGCAACTCTTTGATATTTGTGACCGAGAATGCTGAAGTGCTGGTGTAGAACGGCATCTACGTGTTTCTGCCATTCATCTGAACTCCAACCATGTTGTGGGCAATTGTCCATCTGTTTACTTCACCGTCGCCTTCGATGTTTGAGCGGCGTCGACCAATTTGCCCAGCAGTTTGGAGTTGTGCGGGATATTGGCGTGGCTGTCTATGATGGCGGCATTACGGAGCTGATTTGCACCGTCGGATTTGCCGATGCCGGAGTCCCGGATCGTTGCCGCCGGTTCCGTTTTGCCGTCCTGATGTTCTGAATTCATAGCCACGTTGCCCTTTGAGATGTTGGCCGATGCTACGCCGGGAAGAAAAAAATGAAAGCTGAAATTTGCAGACGACCATGATGTCGCTCCTGACGAAGCTGATTGGTTCCTGCCAGACCGAGGTCAAAACGGTTGTTTTGCAGTGGATGCCACACCCCAGCCAGTTGCCGGCAAGAAAATTTTACAGTCAAGTGTCCAGTTTTTCATACAACTGTCCAAGCCGGCAGGACAAACCGGCATTTCCCCATATAAGAAAATGTTTTCCCCATATGAAAAGACCATTTCCGCAAGTAAGAAAATATTCCTGTCGTCCAACAAAACTGTTCCGGCAATCATCGCCGGCATTTCCATGGGTGGAAAAATATATTCCCCGGGTGCGGTCCGGCTCCGGCATCCGGGGAAAACATCCTGTGATTTGGAAAATTGTTTTCGTCAGGCGGGACAATGCTTTTTTCATGCTGGAAAATGATCGCGTCAACCAACAAGCCGGCGGCGTCACCCAAAAAAATCATGTCGTCAGTGCTGGAAACCATTTATTCAACCGGGCGCACCTCTTATTCATAAATCCGCTGGCATGAGCTATGCTAAAGTCGGTGCGGGACTCCCAAAGGCGTATCATTAGGGTGTCATAACATAAACAAACAACATATAACACGAGTAATGCTATGATCGTAAAACCGTCCATTCAATGGCTCAACACAGACACGGATGCCGAGTTGATCAACGATACCACCGTCGTCATTCAGGCCCTCACGGCCAATGTGGCGATCTATCCCAATCCCGCCCCCAAGCTGCCAGACGTGCAACTCAGTCTGAATAATTTTTCCAGCGCACTGGCGGCCGCGGCCTGCGGCGGGCCACCGGCCACCACCAAGAAAAACCAGATGCGGCTCCTGCTGGTGGGAGTGATGCGCCAACTGGCCGCCTATGTGCAGGTGGCCTGTGGCGGCAACATGACCAATCTGCTCCTGAGCGGTTTCCCGGCGCAGAAACCCAATCGCGCGCCCATCGGCGTGCTGCCCGCCCCGAGCAACCTCACGCTCTCACTGGGCAGCCGCAGCGGTGAATTGGCTGGCGCGGTCAACCCGGTCTTCGGCGCCTCCATCTACAACTGGAAACTCACGCCCATGACGGCGGGCGCGCCGGTGATGACGTTGCAGACCACGGCCGCGTCCTGCACTTTCGCCGGCCTGACGCCGGGCGCGACCTACACGCTGACGGTCAACGCGGTGGGGGCCGCCGGCCCCAGCAACTGGAGCCAGACCGCCCCCCAGATGGCCGTGTGAGACCTTGCGGTCGGCCACCATTGTTTCCAACGAAAAGCCGGAGCGGAAAATCCGTTCCGGCTTTTTTACAACATCGTCCACGACCGCTAACCGGCGGCCAGCGTTTCATCGGGGATCAGGCCCACGCGCAAGGCAAAGCGCACCAGCCCCGGAATGTCGTGCAGGTTCAGGCCGGACATGAGTTTCGTCCGATGATATTCCACGGTCTTGGGGCTGACCTTCAGGATGTCGCCAATGCCCTTGGTGTTCTGGCCTTCGGCGATGAGCTGGAGCACCTCCCGCTGGCGGCCCGTCAACTGTTCCAACGCGCTTTTCCGGCCGGTGATTCCGTGCAAGGGAAACTTCTTGGTCAGCTTGATTTCCCGGCTAAAATAAATTTCCCCGCGCAGCACCTGACGCAGGGCGGTTTCCAGTTCCGCCGTCGCCGATTTTTTAAGCAGGTAGCCGGCCACACCCGCCTTCAGCGCGCGCAGGACATATTCCTCGTTGTCGTGCATGGAAAGCATGATGATCCGCACGTCGGGATAATCCCGGGCCAGGCGTTCCGCCGCTTCCAGGCCATTGAGGCCGGGCATGGCGATGTCCATCAACACCACGTCCGGCGGCTGGGCCTTGACCAGATTCAGCACTTCGCGCCCGTCGCCCGCCTCGCCGATGACTTCGACGTCCGGCAACTTCTCCAGCAACGCGCGGATGCCCGCGCGCACCAGCGTGTGGTCGTCCGCGAGGATGACGCGGATGGTTTTGATGGGCGGGTTCATGACGAGGGTGGTTCCGTCACTGGTGGCTGCCATTTCAATGGAAACCAGGCGTGAACTTCCGTGCCTTTTTTGGGAGTGGATTTTAATTCCAGCCCGCCGCCGGCCAGCGCCGCCCGTTCTTCCATGCTCAACAGGCCGAGGCTCGCCCCGCGCACGGCCTTTTCCCGGACGGCCCCCACATCAAAGCCCACGCCGTCGTCGCGCACGCGCAGATGGAGTTTGCCGGCTTCCTTGCGCAGCTCCACGGTCACGGTTTTGGCGTGCGCGTGGCGCACCACATTCGTCAACGCTTCCTGCGCCACGCGAAAGCATTCGTTCTCAATCACCAGGCTCAAGCGGTGTTTCAGCGGATCGGCATGGAACCGGACCCGCAATCCGACGAGCGCCGCCTGGCGTTTGGTGAACCAGCGCAGGGCCGGTTCCAGTCCGAGATCATCGAGAATCAGCGGGCGCAAATTCAACGAGATGTCACGCACCTGTTCCAACACCTGGTCAACCACCTCCAGGCTTTCTTTCACGCGCGGCGAAATGGTTTCCGTTTCGGGCGCGTGCAGGATGGCCTGCAGATTTAATTGGATGACCGTGAGCGCCTGGCCGATTTCATCATGCAGTTCGCGCGCGATGTTCCGGCGCTCCGTCTCCTGCGCCGCCACCAGCCGGCGGGAAAGCACCTGCAACTGGCGGCTGTAAGCCTTGAGTTTTTCCTCCGCCCGCTTGCGCTTGGTGATGTCGCGGATGTTGCACTGGATCACCCGGTCGCCGTTGACCTGATAGATGTTGCTGACAAATTCCACGTTGATGGCCTTGCCGGCGCTGGTTTCCAGCGGCAGGTCTTCGTAGCGGACATAGGCTTCGCGCTGCAACTCCCGGAACTCCGCCTTGGACGCCTCGACATCCTTGAACGGGCCAATCTCCCAGAGCTTGTTGCCCAGCAACTGCGCGCGCGAATAACCCAGCATATCCGTCAGAAACGGGTTCACGTCGTCAATCTGTCCGTTTTCGGCGTTGAGGATCAGGATGCCGTCCTGCGCGGTTTCAAACAGCCGGCGATAGCGCAGCTCGGAAACCGCCAGCGCGTATTCCGTCGAACGGGGGTTCGCGGCGGGATGTTTCATGGTCACACTTTTGGATTTCATGCGGGTAAGTTTAGGCACGAAAACGATTTCCAGCGATGGGGTGTTCTCCCCATTGCCCGGCCAAAAAAAAAATTCACGACTGAAAGCCGGACGCACGCGGCCTAGTCCGTGTAAAACAGCGTGCAGAATATGATGATGGTGGACTCCTCGGAGCTGGGCATGGCGTTCGGTTCGGCCGGCGCGACGATGGTGTTCATGTGCGTCGCCACCACCTGCAGATCCGGCGACTGCGCCAGAAAAGCATTGAGCTGATCCTCCAGTTCGCTCGCCGGCGACCGGCCGGAGGGCAGCTTGTGCAGCATGACTTCAAACACCCTGGCCTTCATGTTTTTGGCTCCGCCCAGCGGTCGCTCAAGCCACAGCAGACACTCCGGACGCGGACCTGCTTCAAATTCGGCAGGTTCATCGTGGTGGTCCACGAAAAAGCGTGGGAACGCCTGCGATCGGAATCAGGTTGACGCCCACGCGGTTTGCTGCTGGCAATTTCAGATGGCGCATTCATAGGTTCCGGCGGTTGGCCGGCGGCGGCTAACGAACCTGCGGGACGGTGATATCGCCGGTATGATGAAGGATGCCGAAGGCATACAACAGCCACACCACGACACAGATCACTACGACGATGTTGAGAATCTTTTTGATCTTGCCGTCCATCGGGATGTAGTTATTGACCAGCCAGAGCAGCACGCCAACGACAATCAGGGTTACGATGAGGGATATTAGTGACATAGGTTGCCTCCAATCAGGTTGAATGGTTGATTATGATTCATCGGCTAAACCTAAATCGGATGGCCGACCGCTGCCATGGGGTATTACCCTACCCGCCATTTGAAAAACCGGTCGCCAATGCGCGCAATTACCAGTTGCAGCGGCGGGTGGGCGACGGCAGCTGGCAGGACGTGGGATTTTATTCGCAGGCCCGCCGCATGGCGGTGAACGGCCTGACGCCGGGAACGGTGTATCAATTCCGCGTGCGCGCCTTGGGCGGCAGCACCGGCACCAGCGACTGGAGCCCGACGGTCAGCCAGATGTCGCTGTAATCACCCGTTGCGCCGGATTTGCCGGCCGGTTCAAATGCGCCGGGCCGTTTATTTGACGAGTTGCAGTCCGCAGATCATCGCGTCGGCGACACTCCGCCCCCCGCTGACAATCGTCCAGTTGCCCGGATGGATCAGGATTTCGAGGTTCTCGCCCTCGCCCACGACCACCGCCGGGAACCGGACATATTGGCTGTCTTCAACCCAGGTCGTGTTGGTCACGGCATCGCTGCCGGATGAGGTTTTTTTACGGCCGTAATTGCGGCCGGCCACCGACACTTCATAATCGCCGTTTTGTGTTGCCAGCGCCGTATGGCCGTAAAGATAGAGGGAATAAGTGCCGGGCGGCACATGGGAGAGAATCACCTTGGCGTCGCCGCCCTGGTTGTTCACCGGATAGTTGAAGTCGTCCAGCATGGGGGCTTTGACGCCCATCTTGCCGTCATTGCCCCAGCCGCCGGACAGATTGACCGACTCCACCTCGATCGGGCTGGGCTGGCCATCGGCAAATTTCAGGCCGGATTCGGTGTGGTCGTTGTTTCCGGTGTCAACGGAATTCCAAAAATCCCCATCATTTCCCGCGGCGGCGGGACCAACCTGTTTGGTGTTGCCTTTCCCGGGACCGAAATCGATGTTGAAGCTCTGCGAGCTGGAGATGAATTGTGACAGGGATGAGACTTTGAGGCTGCGCACCGAATCCACCGACAACTCCACCTTGCCGAAACTGGTCTTGACCGCGATTACCGAATCCACAAATGCCACCGTCAGCGTGTCGCCGTTGACGGTGGATAATTTTGCGGAATTGCTGGCAACGCATTCAATCGAGCGGATGTTATTCACGGCCAGCTTGATTTCACCAAGCAATGCGGACTGGAACTTGAAACTTTTCTCCACGCAGTTGCCGACGACGCGCGAGCCGTCCCGTAGTTCAAGGGATACGCGCGTTTCCACCGGATCGTTGGTGGCGGCGAAAGCCGGGGCGGCCAGCGCGCAAACCAGCAGGCACAATGCGATTTTAGTTTGTTTCATAAAGCGTTCCTTGGTTGATGATGGTCAGTCTTGCTTGAAATTGCCGACAACGTCAAGCTGGCAGGTTTCCTCGGCGTTCAAGGCGCAGTTTATTCAAAAAAATTTCCCATCCTCCGAGACGAAGACCGGATAAAGGTGTCGGGGGCGGAACGGGTTTGAAAACGGATATATTTTTAGCCACAGATTTTTCACAAATGAAACACGGATTGGAAACCTTGGTGGGGCGAGCGTCCCCGCGAGCCGTGGCTAACGCGCGCCCCAAGCGGCGGAGGGCCGCCGCACTCCAAAACCTGCCGGCGATTCCGGTGTCATCAATCCGCGCGCCAGCGTCCTGGAGTGCGGCAGTCCCCTGCCGCTTTCGGGAATGGGCGCGGTTAGTTTCATGGCGGGTTGGTTGCGCCGCCGTTTTGCACCAGCTTGTGGCGAATCTTCACGCCGCGCGGGCTCTCGGTGAGCACTGCTGCCGGAATCAATTTCAGCCATTCCCCATTAAATAGGGAAAAATGGCTGAAGGTTACAGAAGAAATAAGTAAAACCGCAAAACTGGCCAATGGCCGCGCCGGCACAAACGCGCCGGGCCGGTGGGTGGCCACCGTTTGTTGACCCGCCGAAAACTCAACGCCTCTCAGAGCCGCGCGCCGAAGGACTGCGGGTCGCTTTTCCAGTTTGGCATGAGCGCCATCCGCTCGCCGGCGTGGCTGGCGGCATGCAGGATGGTTTTTACCGCGCCGATAAATTCCGCCAGGCTGTAGGGCTTGAGCACCATGGCGAAGGGTTGCAGCCAAAGGTGTTCAATATATCCCTCTTCCGGCAAGGTGGCGGAGGCCATGATGACCGGCAGCACCATGCCGGACACCCGGATTTTTTCGATCAACTCCGCGCCGCCCACCTTGGGCATCTGATTGTCGGTGATCAGCAAATCATACTGGTTTAGCTGCAGCGCGTCCCAGGCAGCCGCGCCGTCTTCAGCGGTGTCCACGCGGAAGCCGGCGTCCACCAAGATGTCGGTGTTGAGCAGGCGGATCATCGGCTCGTCATCCACGACGAGAACCCGCTGCACGGGGATGGTTACAGCTCGCTGCCGGGAGCCGGCCGCGTTCGCCTCGTGAGGCATGGTTTTAATAGTCATAAGATTTTCTGGTCGGACAATAAGAGCAAACCCCGGCGGGTGCCATGGGGTCTTCTCCCCATGTCTAGACGGAAGGCGTGCCGCGTTTTTGGCGGAGCAGCCGCAGGGCGGTTGGTCCAAACGGCAACAGCAGCAGCGCCCCGGCGATGAACGTGGTGGGTTCGGGCACCGCCCCAACGTTGTTGCTTACCGGCCTGGCAATCGTGTTGCCATCCAAAGTGACCGCGCCGTTCTCGGCCAGCAATCGGCCATCCACCGTGGCCCCGGTATCCGCCGTGATGGAAGCCGAGGCCATAATGGTGCCAACGAATTCAGTGCCTGTTCCCAGTGTCGCCGAACTGCCGACCACCCAGAAGACATGGCAGGCTTGCGCGCCGTTTACCAGGAGGACCGAACTGTCAGAAGCCGTGGTGAGCGAGGACCCGGCCTGAATGATGAATACGGCATTGGGGTCGCCTTGAGCGTCGAGCGTCAGGACGCCCGTGAGGCCAAACGAGGTGGGATCATTGTAAACGCCCGATGTCAGCGTCTGTCCGCCAAGGTCATAGATCGGGGCGTAAGTCAGCGTCGCCGAAAGCCCGGCGGCGGCGTTAAAGGCGGTGGTCAGGTCATTTTGAGAGTTCAGCATGAGACCGGCATTGGCCGTCTGGTTCGCCCCGTTCAAGACCACATTGCCAAGTCCCGTGATGGACAGTGTCGGATAAGTTCCAATATCCCCGGTGATCGTAGTTGTATTGACCGCGCCGGCGACGGTAATCCCCGAGCCGGCCAGAACGGCAAAGCCGGAAGCGTTTCCCAGATCCACCGGTCCCAGACTGGCCCAGACGTCGTGCGGGAAAAACATCATCGCCACCGCCAAAACATGGCCCAATAGAATTCGCGGCGTCCCACCCGAGGTAACAAGGTTTTGCAATGATGTTTTCTTCATAGTGATTTCCTTTTTTGTTTTTGGTTTACTGTTGAAGCTTGTTTATATGCCTCCCCATTTCTGGTGTATATGGGGTGTTCACCCCATGTTGAACTTTTGATTTGGCAGGCGGCGAAACGGAACCGCATACTTAGAACCTTGCAGCGGCCGGGGACGGCCGCACTCCGCCGTCATCCGTGTCCGCAAAGCGAATATGGTGTCCAAGAAGTTTGGACACCGGGGTCATTTCCACAACCATGGATGGAGCATCCATACGCCATTGATAAAATGCGGGAGACCGAGCGCACAATCATCAGTTCTTCATCCGTGCGAATGACGCGCACGGTGACGCGGGCATTATCCGCAGAAATCACGGCGGCAGCCGGGGCCGTTTCAGCGGAAACAAGCTGAGTTGATGCGACCGTCACTTTCTCATACATCCTCAAGGGAATCTGATAATCGCCCAGGGTGTGATGCAGCAACGGCCGGTTGCGGAAATTAATCATCGCCAGCGAGCCGGTGATCGCCACCACCGGCACCCTTTCGGCAAAGGCACCGGCCACGCCGTTGATGGCGCTCAATTCCCCGACGCCATAGGTCGAGGAGAATGCCCCGATGCCCGGATGCGCGCGTAGCCGTCGGCGGCATAGGCGGCGTTGAGTTCATTGCAGGTGCCGACATACTTGATGTCGCTCTTCAGCACTCGGTTGAAGAAACCCAGAACAAAATCTCCCGGCACGCCAAAGAGGTGATCCACCCCGATCTCTTTCAGCCGGGTCAGCAGGAATTCCGCAACCGTGATCTCTGAACTTATCATAGATGTAATTCTAATCAGCAGCGCTCCTTGGCGAACGCATGAGCCATGCGCCAATCATGAAAAACAGAATCCCGTTCGCCAGGAAAAGCATGTCGAACAACAACTGATGCGGATGACCGGGGAGAACGTGATGAATCCCAAGAATCTGATGGTCAATAATACCTTCCAGAAAATTAAACAGGCCGCACCCCGCCAGCATTGAGCCAAACAAAATCCGACCTTTCCATGCCGGGCCGGCGTGAGTTGCGGCACGAAACAGCCGCGCCGTTCCAGCCAGCGTCACCAGCCAGAGCGCCAGATGAAAAAAGCCGTCCTGCGTATTCTCACGCTGAAGTTGCTCAATGGAGGTGGGCTGGCAATTCACGGTGTAACAAATCAAATGATGCCAGCCTAAAATCTGATGAAGAATAATCCCGTCCGCAAAGCCGCCGAATCCCATGCCGAGAACGAGGCCGGCCCGAACCAATGGATTCTCCAGGGTTCTGCTTATGGCGCTGGAGAATGACTTCATAATACCAGCAGAAAAGCCAGCAGATCGTTTTTTTCTTCCGCGTTCAGCTTGGTTCCTAGAATCAGGTTAAAAAACTCTACCGTATCCTCCAACGTCAGCAGCCGGCCATCGTGGAGGTAAGGCGGAGAATCCTTGATCCCGCGCAAAGGGAACGTCTTGATCGGGCCGTCCGCGCTGGCGGTGAGACCATTGATCGTTTTAGTTTTGAAAAACCGCTCGATTTGCAGATTGTGCATCGAGTTGTCCGTGTAATACGGCGGCGCATGGCAACTGACACATTGGGCCTTGCCAAAGAATAGCGCCTGTCCCCGGAGTTCCGCCGCAGAGGCTTTCGCGGGATCCAGTTTTCCAAAAATGTCGAGTTTCGGCGCGGGTGGAAAATCAAGCAGCTCCTGGAACTCCGCCATGAATTGAACCTGACTGCCGCGCTCCAAAATATTGACGCCCTTCTTGGTCGCGATCACCGAATCACCGTCGAAGTAAGCTCCGCGCTGTTCAAACTCCGTAAAATCTTCCACGGTCTTCAAGGCCCGCTGCGAACCGAACAAACGCTGGATATACACGCCGCGCAACGACGGGGTATCAAGCCGATGCCGGTATTCCTGTGGCCGGATATCGCCGACCAGATGGGTCGCGCCGTTGGCATGGCCGTTGGCGTGGCAGTCAAAACAGGCCACGCCCCGGCTCGGGCGCTCGGAGCGGCGGTCGCTGGTTTGATTGAACTGTTGCTGCGGGAAAGGCGTCAACAGGAGCCGCAGGCCTTCGAGTTGCTTTGGGTTCAGAATGCCATCGAACAATTCAAAGTAGTTGTCCATGGTCACCAGCTTGCCTTGGGAGACATCGCCCAAGTCCGGCCGCGTCGTCAAATAGAGGGGGGCGGGAAATTCCGGGAGAAAATGATCCGGCAAATCAAAATCCAAATCAAACCGGGTCAAATCCCGACCTTCCTGTTTCTTGATTTCGTTGATCTCAAACTGCGGAAACACCATGCCGCCTTCCGGATGGTTCGGATGCGGCAGCGGTAGAAAGCCCGGCGGAAAAAAGTCGCCCGCTCGAATCTCCTCCGGCGTCATGGCCGCCAGCTTTTCCCAACTGGTGCCGGGTGCCAGCTTCACACGGATACCTTGTTGGACTGGCTTGCCGCGAGTCATGGTGACGCCGGTTGCGGGATCGTTGCGCAAATCGTAGCGAGCTTGCAGCAGATCCATCTGCCGTTTCATCACGGCCGGCTTCTCCGCTTTCATGCGGATCAAGGTGGCGGAGAACTCCTCGTTTGGGACGACGGGCAAGTAGCTTGTTTTTTGTTGTCCCAGCACTGTGCCGGCGCAAAACAAGATCACCAACCCAAATAGAATGTGGGTTCTGTTTTTCATTTGTAATTCCTTTCCAAACCGCGATTTGAAAACCCATTTATACTTTTTGTGGCTTCTCTGGTGGCTTGGCACATTCGGTCACCCCATGCTAACTTATGTTTTGCCGCCGAAACTTCGCCGCCGATCAAGCACTGAATCAAATTCGCAAACCCTGGGCTGGCGGCTGGCGATGCAAACTGGCGGAGGTCGTGTCAAAGCTGGCACCGGCCTGGACGTGCAATTTCTCCCGCACCAACCCAAGGAATTCTGCGATGGTGTAAGGCTTGAACAGCATCGTGAGGGGCTGGAGAATCGCGTCGGGGGTGTATTCCCAGTCGGGCGGGCTGCCGGTGGCCATGATGACCGGCAGGGAAATATGGGCGGCCTGGATCCGTTTCAATAATTCCACCCCGAAGACCTGCGGCATATTGTTGTCGGTGACCAGCAAATCATAATTTTTTCTTTGCAGCAGTTCCCAAGCCGCTGCGCCATCTCCGACATCATCCACCTCAAAGCCCGCACACCGCAGCACCTCCGCCTCCAGTTGGCGCAGGAAATAATCATCATCGGCGAGCAGGATGCGGGTAGTCGGACCGATGGGCTTGGAAAACGATTCCTGGGTCAGCTCCTGGTTGAGTAAATGATTTTCAGTTTTCATAGGTTGATGAATTAATTATGGCCGCTGGTTTGGACCGGACGACGTGGCGATGTTCCACCAATGGATTAGTCGGCTGCAATAGTGCAACTTTTACCGTCTCGATAAAATCCGGCCGGGTATAAGGCTTGAGCAAAGTGAAAACGGGACCAATCCGGAGACGGCGTGCCACCGCCATTCGGGGTGACATATCGGTGGCGATGATGACCGGCAGGGCCATGCGGGCGGAGCGCAGTTTCTGGATGAGTTCCATGCCGGACAAGTGGGGCAGTTCGTTCTCGGTGATCAGCAGGTGATAGTGATTGGCCTGAAGCTCCCGCCAGCCCAAGGCACCGTTCTCGACGGCATTCACCACATAACCGTGCTGGATCAGCTCTTCGGCGTTGCGATGGCAATGGAAAGGATCGTCATCCACCACCAGAATACGATGCGTCGGGCGAGCCGGGACGGAACCGGGCGGGCCGGACTCCACATCAGCCGGCGGATTTTTACTTTTGCGCATGGCTAAAATATTAGCCGAAAAATTCTGGACTGGCATGGGGTGTTCACCCCATACCCGGATTTAAGTTTTTCAAACCCAGCCAGCGATGGCATTGGGGAAAAACATTTCCCTTATCGAAGTCATGGCCGGCCTGGTCATGGGGATTACACCTAATAGCCGGCTTTAGGATGAAGGCCTAATCTCATCCTCGCGAGTAACCCCATGTTACTTGTCTGTGGAACTCAACCAAACAAAAGAGACACAAATAAAACGCCCCGTCCGGGCAAGCAACCGCAAAAGAATCAAACAAGCCAGACAGCAAATCGAAACTGAAACAGAAATAGAAAATTCAAACCAACCAATTAACATTCCTATGAAACAAAATCTAACAATCGCCGCTCTCGCAGCCGGCATGGCTTTTTCCGCCACCACCAGCCAGGCGACCTTAAACTTCGCCGGCATCAACAATGCCCAGTTCAACGCCATTGGCGACACGTTCCAATTGAACCCCATCGCCGGTTCCGCCCTCACCCCGCAGTTCGGATTCACCAACCCCGACACCGGTCTGACCGGCTGGATCACCGGCGCACCTTGGTCGGTCAACATGGGCGGACTGTCCTCCACCACGGTCGGCAGCATCACTTACCAGCAGGCCCCGATCCTGGGCGGCGGGCAACTGAACATTTACGACGGGGTCAACACCCTGACCGGCAATGTCTCCTGGGGACAGATACACATCCTCTCGGATGGACAGGGCGGCATCGCCGATGCATTGTCCGTCAACCTGACGGGCATGGCCTACACCGGGGCCAATGCCGATTTGCTGGCGTTGGCGGCGAACCCGAACAATGGAAACCTCAATCTGACTTTCCAGTTCTCCGGCACTGACCCGACTTTGACCGGTCTCTTCGCCGGTTCGGGAACCCAGTCAGTTTCCTACTCGGGCAGCATCTCGTCAGTCAGCACGGCCGTGCCGGAACCTTCCACCGTGGTGGCCGGGGCGTTGCTCCTGCTGCCGTTCGGGGTCAGCACCGTGCGCATCTTGCGCAAGCACAAGCAAACCACCGAAGCCTGAAATAAAACTCAAAACCGGCAGGTCCTTTGATCTGCCGGTCTTTTTGCCGAAATAATCAAGCGCGTGGACGGCCAGCAGTAGGGTTACACCCCATGGCACCAGCCGCACACCTTGGGATATTCTCGGCGGATGAAATTATAAATCTAAAAAACCGACCAACGTTTCTTAACCAACAATAAAATCCTTACCATGAAAACCTATCTCAAGTTAGTTTTGTTTGCCTGTCTCACCAGCGCGGGTGTCAGCAGCAGCCAGGCGACGCAGACCAATCTGTTGCAAGCCTTGTCCTTCAAGCTGACGGCCTGGTCGCAGGGCGCGCCGGTGACCAATGGCAACACGGTCACCATCAAGGCCAACAGCCAGAGCGTTGTCACCAAGGACATCCTCACCTGGCTGGGCGTGGCCACCACCAACAATTTCACCGGCGCCCAACTGCTGATGGTCAACCAGCTCGGCGTGCCTTCAAGCAAATCGCACACGATTGTCCGGGTGAAGGTGGCGGGCGTCACGAACAACGTGGATGTCTCGGCGTTCTTCGGCGTCGTCACCTATGCGCCGACGGTGAACAGCTACAGCTATAATGTCTCCAACAACATCGTCAGCGCCGGCAAATACTATGGTTACTGGGGCTTCTATTTCCTTGAAACCACGAACAACCCGTTGCTGCCGGTCACGTTTCATGTCAACGGCTTCGGCGTGGACTCCGTGGTCAATGTCACGGGTAAGAATAAAGTGGTGCTCGGTCTGGCCGACCAGTTCGGCATCACCAACGGCGTGGGCACCGGACAGATGAACGGCAATCCATTCCTCGTCACGGGCAATGTCTCCATCACCGGGAAAACCGTGGAAACGCAGCCTTGAACCGGCAATTGGTTCCCTACGATCATGAGAATCCGGATCTTATTCCCCTACATCCTGCTCGTCGGCGCCACCCTGCTGTTCGTTGGCTGGTATCATTCACATGCGGGACGACACGGTTCCCTGCAAGCGGCCGCCAACCTGGATGCACCCGCCGCCGCCGGCCGGGCCATCCCGGCGCCGCCGGCACACACGGAAATGTTGCCGGTCACGCCGGCGACGCCGGTGGCGGCGGCGGCCGACCCGCAGGAGATTGAAGACCGCATCGCCAACCTGGCCGAGCTGGCGATGAACAACGATGCGGATTCCCTCAATCTGATTCTGGCATCACTAACCGACGCCAATCCGCAAATCCGCGCCGCCGCGCTGGAAGCCGTGATTCAATTCAACAGCCCGGACGCCATTCCATCGCTTCAGGCCGTCCTGGCCAAAGTGGAGCTGCCCCAGGAAAAAGTGGATGTGCAGGCCGCCATTGATTACCTGAAGCTGCCGTCCTTTTCCCAAACCGAAACCGCCAATCCGCAGCCCTAGTCTGATGAGCTATTCGCTCGTGTTGCTCTGGCCGGCGAAGTAGATTCATGGCCATGTTGCTGATCACCTCCAACCGCTCCAAGCAATTGTTGTCGGCCAGCTTCATCGGCGATGTGTGCCCGGCGGATTTGCAAAAGAACCGGCAGGAGGTGGTGGCGGAGCTGGCCGGTCTTGCGCCGGGGTTTCATTATCTGGCGGATTTCAGCCAACTCGTGTCCATGAGCCCGGAGTGCGCGCCGGAACTGGGGCTGACGATGGAGTTGCTCGGCAAGGCCGGCGTGGGCATGGTGGTGCGCGTCATTCCCGACCCCAGCAAGGACATCGGGATGAACATCCTCACGGTCTTCCATTATCCAACCGATCTCAAGGTGGTCACCTGCCAAAATCTGGCCGAGGCGCTGCAGGTCCTGGGTCTTTAGGCCAGACTGGGCCATTATTGTCACCAACCAAGCCAGAGGACTTGTCTAACTGAACCGCACGGTTTGATTGCCGTCGAGGCGTTTGGCCAGGTCAATGGGATCGCCCACGGAAACCTGCCGCGGATCCACCTGATACGCCCAGATTTCAAAATGCGTGAGTTGGGCCTCGCCGTAAATCGTGGCAAACGCGCCGTCCACCGCGTCCGCGCCGTGCGCCACTTTCACGCGACCGATGCGCGGGACGTTGAAGCGCGGATCGAAGGTCAGCCATTCGTTGCCGAGATACACTTCGCAGTAGGCATGAAAATCCATCGGCGTGCCGGGGTCAACAAAGCCGATGTCCGGCAAATGGCCGGTGACGTAGCGCGCGGGCAGATTGAACGCGCGGCACAACGCGATGGCCGCATGCGCGAAATCACGGCAGACGCCGTGGCGCCGCGCGATGACTTCCGACGCGGACAAGTCCGGCCGGCCGGAGCCGAAGCGATATTCAATGTTATTGTGCACCCAGTCGCAGATGGCCTGCACGCGCGGCAGGCCGTGCGGGATCTGGCCGAATTGCTGCCATGCAAAATTCAGCAGCTTGTCGGAATCGCAGTAGCGGCTCGGCAGCGTGTAGCGCAACAGTTCATGCGGCAGTTGGCCCACGGAAAGAAGGTTGCCGAAAATTTCCCGGCTGTCCGGCAGCGCCGCCACGGCCACGAGCGCATCGTGGCGGATTTCGTTTCGTCCCGGCATGAACGTCGAGCGATAAGTGATGTTGCCGTGGCTGTCCTGAAATTCATACGACGGCAGACCGATGCCGAAGGAAAGCCGTTCCTGCATCACTAGCACGCGGCCTTCGAGCCGGGGCTTGAGCACGAACAGCACGGGCGTGGGCACGGTGGTTTCGTAGGCGAGGTTGCAGCCGACGCGGACGGTGAGGTTGAGCGGAGTCCGGTTCATGAATCAGACGGGCTGGGTTGCGGGGCTGGCCGCCGCCGGCCGGCCGGCAACGGAATCTTCGCGCGCGACTTTGGCCAGCCGCTCGAAGCGCGCCTTGATGCGGTCGAGGTCGGCCTCGGACAATTCCTCGATGTCCAGCAGCGCGTTGTGCGCGGAGTTCGTGGCGCGAATCAGTTCGTCGAGCTTCAACTGCACGGCCTCGCTCTCGCGGTTCTGCGCGTTGCGGATGAGAAAGATCATCAGAAACGTGATGAGGTTGCCGACGGTGTCGATGACGAGCAGCCAAGTGTTGCCAAAATGAAAAAGCGGGCCGGTCAGCAGCCAGATGAAAATGATGGCGAGCGCGAGGCCGAACGCCATCGGATGCCCGCTCGCACGCACCACCGTCCGCGCAAATTTTTGAAAGCCGCCGAGCAGCCGTGCGCCCACCAGCCGTTCCAGCTTTGGCCGGTCGCGGTTTTTCATTCGTCGTTTTTGGCGGCGGCCCGGACGGCCTGACGGCTCCGGTCTTTCTCCGCGTCGGCACCGCCGGACTCGACCATGGTTTCATTGTCGCTGCGGCCTTCGTCGTCCTCGTCCTCGCTCGCCGTCACGGGAACCTTGTGCCCGGTCGAGCCGGGCAACGGATCCCAGCGCTCGGATTCGGGCGCGGCTTCGAGCAGGGTTTTCTTCGGGTTTTCATCCCGCTCGCCGGTGGCTTTCAGTGGGTTGGGGTTCATGGGTGAAATTGCGGTGAACGGGGGAATGACCGGGCGTTCTGCGTCGTCTTCATTTCCCGCGTGCCCCGGTCTTCCCGCGTGTCGCGCGATTGGGAAAAGATATTGTCCCGCTTGGCCGGCTTGGGCTTGGCGGTGGCCTGGGGAACCGGCCGGAACTGGTGCATCGTCTGTGGATACACCGGGGTTTGCAGGCTGGCTGCGAATTTGCTGGGGGTGGTTTTCATGGTGATTTTTTTCGTTGGCTGGCGATGATTAATCGGATTGCGAATTTGATTTTGCGGACGGGTCGTTGGCTTCGAAGCCGTGAGTCTCGTGCCACTGGTTTTTGGGATCTTCCAAAATGGTGATTTGATCCGGGGTCAACAACTGTTTGATTTGCCGGACGGATTCATTCCGGTATGTCTGGAGCCCGGCCCAGACATTTTGCAACTGTTTGCGCGCGGCCTGGATGCGCTCCACGTCCTTCGACTCGCGCGCCAGACGGCCCGCATCCAGCGCGGCGTCAATCCGGGGTTGATTGGCGGCTTGATATTCCAAGGCGGTTTTGGCGAAGTCATCCTCGATGGGTTTCAGCTCCGAGCGCTGTTCGTCGGTGAGCCGCAGCTTTTCCTTGAGCCCCGGCGGCAGGAGGGAACATTCGCCCAGGTTGCGATCCTGCTCCACGGCCACCTGATATTTCAAGGTCTGGGTCAGTGGAACGGAATTGGTGTTGGTATTGGTGATCTGGGCGAACAACGATGGCCCACCCAGCAACAACAAGCTGCCGAGAGCGACCCGGGTGAGTTGGGTTTTCATGGGGTTCCTTTCTATTTTGCGGCCTGGGAATGGGCTTCCACAAACCACAGCCACTGATCGATGCCGCGCGAAACTTCGGTGAACAGATCCGCCGTGTCGGCGTCGTCCAGGCCATTGGCCTCGTCAATCGTGCTGCGGGCTTCCGCGCCAAAGGTGGACAGCGCGCGCGCCACGCCCTCGACATGCGCCATGCCGTCTGCGATCTCCGGGGAATATTCCGTGAGCCGCGAACGCGCCGCCGCCATGCGCACCGTGCCCTCGGCGATGCCGCCGAGCTGGACGATGCGTTCGGCAATCTGGTCCACATAGTTCTCCACCGCCTCGGCCACCTTGTCGAACAGCTCGTGCAGGCCGATGAAGCTCGGCCCTTTCACATTCCAATGCGCCTGCTTCATTTGCATCTGCAAATCCACGGCGGACGCGAGCCGCTGGTTCAGCAGCGCGTTCAATTCCATCCGGCGCGTCTTGGGAATATCGTTCTCGGTTTCAAACATCGCGGGAGCCTCGGTGCGGGTGCCATTCAAAGTATTCATAGGATTAAAATGTTTTCAGCTTGGTCAGGTTAAGAAAATAAAATTACCGTTGGTCGTGAAAACTGCGGTTGCGCGTGCGGTTGCGTTCCGCGATCAAATCCGCCTCCGCCTGCAACCAGTGCTGCACCTCGTGGCCGGACTGCGAGCCTTGGTTTTCGTAGGCGAAGAAAGCCCGGCGGGCCACCTCGTCCGGTGCCGGCGTGAAATTGGTTTCGTCACGGCTCAAGGCCGTCGGCGCGGGCGGGCGGGCGGCGGTGGAATTCTGGCTTTGGTTTTGATTTTGGGGAGAATGATTATGCTTCATGCAGAGAGCATAGCCCGGGTCTTGAACCATCCGATATGGGGTCTTCACCCCATTCAACGAACAGCTCTGGCGGACGTCTGCCAATACGAGCCGGACGCACACCTATTTTCGCTGAAGTTTTCTGGCAAGATGCCGCGCCCAATATCCGGCTACGGAATGTCTGAACAGCACGCACAGAACGATGAGAAGCATCGCCGCGAGCATCAGGTAAAGCGCCGTCGGCCCCAGCCACGCCTGGAGCAGCTTCCATTTCTTCCCGAAAAAATATCCGAGCAGGATGTAGGTGGTGGCATAGGCCGCCGACCCCGTGAGATTGTAAAACAGAAAAGTGCGCCACGGCATTTTCGACATCCCGGCCAGCAGGTTGACCACGACCGGCGGAAACAGAAAGATGAACCGCGCGAGGAAAACCGTCTTGGCGCCATGCCGTTCAAAAAAACGTTCCGGCCACTTCAATCGTTCGGGGGTGAGATGGAGCCAGCGGATTTTTTCCAGGCCACCATCGCCCAGCCGCCGACCAAACCAAAAGGCGCAGATGCCGCCGAGAAAACAGGCCGCCGTTCCCGCCACCACCGGCGGCCACAGCGAGTCCGCCGTTTTTCCCAAAACAAAGCCGGCCCCCAGCAAGATGGTTTCGCCCGGCAGGGGCACGCCGAGGTTGTTCAAAAATGCGACGATGAAGACGAGCACATATCCGTAATGCGGAAGGTGCGGCAGCAAGGAATGCAGCCAGTGGAGCATATTCACCTTTCTTGGCCGCGCGCGGCCAGCCTAGACAATGGTCACCTGCACGCTGCTCTCAATGATCCCCGCGCTGACGGCGTAGCGGGTGAGGCCGGCGGTGTCGTGGATATCGAGCTTGGTCATGAGATGTTCGCGATGCTTCTCGACAGTCTTGAGCGTGATGCCGAGTTCGGCGGCGGTCTCCTTGTTGGCCTTGCCCTCGGCGATGAGCTGGAGCACTTCCA
>PLYV01000108.1 GCA_003151855.1 Limisphaerales bacterium | reverse complement strand
CGGCGATGCTGTTGATTTCCCACGATTCAATTTTTTCCGGGGGCGGCGCGGCCGGCCGGGCGGCGGCGGGTTGCCGGCCGATTTCCGAGATAAAACCGATGGAGGCTTCGACGTAAGGCTTGAGCCGCTGCTGCAAGGCGTCGTGATCCATGCCGGCGAGCTGCTGGCCGGTCGGGGCTGTGCCGCCGGGCACCAGCCGCGACTCCAACGAAAACCGCTGGACGTAATCATTGATTTTTGACCGGGCCCTTTCGGCTTCAAAAACAAGGAAGTCGCGCCGGTAATGCGTGGCGAACATCAGCCCGTGGTAACAGTTGGTGAACACGAGCCGGGCGTGCTTGAAACAGGCCAGCCACTGGAGCGTGTCGGCGTCCAGGAAATTATGCCGGGCATGCCGGGCGGCCCAGCCCACGGAAACCACGGAGGCGCCCATTTTGTCGGCCACTTCCCGCACCATGCGGTCCGTTTTGGGCGACTTGTAAAAGCCGTAGGTCAGGACGTAATTTTCGCGCGGCGGCGCCGGCAGCGGCAGCTCCGCGAAATCCCAGAGCAGCGTCGGGTCCAGCACCACGCGGGGATCTTTGCCGGTCAGCTTTTTCACCAGTTCGCGCGTCACCTCGTCGCGGACGGAGATGCCGTCGAACCGGTTCAGCAGCCGCGCCATGATGGCGTTTTTGCCGCCGTAATCCGCTGTCCCGCCCGCGCACGCGGCGTAGGCGAACAGCTTTTGTTTTTCCGGGTCGGCAAAGTTGAGAAACAGCGGGGGAAAGACATTTCCCTGGCGGTCGGTCCGGAAAATTTCATCCGAGCCGGTGACCAGCGCGTCGAACTGCCCGGCGATTTCCCGCAGCTCGCGATCCGTCCAGGCCGGCCTGGTCCGGTTCAGATATTGCTGGCGGAACTGTTCCATCCGGGCGGTGCGGACAAACAGCCCCGGCACGCCGGCGGCCACCGTCAACGGCGCGTGGGCGCTGTAGGAAAGGTGCATGACCCGCAGCCAGTCCCGCAATTTCAAGTCGGGCAGTTGGTAGTCAATGATGCTGGTTTCGTGCCCGTTCCGTCCCAGCAGCTTGGCCAGCGCATGGGCCTGCAGCAGCGCACCATAGTTGTCTATGGCCGTAAAAGAAATGGTGCCGATGCGCATTTATATATTTTCCAAATAACAGGTTCATATACCTATCAACGGAACCCGCTTCCTGGCAAGCTTTCTCAGCAGTCCAAGTAACAAAACGGTTACTTGGACGGATTTGTCCACCGCTTTCGCGTCGCGGGTGGCCAGCCAGGTGCGCTCGGCCTTCTGGCGGATGCGGCGTTCCAGCCAGGCGGAAGCGCGGCTGTTGAACGTGGGTTTTTCCGACCGGAACGGCGGCGGGCTGCCGCCCAGCGCGGCGGCGTGGGCGACATGGCTGGAATTGTGCCCGCGCTTGCCACGGATGCCGCCGTCCTGGCTTTGCTTGACCCGTTCCGGCCCGATGGGTTTCACCGTGATGGCCGATTCCCGGATGCCTTGGGCCAGGATTTCCTGCAGGCGCGGGCTGCGCGTCAGCACGATGGTGTCACCCCGCCAGTCCTTTTCGTATTCCGGCAGCCACGCGTCCAGAAAAACCGCGTCCGCGCACTCGGCAAACATGTCGTCGCAATAATGGCAGGCTTCCAACTGGAAATGATGCGACTGGTAAATCCGCCCGATGCCATCGCTGAACGTCGCCTCGCGTTCAAACGCCTGGCCGGCGGCATCGCGGAAACCGAACACAAACCGGTGCTGCGCCTGCTTGTCCGGGCGCTTGGCGCGGAACCGGATGGACACGGGATTTTCCGCGCCCATGAACTGTTGCGCGACGTAGTCCACAAAATGCCGGTTGGTCAGCCCGCCGCAGGCCACGCCAAAAATGAACGTGATCCGCCGCCGCAGCTTCACATTCAATTTCGTCGCCATGCGCAGCGCCTTGGCCGTGCAGGGCAGCGCCACCACGGCGTAACGGCCGGCCACCGCCTTGATTTCCTTCAGCACATCCGCCAGATGAACGGGCTGGTAGCACGAGCCGCTGCACGCGCGCAACTCGGCGACGGTCCGGCAAATCCGGTAGCTGAACAGCGTCGGCGACTGCGCGTCCGGCCCCACGCAAACGATGCCGTCCACTTCCTTTTCGGCCAGCAGGCGTTCCAGCATCCACGTCAGCAGCCCGCCGGAAGCGCTGGCCAGCCGGTGCGATTCGGAATAACCGACATGCGCCTCCAGATAATGACCGAGAATGCCGTCGTGCTGCATCCCGGCAATGTCGCCGAACAATCCCGCCGTCAGCGCGTCCGTCTCCGGCGCGTCCGCCAGGAACGGACAGGCCTTTTCGCAGACGACACAGGGATTGCCGCAGGTTTGGCCAAGCTTGACGGGAATGAATGATCCCAACTGCGGTTCAAAAACCATTTTCGCCACGCTGGTGGGGCAGGCTTCGGCGCAGACACCGCAACCGGAACACAAGTATCCGAGCGATTTGCCCAGCCGTGCCACCGCCGTCCGGTCCGCGATCTGGCCGTCTTGAAACGGCACATAGCCGGCCTGGATGGGGGGTAGAGTTTTCAACGGCAAGATAGGTGGTTGATGGCGTAAAGCTGAAACTTCAAATGACAAAATCAAATGCCGCGCTCGCAGGGTAAAAAAGCGGGTGGAAAACACAAACAAAAACAGGCCGTGTCCGAATTACGGAGCGCGGCATTTATGCCGCTTCAATGTCGCCTGAAATTTGTGCGTTGAAGCGGACTAAAGCCCGCGCTCCGGGACAAATTGGGACACTGCCCAAAAACAACCGGACGGGTGCCCGCCACGACTTTGATTGCAGACCGCGCGCGCAATTGCTAAAAGTGGCGCGGTGAAATTTTCCATCATCACGCCGAGCTTCCGCAATTCCGCGTGGCTCAAGCTGTGCATCGCCTCCGTGGCCGACCAGGCCGGTGTCGAGGTGGAACACATCGTCCAGGATTCCTGCTCCGACGACGGCACCCAGGACTGGCTGCCGCAGGACCCGCGCGTCAAGGCGTTCATCGAAAAAGACGCCGGCATGTATGACGCCGTGAACCGCGGCTACCGGCGCGCCACCGGCGACATCCTCGCCTACCTGAACTGCGACGAGCAATACCTGCCCGGCGCGCTCGCCGCCGTGGAAAAATATTTCGCGGCGCATCCCAATGTGGAAGTCCTGCTCGCCGGCAGCATCGTGACCGACGGTGCCGGCAACTACGTCTGCCACCGGCACGGCATGCGGCCCAGCCCGCGCCACATCTGGTATCGGTTTCCGGCGCTCACCAGTTCCATCTTCATCCGCCGCCGCGTCATCCGCGAACGCGGCATTTTCTTCGACACCCAATGGCGCGACCTCGGCGATTTCCACTGGATGCTGGCGCTTATGCAGGCGCGCGTGCCGATCGCGGACGCCCCCATGTTCACCTCCGTCTTCGCCGACACCGGCGACAACATGAATCTCAAGCCGAACGCCGTCCGCGAAGAAAACGAGAAGAATGCGATGATTCCCGCCTGGGTGCGGCTGCTCAAGCCGGTGTGGATCTTGAGCCACCGGCTGCGCCGCCTCGCGCACGGGCATTTCAACCTCAAGCCCACCAGCTATGCCATCTACACCCAGGCCAGCCCGGACCGCCGCGTGACCATTGAGGTGCCGAAGCCCACGCCCATCTGGTGGAACCGGCTGTGAGCCAAAAGCGGAAACCAAAATCAAACTTGAGACCTGAAATTTGAGAGCGGAAGGTGCAGTGGTCACCAAGCGCAGAACACGCAAGACCAAAACGGTGCGCGAAACCAGCCACGGATGGACACCGGTGAAACACCCATCGGATGCCAGCCGCGAAAAAATACCGGAAGCGGAAACTTAAAAATCCGACGGCACCGCCGGAGAACCGGCTGGTTCCCGCTTGAAGAAACGCCGGATTGCATTAGCATCCACCGCCATAGTTATATTTGGCAAACGCGCCGACCACGCGGTATTGCCCTAGTTTGGAGTGCGCGGACACGTCCGCGCTTTGGAACTGGGAGACATGTCTCCCAGTCGGAAAGCGGCGACCTGTCGCCGCACTCCAAATCAGGATACTGCCGACCACGCGCGAACGAACCATGCCAGCCGTCTTGACCATCGCCATCCCCACCTACAACCGGGCGGCCAAATTACAGGCGCAACTGGAGCGGCTGGCCCCGCAGTTGACCGCCGCGGCGCACTGCGTGGTTTATGACAATGCCAGCACGGATGGCACCCGCGAGGTCGTGGCCAAATTCGCCGCGCAAAAAATCGGCTACGTCTGCGCCCCGGTCAACGGCGGCGGCGGGCGGAATTTTTTAAGGTGCTACGAGGAATGTTCGACGGAATGGCTGTGGCTGTTGAGCGATGACGATCCGATTTCCGCCCGCGCGGTGGCGGATCTGCTGCGGCTCATCCAGGACTGCCCGGCGGACTTCATCCACACCGCGTCGCCGCTTTGCCCGCACACGGCCGAGGTCGTCGTCGCGGAAGTGCCGTCGCTGCTCCGGCAAGATACGGTGGGGGCGTTGCTTTGGATTTCAACCGGGGTTTACCGCTGCCACGCCTTTCGCCCGCTGCTGCGCCATTATGCCGAGAGCATTTCTTCCTGGGGGCCGCAAATGGTCATGGTGCTGAAGCTGCTGGAGGAACAGCGCGGAAAAGTCCTGATCACCCAGACCCGCCTCATCACCGACTCGCCTTACGAGGCGCCCCGGTGGTCCACGCTGGATTTTATTTCGCGGTTCAGCCAGTTGCCGGGATATTTGCTGGTGCCCGGCGATCAGGCTTTGCTGGCTCAACTCATTGCCGACGAATGTTACCAGCGGATGCTGCTCGTCGGTTTGCGGGAACTCGACACGCCGGAAAAAATCCGCCGGTGGCAGCGCGTCCGCCGGCAGGTCGGGTTTCACCTCCGGGCCTTTGGCGCCCAGCCGCCGCTTTGGACGGTCATCCGGAAAAACGAATGGCGACGGGCGGGTCGCCGCAAGCAATCCCTGCTCGTCCTGCAACAATCCCTGCTGCTGCTGGTTTTGTCTGTTTGCCCGACGACGTGGTTCCGGTTCGTTTTGCGACGATTGCCCAAGCCCGGCTGGCTGGAGGAGCTGTTGCATCCCCGAACAAATTTGACCTTGGTGCCAGAATTATGAACCCCGACAGCAGCGTTCTTCCGTGCGTTATCTTTTATGGTCTGGTTGCTGGAAGTGAGAATATTCAGGCGGATCAAGAAAAGCCCACCATTCATAACCAATATGGCAAGGATTGGTTTCTTGCGGATGGCTTTTCAAATAGTTAGGCTGCTTCTTCAGAAAAGAAAAGTTATGTCCAATTACAAACAGCGCCTTTGGGAGTTACGTTGCAAATTACGTTTACATGAGCGGCTAACAACAAGCTGTTGGCGGTGGCGTTCACTTTTGTCGAGGTCGGCGGTGATCAAGCGCTACCTCGCGGCGAACGCCAGCAAGAAACTACAGATTGGCTGTGGTAAAAATCCTTTGACCGGCTGGCTAAATACGGATTTGTTGGCCAATCAGAATGTGGTTTATATGGATGCCACAAAACCCCTTCCCTTTTCAGATAATTCACTGGATTACATTTATTCCGAACATATTTTTGAGCACATCAACTATCAAGCTGGGAGTAAATTTCTCAAAGAATCACACCGGGTCTTGAAGCCAGGGGGACGCATCCGCATTGCCACGCCAGACATGGCCTTCCTTATACGTCTTTACAGCCAGTCTGAAACCGATATTTCAAAACGCTATTTCAAGCACACCATTGACAGATTTGTGCAGGAGCCGAAGTTTTGCGCGCGGGCAGTCGTGGTAAACAATTTTTTTTACAGTTGGGGACACCAATTCATCTATGACTTTGAGACGCTGGATTACACTCTTCGAAATGCTGGATTCCTGAATACGATTCAAGTCAAACCGCAAGAGAGTGCCGACCATAATTTGAGAAACCTTGAATCGCATGGAAAAATTCTGGGGGAAGAGTTCAACTTGTTAGAGACCATTGTGGTGGAAGCAGAGAAAGCGTCGCCCTGATAAGTTTTGCGGGTTCCTTTAATCCTTTACCAGAGTGTAAATTCCGAGCCGAAGATTCAGCGAACTTGAATCGAAATTTCATGAACCCCGGCATCAGCATTCTCATCCGCACCTACAATTCCGCCGGCACGCTGCCCGCCGTGTTGGCGCGGCTGGCGGTGCAACCGGCGGATGAAATCATCGTGGTGGATTCCGGCTCCGGCGACGCCACGCTGGCCATCGCCCAAAAAAATTCGGCGCGCATCCTCATCGCCGCCCAGCCGTTCAATTACAGCCAATCGCTGAATTTGGGATTTGCCGCCGCCAAAAATCCGTGGGTGCTGGTCATCAGCTCGCATTGCGTGCCGTCGTCCCCAACACTGCTGGAAACTTTCCGCGTGGCCGCCCGGAATTTTCCGGCGGCGGTGAACGTGGCCTACGGCGAGTGCAGCCTGATTGAAGAGAATGACATTTCAGAACCGCCAACCGGGTGGCTGGCCGATAAAAATTCCGACGCCCGCCAGCGCCGGGAAATTTACGGCGGCAACGGGCTGGCGCTTTACCGCCGCGCCGCGTGGCAGGCGCAGCCGTTTGATGAGACGCTGCCCACGGGGGAAGATCTGACCTGGTTTTTGCACGCCCTGGCCGGCGGCGGAGTCGCCGCCCGTGTGCCGCAGGCCAGGGTGTTGTATCGCAACCAAGGCAGCCTGCGACATATGTTCCGCAAAGGCTGGCTGGAATCCCGCATGGCGAGCCAGTTGAGCGGCACGCCGGCCATGAGCCTCTGGCAACTCGGCATCTGCTGGGCATCGCTGTTGAAAAAATGGGGCGCGGCCAGAATCCCGGCGTCGGCCCTGTCGCGCCAGTGCGCCCATGCGCTCGGGGCCTACCTCGCGCCCAAATTTTCCGGGCGGCAAAACCGGCCGGCTCCAACCGCACCGCGCCACCCATGAATTTGAAATTATTTTTTCTGCGGCTGCTGGCGGCGCGGCTGGCCACCAACCGGCCCGGCCCGGCCCGGCCGGAACTGGATCGCGCCCGGCTGGCGCGGCAGCGCATCGCGCTGGTCAAGCTGGATGGCATCGGCGATTTCGTCATGGCGACGCACCTTGATCGATTTCTTTCTGCCCGCATCCTGTTTTCCCGGCGCTGGGGTTGTCGGCATTTTGGTTTTCGCTACCAAAAAAACTGGCTTGCGCGCGGGGCTGGCTGGCAGGCTCACGGGACATCGACCGCCGCCTGAATGGCAGCGCACAAAGGGGTCTTGCTAGGCCCACAAGTCCAAACCTATACTTTCTAAAAATTGGTTCCAGCACCCGATGAAAATCGCCCTACTCACGACCGACAACCGGCAGCAAGCCAAACAATTCGACAAGGACGAGCCGTTTTTCGGCACGGCACCCGAAGCATTGCTGCAAGGCTTTGCCGCATTGCCGGAAGTGGAGGTGCATGTCGTCTCCTGCATCCGGCAGCCGGTCAAATCGCCGGAAAAAATCGCGCCGAACATTTATTTTCACAGTCTCGTTGTCCCCAAGATCGGCTGGATGCGCACTTTTTATCAAGGCTGCATCCGCGCCACCCGGAAGAAGCTTCGTGAAATCCAGCCGGACATTGTTCACGGCCAGGGCACAGAAATGGATTGTGGCATCAGCGCGGTATTTTCCGGGTTTCCCAATGTAGTGACCATCCACGGCAACATGGGAGCGGTGGCAAAAGTTTACCGGTCGCGTCCCGGCAGTTTCCTCTGGCTGGCGGCCAGGCTGGAAAATTTCACGCTGCCGCGAACCGATGGCATCATCTGCATTTCCGACTATGTGAAAGATTTGGTTGAAAAATACCGGGTCAAGACCTGGCTGGTTCCCAACGCCATTCAAGGAATGTTTTTTGATTTCCCCAGAACAAGCGCGCCTTTGAACGACAAACCAGTGCTGATCAATGTGGGCGTCATCAGTGAAAGAAAGCGGCAGCACCAAGTGCTGGCAACGCTGGAATCCTTGCGGGCGGAAGGACTGCAATTTAACACTTTGTTTGTTGGCGTCGCCGCGCCAGCCCAAGCGTATGCCGCGCAATTTGCCGCGCGGTTGGAACAGGCGAACCGCAAACATGGCGGTTTTTCGCACGTCCAGAAACTGGATGATACCGCCTTTTGCCGGCTGTTTGACCGGGCCTCCGCCATGATCCACTTTTCCAATGAAGAGTCGTTTGGCCTCACCTTTGCAGAAGCCATCGCCCGGGGATTATATCTGTTTGCCTCGGATGTTGGGGCCATTCGGGACATTGCCAAGGGCGTTGAGCCGGTTCAAATCTTCGGTCTAGACAACTGGGACGAAATGAAAAACGCCGTCCGCCGATGGTTGGTGGCGGAAGCCTATCGGGAACCTAGGCCCGCCCGTCCGCCTTTGGAATTTTGCCAGCGCTATCAGCCGGTTTCCGTCGCCCAGCGGCACCTCGAAATATATCGGGAGGTATTACGCCAAGCCTGATATATGCAGCACCATCCGCACCGCCTGGAATTTCTGGCCAGCATTCGCGGTCTGGCCGCACTGGCGGTTTTGCTGGGGCACAGCTTCATCTTCGTGTGGCCGCTAGCCGTAGGCCGGGTCATAAGCTGGCCCGTTGTCCGGGAAGTTGTTTGGCGGGTCGGCGGCGGCATTGAAATATGGATGGGTGGTCGCATCCATTGGCTGCGCAGGGATTCTGCTTTCAACTCTTAACGCTCAACGCATACAACATTTCCTTAATCGCAAGCCGCTAGTATTTTTAGGCCGAATTTCCTATTCGGTCTATCTCCTGCAATTCATAATTATTTTGTGCCTATTACCTCAGTTTGTAAGACTATTGAATTATTTAGGGGTCATTTACCAACCCGCCCTGTTTTTACTAACAATTATGGCAAGCATAACGGCCACCATAGGCTGTTCCACCATCACCTACAGATACATTGAACTGCCGGCCATCAACTTCGGACACTGGCTGACCAAAAAAATCCAGCAACGTTTCCAGCAATAAAACACAGCTCTCCAATATGCTGGCGAAGCCGGAGGCGCAGATTAATACTACCTTGAATCAATTTAACGAAATTATGAAATCGATGGCGAGTCGCCGACCTTCCGCTGGCTGACCCAGCGGGTGCCGTGTTTTGGGTGCAACTGGACCTGCATCCATGACCGCCCCCTCTGCATCCAGGATATTCCCGCCGAAACGGTCGCCAAAAATCTGGCGGAGGTTTTGAGCCTGAGCTAATCCACCATGAAGCACAGGGAGAACATGAAGGTTGAATTCGTCTTCAGGTGCCGCCCCTGAAATTCTTTATGCCCTTCAGGCACTTCATGGTGAAAAAATATTGCGGCTAAGCCGTCCGCCGGTGCAGGGGAGTGAGTTTCAGGCGGCCAGAACTTTCTCGTAGACCGCCTTGAGCTGTTGCGCGACCGCATCCCAACCATGGAGTTGTAGCTGTGGCCCAGGCAGGTCGGGGGCATCGTGGAAAAACTGTTTCAAGAGGGCGATGTTGGCCGCCGTCACCCCGATGGTCGGAAAATACCGTGCCTGGTTGCCGAAACGTTCGCGGGACCAGTTTTGATCCTGCACCAGCAGCGGCAAGCCGCACGCCGCCGCCTCGTGGGCGGAGAGGCACCAGTTCTCGTAGTTGCTCATGAACACGAAGCCGCGCGCGGATTGGAGCAGCCGCACCATTTCCCATTCGGAATCCACATGGGGCTGATGCTTCACCCATTGGTTGTCCACCAGGCTCTTGAAACGCAGCCCATACGGATCGTTGGGATGGTAGGGCTTGCCGACAAAGAGGATGGGGGTCTGCGCGGCGCGGGCCATCTGGGCCAGCTCGACAAAATTTTTGCGTTCGGTGATGGTGCCGGTGCAGATGAGGTATGGCTCCGTGCGCGGGGCGGCTCCGGCGCGCATGAATGTTTCCGTCAAGCCAATCGGCACCACGGTGATGCGTTCCGCCGGCACACCATAGACCACTTGCAACACGGTTTTTTCGGCCTCCAGGCTCACGACATTGTGGTCGGTGCGCTGGTAGGTGCGCCAGGTCAACTGTTGTTTGATACCTTCGCCGAACGGCAGCGCCAAAATTGTTTTTACCAGCCAGCCCTGCCGTTTTAGGCGGGCAAGCGGACGGTTGCAGGTGTCGGTGAACAGCGTGTTGGTGATGACAGGCAGGTGCTTGAGCTGTGCAAGTTGCAGATAACCGGCGGTCGGCACGCCAAAAAAATGGATCAGGTCGCCGCGCTGGTTTTCGTCCCACCAGCGCAGGAATTCCGCCTCCACCCCGGCGCGTTCCAGTGCCAGCCTGGTCTGCTCCACCTGCGTGTTGGCCCCGCCGTGGGCCAACAGAAACGGAAGGTGCTGATCAATCAGAATTTTCACCGGGGTAATGTGCCGTCCCGGCACCGCGCCGACAATGGGATTTTATAAATTTGACAGTGCCCGGGCAAAGCGCCGTTCTAGCCGGAACCAAGCAGCAGGAGTGTATTGCCACGGCGCAAGGTAAATGCACCCAAACCCGGCCGGTGCCGGGCGGCCGTTTGGCGCCCACAAAACGGTGGCGCTCAAGTCGGGCGGAAAAAGGAGTTGATAATTTTCGCGCCTTGGCGTCCTGGCGTTAAAAGTTGTCCGCTTGGATTCGGTTTGGTGCCGGGGCCGGAGACGAGTTGGGGGTTGCGCCGGGGTGGTCGCGCTGCTTTACTCGCGGCCATGACCTGTGTCCGGATTTATTCTGTCACCGCCCGGTTTCAGGGAATCGGGTGGCGTGCGTTGTTCCTAGGTGGCCTGTTGCTGGGCGGCTTGGCGGGGCGGGCCGAAACACCGCAGTTGGCAGCCACCAACCTCTGGTTTTTTGATTTCACGGGCCGTCTGCCTTACAATTCCAGTTGTTCCGCGCCGGCCATCGCCGATGACGGCACCCTCTATCTGGCCACGTTCAATGGCACCCTTTACGCCGTCACCCCGGACGGCCGGGCAAAATGGCGGTTCCAGGCCGGGCACGAAATCATCTCCGCGCCGGCCATTGGCGACGACGGCACGGTCTATTTCGGTTCCCGCGACCGGACCTTCTACGCGGTCACGCCGGCGGGAAAATTAAAATGGAAATTCGCCACCGGCGCGTGGGTGGACGCCTCCCCGGCGATTGCGGCGGATGGCACCCTCTACTTTGGCGGCTGGGACAAAACCTTTTACGCCCTCCATCCCGATGGCACGGTGAAATGGAAATTTGCCACGGGGGCGATTCTGGATTCCTCCCCGGCGATCGCGGCGGACGGGACGGTTTACTTTGGCGCGCACGACCGCAACCTTTACGCGCTGAATCCGGACGGCACGGTGCGCTGGAAATTTTTGACCGGCGGCGAAATCATCTCCTCGCCCGCCCTCGGCGTGGCGGGGACGATCTATTTCAGTTCGCTGGACGGCAACCTGTATGCGGTGAACCCGGACGGGCGGGAAGCCTGGCGCTATCACACCGGCAGCACCACGAAATCCTCACCGGTGCTGGCTGCGGATGGAAACATCTGCCTCGGCCTGAATGACCAGACGCTGGTCGTGTCCCGGGAGGGGCAGAAGCTCTGGCATTCGGGTTCGCCCGTGCCGGTGGAGGTTTCAGCGGTGGCGGTGCCGGGCCGGTTCTATTATTCCATCCCCTGGCGGACCGTGCGGGCGGTGGCGTTCCCCGACCAGTGGCTGTGGCGGGCCGATTTGAATGCGAATGTGAGCGCCGCGCTGGTGATGGATCGGGCGGGCATCCTTTATGCCTGCGCCGGGGGCTGGCTTTACGCCCTCCAGCCGCCGGGCGAGGCGCTGCCGCCGGCCAACAGCCCTTGGCCGATGTTCCGGGCCAATGCCCGGCACACGGGCCGGGTGGGAAAATGAAACCTGAAACCGGCGGGGAAAATCTGAGGGCTGAAACCGGAAACCTGAAAAATAGTCGCATCATGCGTTCGGCGCAGTCAGAACATCGGTAACAC
>PLYV01000222.1 GCA_003151855.1 Limisphaerales bacterium | reverse complement strand
TGCGCGCGCCGCCGATGTGGAGGTAACCGGTGGGCGAGGGGGCAAAACGGACGCGTGGTTTCATAATAGGGGGTAAAGAAGTCTGTTTTATTGGCATTTATCTATGTTGAGGCATAGTGGACAAATATGATTTGCTTGGACTTGCTTGGACGTGTATATTCCGGGCATGGCTTGGCTATACAAACATCCGCGCTCGCAGTTCTGGCAAATCGGCTGGCGAGTTGGAAATAAATTGTTCAATCGTTCGACGAAGGTAGCAAATCGCGCCGACGCTGAAAAGAAACTTGCGCTCTTTGACCTCATGTCCGACGCCAGCCGGGAAAAGCGGTTGACCGATGATTTTTACAATTCACTGACTGGCCGCGAGCTTGAACGGATCACCTTGCGCGCCGCCGTTGAAACGTATCTGGAAAGCTTCAAAGGGCAAAACACGGAAAGCTCGCTTGTCAGCTACCGCAGCCGACTCAATGCGTTTCTGGAATACTTTCATGCGGGCGACACCGCTCCGCTGATTGGCGACGTTACCGGCGAACTGCTTGAGCAATTCTTAAACAGCGTCAAAGCGCGGACATCCGCCTCGACTGCGAACGGACACCGCAAAGTCTTAAATGCGTTTTTCGCTCACGCGCTGAAAAATAAAAAAATCAGGAGCAACCCGGTCAAAGACGTTGCGACTTACAAAAAATCAAAAGAGGAAGTTGCCGTTGCCCGCCGTCCGTTTGAAGAAAAGGAAATCCGCGCCGTCTATGCCGTCGCGCCGGATGACTTCTGGCGTTTCGCCATCGTCTTTGGACTCTACACCGGCTTGCGTTTGGGCAATGTCACCACCTTGCGCTGGCGCAACGTGGACTTGAAAAATCAGGTCGTTACGGTCGTGGACATCAAATCGCCGGACGTTCTTAAAATCCCGCTGGCGTCGCCGTTCCTGATAAACCTGCTTTCCGAACTCCGCCGCAAATCGCCAAAGGCCATGCCGGAAAGTTTTTTGTTTCCAGAATACGCCGCGATTTACAACGCGGACGACGCCGCGCCGTTAAGCTCCGCGTTTCGTGACATCCTTGTTGCCGCCGGCCTGTCTGAAAAATACCAGCGGACAAATCAGGGTGCTGGCCGTTCCTGCCGTCGCGCCGTTAGCCCGTTAAGCTACCACAGCTTGAGGCATAATTTCGTGACCATGTTGAAAGAGCGCGGCGCGTCGCAAATGGTGGCGCGTGAACTTGTCGGCCACAATTCCGACGCCGTGAACCAGCTTTACACGCACACTTCGCCGGAGATTGTCCGCAAATCGCTAAAACGCTTACCGGAAGTATTCAAATGACGCCGCCCAACTTTCATGGTTCTGACTACGATGTGACCGAGCCAGCCGATATGCTTTCCGGACTATATTGAGCGCATGTTCCGCGGAGGTAAATCGCGCAAGCTACAAAGGCACGGCAGGTATTGCCGGGGTTATACCCATGTCCGGTTGCGACCCCGGAGATTCAAGTAAGACGGATGGAGACGCATGGAGACGGGGTGGTGGAGAATTCTTTACCGGAAAGACCTGCCGACACTTGCGGTCAATATCATTTTAAGACGATTCTTACCCCTGAAAGGCACAAACATTATGAACGAAAATAAATCAAACGCGAATCAGCCGACACCGTTGGTCTCAGGTGATAGTCTGTTGGTGAAATATTCCATTGTCATCGATACGACCTCGGGCAAGAGAATAGTCAATACAAATGGCAACCTTACATTGCCCATGGCATTACATCCGAGCATACGTCTTGAAGCACCAAAACGGCTGAAGGAATATCTTGAGCATTGTGTTCTCACCCCGACAGCAATCTTTTTGAGCGTGTTCATTCAAGAACTCCATGAAAGGGATAAGAGCGAAAAAGAAGCGAGGGTTGCGTCAGCGCAACGTATTGAGAAAAGTCCCCCGGCGGCCGGTGGATTCGTTTTAGCCCCGTTGCCGACCATTCTGGCTCCGCCTCGGGCAGCCGTGACTGCTCTGGTCCCTGCCTGAAGGACAGCATGTCAGGTATGCGCCTGGAACGCTCCGGCTCTCACAGTGCGGCGATGCCCACTACAAGGGCAAGGTGGCGGCGGGCGTGAAGTATGCGCAGGACAATGCGCTCAAGATCCCGAGTATCCCCGGCACCGGCCAGCACCAGCGATGTATGCCGCCGTCCAGCTAATCATGACTGTGCATACCGCGCCGTGGTTGACCTGTATGGGACTCTACAAAGCCCTCGGCGACCATAGCAGCGCCGCTATAACCCGCGTATGGTAGCACCGAGCTCCCCAGACGGTAGTCACCAAGACCCTGGGTGGAACTGACGGTGGAATCACCAGCACTGGGACGACCGAGGCTGGTGGCGGGACGACCCTCGGTCGCCTACAGGCGGGCCAGTGATCGAGGTAAACAAGAAGACCGGCGGTCTGCCCCGGCTATCACAGTGCGGCGATTGACGACACCGTCGTCCTGTAGGGGTCGCTATACGATCCGCAGTGTTCTATAGCAGCACGGCGACAACCTCAAGGCAATGTCGTCACCCGCATGTTGCAGGCCCTTGTGCAGGCTGACGGTGTTGCCATCATTGCCTTTCAATTCGCGGAACACAAAGGAGGAGCGCGGACGATTGCCGACTTGGCCGGCGTGTAGAGAATTTCCGGCGACCACATTTCCGAAGCGATTCAGTTCCGTTCGCTCGACCGGCAGTTGTCGGGCTGACTCATGCGCCCTGCATCATGCGTGGATGTAGATGTTCACCAGCATCCGCATACAGGCCACGTTGTGGTCTGGCGGCGCGATCATGTGATCCCAGCCGCATTGCAATCCGCTCAGGCTGACGACCCCCACCATCCGTGTGCCGATCGTCACGCCATACAAGCCCAGCCGCGCCTTGCGCGGATTGTAAATGTTGCCGTCAAACGTGTGCGGCGGATAGCCGTTTGGAATCTGGAAATGGCAGTGGTAGATATCGTGGTTCGTGGGCAACTCCCGCACTTGCGCCTCCGGCAAAATCACTGCCAGCGCCTTGATGTGGTCTTGCAGAAACACGTCGAAGTCGGGATTGTAATTGTGGTTGCAACACGCATCCGCAAGCAGAAACCCGCCGCGCCGCATATATTCCGCGAGGTTCGTCCGGCCTGCCGCATCCTGCACCATCTGGATGGACTGTGAAAACAGTAGCGGATATTTGCACATCTCGGCCAGGTCTTCCACGTCGGCGGCATACCACTTGGGGGTGATGTTCAGCGTCGTCTGTTCGCGGAAAAAGCGCATCAGCTCCGGATCGCTCCGCGAATGCCGCTCCCATACCGGGCTGCTGGTTTTCAGCCGCGCCCAACCGACAATGTCGCCGCGCAACTTATCCTTTATGCCGCCAAATGCCATCGCGCTTGGCAGGAAGACCAAGCTCGGCAGCAGTATTTTCAGAAATTGTGCCCGGGAAATTTCCTTCATAATCACGCGCCCTGCATCATCGCGTAGATGTAGATGTTCACGACCATCCGCATGCACGCCACATCTTCGATTCCCACCGGCGCTGCGCTCGGATTCTCGGTCACATGGTCCCAGCCGCATTGCCAGCCGCACAAGCTGATGATGCCCGCCATGCGCGAGCCGAGCATCACACCGTAAAGCCCGTGTCGCACCTTGCGTGGATCAAAGATATTGCTCGCGAAGGTATGCGGCGGCTTGCCATCGGGAATTTGGAAGTGACAGCGGTAAACGTCGTGCGTCGGCGGCAGCGAAACAATTTGCGCTTCCGGCAACACCAAGGCGTAAAACGCAATTTGGTCGCGCAGGAACTGGTCAAAATCCGGCGTGACGCGAGGGTCGTGACACGCATCCACCAGAACAAAACCGCCGCGGCGAACATATTCGGCGAGGTTGCTGCGGCCAACGTCGCTGGTGATGAAACTGACGCCCTGTGAAAACAGCAACGGATATCGGCGGAGTTCGTCCATGTTATCCGCGTCGGCCACATACCAGACCGGATCGATGTTCAACGTCGTTTCGTCGCGGAAAAACCTCGTCAAGACCGGGTCCGCGCCCGCGTGCCGCCGCCACTGTGTGCTCGGTGTTTTCAACCGCACCCAGCCCACACGATCGCTGCGCAAATGGTCAAAGCCGCCGCCGAAGGCCGCCATGCCGGAAGTGAAAACCGCGCCGTTAAACAGCAATTTCAAAAAACGTGCACGTGTGATGGAGGTGGCCATTTTAACTTTTGAAATTTATCACCCGCCAGTTGGCGCGGTCATGGCGTAAACGTAGATGTTGGCGCCCATTTGCATGGCTTGCACGCGCTTTTCATGGCCGAACCACTCGTCGCCGTTCGTCCAGCCGCAGTGGATGTCCGATGGCGATAACAGCGCGACGACGCGCCCGTTCAGGATCAGTCCGTGCAGCCCGTGCGGTATGCCCTGCATGTGCGGCAGGCCGTTTTGGAAATGGTGGAAGCAGTGAAACACCGGATGGTCATCGGGGAGCCGCTCCAGTTTTGCTTCGGGTAAAATCCGGGAAAACTCCACCTCGGCCATTCGCCGGAAAAACGCATCTTTGCTCCCGTCGCTGTGGAACTTGCCGTTGACACAATCCTCGGCGAACAGAAATCCGCCGCGCAGCAGATACTCGCGCAGGTTCGCGCATTCCGTCCCGCTCAATTCCGGCGCAGCCTCGGAGTGCATGAACAGAAACGGAAACGGTGTCATCGTTTCGAGACGTGAGATGTTCGCCACGTTCCAACGCCTGTCAACATTGGTAGGACTGGTGGCGCGAAGCTCGTCAATCAGTTTGAGGTCGCCGTTCGGCCACACATTCCAATTGTTGTTATCGCCGCCCCGGCACGGGAACTGCAACCGTGCCCACGGCGACAGCGGGCCGCGAACTTCGCCGGCGCTGGCCAGCAGTTGGTTCACGCTGGGGAACGCCGCGCTGGCCAGCAGCGTGCGCAGAAAACGCCGTCGGGAAGTTTCAGAAATTCCTTTCATAATAATTTCCAGCGCCGCCGGGCGATCAATTCCGTGGAATAAAGTCCCAGCATGGCCACCAACAGCACGCCGGAATTCCAAAGTGGTTCCGGTGTTTTGGACACCAGCTTGGCAACCGCCTCCACCGGCGCTTGAAAATCCGCCGCATCCTGCACCAGCGCGCCGCCCGTGCTTTCGGCCAACTGTTTCATGCCCGCCACATCCGCCGGCAGATTGAGCAATTCCGCCGACACCGACTTTTCGCCAACCAGAAACACCACGCGCGCCTGCCGGCCCGCCGCATCCGTGGCGTGCACCTCCCAGCGGCCGGTTGCGGTTGGCGCGAAACCCGCCACCCACGCCGGATGCTCCGCCGTCGAGGCATCGGAAACGGTCATTCGCTGCCGCGCGCCGCCGGGCGAGATGGCTTCAAATACCGGCGCGGCTTCCGCATTGGCCGAAAAGAGCACTGGCGCGTTAACAGCGGCCGACGGCGTAATTTTTACCACGCGCAAACCTTCGCCCGAGGTCGGTGCCAGCGAAAGCAGGAGCTGTTGCCAAAATTTTTCCACCGCATGGCTGTCGCTCGGCAGCGACAATTTCCAGCGCCATAACAAATCCGTCGTCAGCGCCGCCGCGAAACCGTTGCCAAACCGTTGCCGCGCCAACAGCACCTCCGGCGTGCCAACGCCGCTCACCGCGAGCGTTTCGGCGCCCGATTTCACGGAACGGACTTTGGCACTCGCGGCGAATTGCGGCACGGTTTCACTGTTCGTCGCAAACAATCTGCTCGCCGACGAATATTGTGCACCCGCCGGCAGCGCAAACGGCCGCAGCGTGATCGCCTGGCTGCCGCTCGCCAGCGTCTCGTCGCCCGACTGCGCCGCATTCACGGACAACTGAAATTGCATCTGCTGCACCGCGGCATTCGCCGGGTCGTTGCGCGTGGCAAACACCACCGGCAACATCTGCTCCAGCGCCGTGCCGGAAAAGCCTTCGGTCGCCTGCGAATCCGGCGAGATGAACAGCACGCCGCCGCCGCCGCGCACGTAATCCACGAGCGCCTGTTGCTGTTTCGGCGTCAGTTGATCCGCGAAAACGTGCGCCAGAACGACGATCTGAAACCGCCGCAATTCGGCCGCATCTTCGGGCAAATCCGTCAAGCTTGGACCGTTTGCCGCCGTGAGTTGCACTTGCAATGCCGGATTCAAAATCGCCGTGAGCCGGAAACTGGAATCACTCTCCAGCGCGCCGCGCAAAAATCGATAACCCCATTGCAGCGCGCCCTGATAATACAACACCTCCATCGTTTTGCTTTCGACCACATCCGCCACCGCCGAAGCCAACTGGTCGCCGACGCGAAATTCCAGCGTCAACGAACCCGGCTCGCCAGAACCCACCGTCACGGGCCACGACAGCGTGTTGTGACCCGCGCGCACCGCCAGTTGGGTGGACGCCGTCTTCTTGCCATTCACCCACAGTTCAGCCGGCAATTGCTGGTCCTTCGCCACCGCGGTCTCGATGACGGCCGTGGCCGTGAACTCCGTCTGCCGCAACACACGCGCCGGCGCTTGCACCTCGTGCAGTTCCAGGCTCGAACCGGGCAACAAATGGTTTTCGCCCGGCACAAAATAAATCGGCACTCCTTGCGCCGTTGCCTCGGCAGCGAATTTCTGCGCGTCATCCTTGCTCGTATCCAAACCGTCCGTCAGGCAGACGACCGCCGCCGGATTTTCCGCCAACGCCTGTCGCAGGGCTGCAAACAAATGCGTTTCGCTTCCAGTCGCGCCGGCGTTGACCGCGTCATCGAGCGATGAAGCCGATTGCACGTCATTCGCAAACCGGCGGTAATTCACACTGGAAAAATTCTGTTTCGCCGACGGTTCCACCTGTTTCCAGCGCCGCACCGCTGCCGCGAGCCGCGTGCCGCCGCGATGATCCGGCGCGCTCATGCTCGCCGACCGGTCCACCAGCACAGTCAGTGTATGCGACGGCTTTTTCGGTGGTGCCGTTTTTTCCACGCGTTCCGGATTCGCGAGGCACAGCAACAACAGCAACACCACCGCCGCGCGCAATCCCACCAGCCACCGCCGTGCTCGCGGCGTCAATGCGCCCGCCGCGTGGCGATAAAACCAAACAACGTAAATCAAGCCCGCCACGGCCAGCGCCACGAGCAACGTGGTCGCCCCCAGCGCTGACCAGTCACGCAGCCAACCGCCAAATTGCCATTCAATGTGAGACATTTTTTACTGCAGAGAACTCTGCGATTTGAAACTCATTTCTTTTCCGGTTGGTAATCGCGCGACACCTGCTCGAAATAATCCGCCACGGCTTCGCGATACGCCGGCGGCGCGCCGGCCGGTTCCTTCGACGCCAACTCAAACTGCCGGCGCATTCCCGCCAGCTTCGTTTGCAGTGAATTAATCACGCCCGTCAGCGGAGCATCAATTTCCAAAAGCAGCGGCGCGAAATCTTTCGATTCGGCGGGCTTGCCTTCGGCTACACGCAAAACCTCATCGAGTTTCTTCACGTAAATCAGATCGGACACCACCGCACTCGCCTCCGCGCTGTCGAGCCGCAATTCGTCCAGTAATTGAGCGCCTTCCGCGCGCTGCATGTCCGCCCGGCTCATTTCCGGCCCGCGCGCGTGCGACGGCTCATTCGCCACGGCGGCGTTGCCTCCGCCCGATGCACTGGCTGAAGGATTGGGCGTGCTTGATTTGTTGGGTTCGCTGGCTTTGCCCTGGCCGGTGGACTTGCTTGGCTCCCCTGACTTGGCCAGGTCGCCTGATTTGCCCGAACCGCCGGATGACGACTTGCCTAGATTGTTGCCCGGATTGCTGCATTGTGACGCGAGATTTTTCAGGTTCGCCTGCGTGCGCTGCATCCGGTCTACCAGGCGAGCAAGTTCCTGCCGTGACATCTGGCCAGAATTGCGCTGTTGCCCGGCGCGCTCGGCAAGTTCATCCAATTTCTTCGCGAGCGTCTCGGTTTGCGCGGCGTCGCGCGGCGCGGCCTGTGCCTGTGCCAGCATTTGTTTCAGCGACTCGCCTTGCAGTATTTTCGCCATGTCCGCAAGCCGCGCGGCGGCGTTAGTCACGCCATTTTCCTGCTGACGTTGCGCCTCGGCGGCAAGCTGCTTCGCGGCTTCGTTGATCGCGTCCTCGGTTTTCTTCAACTCTGCGGCAGCCTCCGCGTCCGACTTGGCCTGGGGCGCGCGCCGCACGTTGCCAGCGGCGGCGGAAAGTTGGAGCAACGCATCGGCGAGTTTGTTTTTCGCGGCTTGGTTGCCGCCCGCCCGCAACGCTTCGGCGGTCTGACGCAACTCGCGCGCCGCCTCGGCAGCCGGCTCACTCGCGGCGGCAAAATCATTCTGGCCAATCCGTTCCTGCGATTTGCCGGCCAAGTCATCCCCGGACTGCAAATGCTTCAACGCATCCGCTTGAATCGCCGGGTCGCTGAGGAAATCACCAATGTGCTCCTTGATCTTCGTCTGACGTTCTCCCGGCGTGCCGCTCACATCTGCCGCTGGGTTGTTCTGATCTTCGCTGGTGAGTTTGATCGTGGAGTTTGTGTTGCCGCTGGCCAGGTCGCCCGCGAGTTGTGATTGCGCCTTGGCCAGCGCGTCCAGTTTACCGGCACGCGTCAGCGGATGCGTTTTCAGTTCTAGATTTTTCGGGCGCTGAAATGGATCGGCGGCCTTCGGCTGCTGGCTCTGGCCGGCGAGCTTGATGGAATTCTTCAGATATTTCTCAACCTCGGTCAAATAGCCCAACGCCTGGCCTTGCGGCTGGAGTGCGGGCTGATTTTCCTGCCGCACAATTTTTCCACCGGCATCAGTCATTAATGGCTGCGACTCGCGCACCAGGCTGAGAATCTGGTCGGGATAATGATTCGTCGTCATCAATTCGATGACTTCGTCGGTGCGACCGGCAAGCTGATTTTGTTCGCCGCCGACGCGGGTGTTTTGGTCGCTCCACTCGCTGTTGTCGTGACTCACCTCGGCGTGGGCCAGCGTGAAATTGTCCTTCATCAGCCGCAACTGCGCCGCCTTGAGCGCCGTGACATAGTTGAAACAGCGGCTCGGCTGATCGCCGCCGGCGCAGATGAACGTGTCGTCGCGCACCGGCTTGACCTGCACAAATTGCACCGGCGAAACCGTCGGCGGCAGCGCGGCGTCACCGATTCGCTGCGCGGTCAGGTGATACGACACGATGTCGTAAGTCTTCACGTCCAACTGATCAAGGTAGATGGACGGCTTGAGCGTGTGCGAGCCGGGTTTGGACAAATCATCCGTAATCGGCTGCGAAAGTTTATGGGCGCCGTTCACTTCGACTTCCAAAACCGCGTTGCACAAGCCGGTCGAGGAATCCGCGGCCGCTTCGAGCGGCACTTCCTCGATGGCCGTGGCCGAGGTTTCGGATTCGGGCGAATTCCATTCGATGCTGGCCGTTGGCGCTGCCGGCGCAGCTTTTTTCTCCGCGACAACAGTCGCTTCCTTTTTCGCCTTGGCATCCATTTGCACCGGCCGCGCCCAGCAAATCAGCGTGGCCACATGTGCGAGGGCGAGCAACGTCACCAGTGTCGCCGACAAGGCCAGCCAGCGCCGGCGGGGAGCGATTCGGCTTTGCAGGAGAAATTGCTCCGTCTCCGCGCGCTGCGCTTTTGCCATCGCGTCTTGCGTGCCGGACAATGCCGTGGCGGCTTCCAAGCGGTTGGCCGTCGCCAGCGCCGCGTCCATTTCCGCCGCACTGCGCAGCAAAGTCCGCCGCCGCGCCCGCCACAACGCCACCGCTCCCAGACTGGTGACGGCGAAACCCGCGAACCAGCCCAGCCGCAGCAACCGCCAGTCCGCCACCGGCGCGGACGACGGATGCGCCAGCCACAACAACCCCAGCGTCAGCGCCAGCCCGGCCGCGACGAGGCCCAGCAGCGGCGTCCATTGCGCGGCGCGATGCTGCGCACGAACAAGAAATTCAGGATTTGATTTTGTTTTCATATTTCACCTCGATTACCTGTTTTCAAATTTCATCGGGTCGTTCGATTGGCCAGCGCCAGCTCCGCCAGCAGCGCGCAGCCGCCGACGGCCAGCAGCCACCACCAGAGGCGCTGGCGATTTTCCGCCGCCGCCCACGCGGTCGGCAGTGCAGCGGCGATGCGCACGTTGGCAGGCGCCGAGGCCGGCGATTCGAGCGATGCGAGCTGGTCCGGATTCGGCCACGGCGAAAGATCGGATTCTTCCACCGGGGTGTTCACCGCAAAAGTCTTCTTCACACCGTTGCCGGAAAATTCATACAGCCCCGGCACCATCGGACGCACGGTGCCGGTCACGGCCAAATCTTTTTGCGGTGTCGGCGTATCGAGCGCGTGCCACGTGCCGGCATTGTCGGGTAACGGAATGGCGTCGCCGACGCGCCAGTCGGTATGCGTGTCTTTGACCGCGCCCAGCCAGCGCGTCGCACAGTGCACGAACGGCACGAATGACGCTTGCGCCGGCCAGTCCGTCGCCGCACGGTCCAGCGGAAATCCGGCGAGCAACAGCCGGTGACCATCGCTCTCAAGTTCGGCGATGGCCATTTTGCCGTCCGGCCAGTTGGCGATGGGCGCGAGCGCGTCGCCGGCGAGGTCGAAGCCGCGATAAAATTCCACTTCGAGCAGCGGCAACAGGCTTTGGCCGGCGAAAGCCGCGAGCGCCGGATGCTCGGCGTCCCAATCACGCAAGTGCCATGGCTCTTCCGCCGCCGGACGCGTGATGACGCGCACGCCGTGCCGCTGGAGCCAGTCTTTCTGCGCGGTGCTCCCATCCACAAAAATCCAGGCTGCGCCGCCGGCCTCGCAAAATTGATCTAGCCATGCGAGCGCCGGAGCACGGAACGAGGCGGCGTTGCGCAAGATTACGGCGGCGTCCATCGGCCAGGTGTGATCGGGTAAGGTGATCGGCTCGAAGCCCGCGCCAGGTATTTTCTGCGTGGCGCGCAAAGCATGAGCGAGAAAATCCGTTTCGGCGGCCGCGTCCAGCAATACGCAATTCGTCGCGGTCGTTGTAGCGGCAATCCAGGCGGCATCATCCGCCGGCAAATCGTCGGCATCCAGCGACACGCGCAAACCGGCGGCACCGGCGGGCCAGTCGCAAGCGATGGTCAATTTGTTGTCGCCAGGACGAAGCGCGATGCCTTTAGTCTCAAGCACGTGATTGCCATTGCAAACACTGATTTGTCGCTGGTCCGGCGTAGTGGGGTGAAAATGACGGATCACAACATCCAGCGAATTTGTGCCGCTGGCGGATTGGCGGACGGAAATGATCGCCGCCTGACGTTGCGGCGCAGTCGCCGCGCCCAGGAAACGGAAACTGATGCCGGGTGGAAGTTTTTCGGCGAGATCCGTGCCGCGCCAGCCGGCGCGCTGTTCGTCCGCAGCCCACGCGAGAATTCTGGTGCCCGCGTCAGTTTTGGCCAGCGTGTCGCCGGCGAGTCGCAGCGGCCGGGCGTAACGTGTTTTGTCGTAACCGGGCTGGGCGGCGGCCAGCGCGGTGCGGACGCGCGCCAAGTCGTCGGTCATTGGCACGAGCCAGGTTGGTTCGGGCTGCATGATGAGCAGCGCGGCTTGGTCGCCGGGAGTCAGTTCTTCGAGCTGGCCGAGACTCCAGCGCTGCGCTTCTTCCCAGCGTCCGCGCGCCTGCTGGCTCATGGAATTGTCGAGCGCAATGACCAGCACTTTGCGGGAGGCCGACGGCGTTTTTCCCCAGAACGGCCGCGCAAACGCCGCGCACAGCAACGCAATGGCGAGACAGCGCAACAACAACGTCAGCCAGCGCAGCAGCCGGTTGCGACGCGTGTCGCGCAACGCCGTTTCACCAAGAAAACGCAGCGACGGAAACCGCACCGTGTCGCGCGGTTTGCGCCGCAGTAAATGCAGCACAATTGGTAGTCCGATGAGCGCCGCGCCGGCGAGGAAGCCTGGTAAAAGCCAGTTCATCGCGTCCGCTCCTTTCTCGCCGCGACATAGCTCGCGAGCGCGGCAACGGGCGGTTGATCGGTGCGCAGTTGCACGAAGTCACCGCCGACCGCGCGGAATTGCTCCTCCAGTTGGGTGCAGAATTGACGAAAGCGTTGCAGATAACCGGCGCGCACGGCGGGTGCGTCGAGATGCTGGCGCACGCCGCTCTCGGCGTCCACCCAGATGCCGGCGTGATCCAGGTCAAAATCCAGTTCCAGCGGATCGAGCACTTGCAGGCCGATGAGGTCGTGGCCATCGTAACGCAGGCGGCTCAAGGCGGCTTCCAGCGCCGGCAAATCCTCGTAAAAATCGCTGGCGATAACAACAAGCGAACGCCGTGGAATAATTTCCGCGAGCGCTTCGAGTGAATGCGCCAAGGCGGTTTGTTTTTGCGCTCGAAAATTTTCCAACCGGCCAATGAATGTCTGCCAATGCGCCGACGTCGAGCGGGCGCGCAGAAAATCGGCCAGTTCCGCGCCGGCGACGCCAAGACCGAAGGCGTCGCCTTGGCGTTGCGCGAGCGTGGCGATGCCGGCCAGCGCGAGCCGGGCGAAGTCCAGTTTGTTCAACGCGCTTTTGCGAGACGTAAAATCCATCGAGGCGCTGGCATCCAGCACGGTGAAGACGCGCAGTTGCGCTTCCTCCTCGTATTGCTTGACGTGCAGCCGGTCGCTGCGCGCGAACAGCCGCCAGTCCACGCGCCGCAAATCGTCACCGAGCTGGTAATCGCGATACTCGGCGAACTCGACGGACGAACCCTTCTGCGGGCTGCGATGGCGTCCGCTCAAGAACCCGTCCACCAGACAGCGCGAACGCAACGCGAGCGACGGCAGGTCGGCCAGCAGTTGCAAATCCAACGGCGCGCGGCGCGGCGGCGCAACGCGGGGTGCTGCCGGCGTTGTTCCAACCAGCCGGTCAAGGATGGCTGCCATGGCCGGCGAGGTGCGCGGCAGCGGCGGCGGGACACTGAAAATGGGCGGCGGCGTTGGCATGTTCTTACTTCGCCGTTTCCAACAGCCGGTCAATCAGCGCGTCCACAGTTTGCTTGTCGGCTTCGGCGCGGTAGTTGGTGATGATGCGGTGACGTAGCACGAGTTTTGCCGCGCGCTGGATGTCTTCGCGGGCGACGTTGAACCGGCCGTCAAGCACGGCGAAAACTTTTCCGGCGAGCGCGAGATATTGCGAAGCGCGCGGGCCGGCGCCCCATTGAACGTAGCGCTTGATGAAATCAGCGGTGGTGGTTTCGGGCCGCGTCGCTTGCACGAGCGCGACGGCGTAGTGCGCGACGGTTTCCGGCACGGGCACCTGCCGCACGGCGCGCTGCAACGCTAGCAGTTCCTCGCCGGTCCATATTTTTTCCAGCGGCGCGGCTTCGTCGCCGGTGGTGGTGAGCAGAATCTGAACTTCGTCGGCGTGCGACGGATAATTCACGCGCAGGTTAAACATGAAACGATCCAACTGCGCCTCGGGCAGCGGNNCGGTTGATTTCGTCGGCGAGGATCAGGCTGGCAAACACCGGGCCGCGCACGAAGCGGAATTGCCGGCGGCCATCCTCGCTTTCTTCGAGAATTTCGGTGCCGGTGATGTCGCTGGGCATCAGGTCGGGCGTGAATTGGATGCGCTGGAACGGCAAATCAAGCAGCTCGGCCAGGCTACGGATGAGCAGCGTCTTGGCGAGGCCGGGCACGCCGATCATCAGCACATGACCTTGCACGGCGAGCGCGACGAAGAGATCGCGGATGACTTCGTCCTGCCCGACGATGCGGCGGTCGAGCGCATCGGCGAGCTGGCGGTAGCGTGTCGGCACCTGCCGGAGCAATTCCACATCGGCATCGGTGACGAGGTCGGGTTTGGGCATTGGTGTGGCGTTCATATTTATTTTTCAGCGGCTGTTTGGTTGGTGGCGGGATTCACGCCGAACGGCGCGTCCAAAATCTTTCCGGTGGCGGCATCGGCAAGCTGCGCGTGCTCAGATTGCGCCATGTTGCCTTGCTTGCATTGTTCGCCCACGTCGGCGGCGGCGCGCGCGGCGATCTCGGCCAGCGGTGCCTTGGGCGTGGCGGCAAATGCCTTCACCCACGCCGGCAGGAAACGCGGCTGGTCCGGCTCGTTTTCCGCCTGCGTGGCGGAAAGCACGGTGCGGCGTTCGTCGCGCAGCACTGGGAGAAAACCGCCGGCGTTGCCGGTGCCGATAAAAACAAACTGGCGGCCGGGCATGGCATCAAGCGCGGCTTTCAAATCCGGTGCGGTGAGTCGCGGGCCGGCGACTTGAAACGCGGGCACGCCGCCTTGCGCCTTGCCGCATTGGCCGAGCAACACGAGCCAGAATTCATCGCGCGTCGAACTGGCAAATGCGTGGAGCTTTTTCAAAATCTGTTCGCGCGTGACTTTGCCGGAAAGGATTTCGACGTGGTCCGCAGCCCAGCCGCGCGCAACCAGGTTGTTTTTGGTTTGGGCGGCGAGCGCTTCAATCGGCTCCGGGGCGTCGCTGGCGAGCAAGCCGACCACAATCAAGGCGCTTGGACCGGGCGTGGCGGGCGTGATTGCGGCGAGGTCGTTAGTCGGCGCGGCAGCGAGTTTGGACGACCATTGCGTAAGGCCAATCGTTGTGACGGCACCGATGAGCAATGCGGCCGCGCCGACGGACAGGGCGAATTTCACCTTGGCCCAAAGCATGGCTTTGAATGCACCGCGCATGATGAGGTCGGTGGATTCGGTGGCGTTGCGACCGGCGGCCGCAACCGCGAGAGCGCTCACGGAAGCCGGCGCGGCGCTGACGGAGTTGGCGGCGATGGCGCTGGAAATGAGCGCGGCGCTGAAAGTAATGCCGCGTCGCGTGAACGAACCACGCAATTTTTCCAGCGCGCGCTGGACGCGTTTCTGCGCCGCGCGTTCGTCAAGACCGAGCGTCGTGGCAATTTCCCTGATGGATTTGTTTTCGAAGAAGCGCAGGACGAGCGCGTCGCGGTCGCGGTCGCGCAAGCGGGCCATGTTTTCTTCGAGGATGGGCGCGAGTTTGGACCAGACCGTTTGAGTGTCGCTGGTTTGGGATTCGATGCTGGCTTGCATGAGGGCCTCCTGTTCACGTTGTTGACGGCGCATTTCGCGGCGGCGGACATCCGCGCAGGCGAACGAGGTGGTGCGATAAAGCCAACCGGACAACACGGTTTCCGGGGACAACGAACCGGCCTTGCGCGCGAGGATGACAAACACCGCCTGCGTGACGTCCTGCGCCAGATGCTCGTCGCGCAATTGGCGGAGCGCCGCCGAATGCACCAGCCCGACATGGCGTGTAACAAGCGCGGCAAACGCCGGCTCCGATTGCTCGGCGGCATAAGCCTGAACCAAAGCCATGTCATCACTGGTCATTTATGTTAAATGGCCGCCCAGACAATGTCGGAGACAAAATTCTTCCCCGGTGCGTTTTTCCCATTTTGGCTTGATACGGGAAATGACAACGGAAAGGCGGTGGAAGTTCAATCTATTTCATCAGCGCATGAGCGTCGGCTTCGACATCGGGGTTCCTGGCAGATGAACCGTCTCGCTGGTGGAGAACCAGAAACTGGTGTGTAGGCTTATATCCTATTCGTTGAAGCAAAAGGAACTTGAAGCAGTCCTCTCCTGCCCAATGGAGTGGTGAAAGTAAACTCTCATGGCAGGTTGCCCTCACTTGAAGTAATGACTGTCTCTCCAAGGCTTACACTCAAGCCAACTGAAGCTGCGGTGTCAATAAGAGCCATTCGTCCTTCCCAACCTGAAGGCGTCTCGCAGACCGACGTGCTGGTGCCGGCCAGAGTCGTTGGGTGTGCTGCGGTTTGAGGGATGACCATAGTGCCGTTGGGCAGCAAAGTTGTCATGTGTGAGGCGATACACGGCGGAGAACGATTTCAGTGAGGCCACTCTTTTTGTGAAACAATGAACGAAAGGCTTGAATGGCCGGTCAGAAAGACAAATCCTTGGTCTGAATCCGCTGGCCGCATTTGACGGATGGGGAGCATTGAACCGGAAACCACGTCTAACCAATTATGAAGTCAAAACTCCTCCTCGGCCTCGCGCTCGTTTTGTGCGGCGGGTTAATCGGCTGCTCCGGCATTGTTCACGCAGGTGAGCCAGCCTCTGACACCCGGAAAGTTGTCGCCGGCAACACTGGATTTGCGATTGACCTGTATGGCAAGCTGCGGACGCGTGCGGGCAACGTGTTCTTCTCCCCTTACAGCATCTCGACGGCGCTGGCCATGACTTGTGGCGGGGCGCGGGGCGAGACGGAGAAACAAATGGCGCAGACGCTGCGTTTTGATCTGCTGGCGGACAAACTGCCCCAGGCCTTTGCCGCGTTGGCGGCGGACCTCGGGGCGGTGCAGCAGAAAGGCCAGGTTAAGCTCGCCGTGGCCAACTCGCTCTGGCCGCAGAAGGGCTTGGCGTTTCTGCCGGACTATCTCGCCCTGTGCCAGAAATACTACGGTTCATCCATCCAGCCGGTTGATTACAGCGGGCACACCGAAGCCGCGCGCAAAACGATCAATGACTGGGTCGAGGCCCGGACCAACCGAAAAATTGTCGAGTTGCTGAAACCCGGAATGGTTGATGGCTCAACCCTGCTGGTGCTGGTCAATGCCATTTTCTTCAAGGGCAACTGGGCCAGCCAGTTTGAGGCCAGACTCACAGAGAACGAACCGTTTCACATGTCATTGGAAAAGTCGGTCACAGCGCCGCTGATGCGGCAGACCCATGATTTCCGTTATGCCGAATCTCCCGGCCTGCAGGTTCTCGAACTGCCCTACGCGGGCGGCGATCTCTCGATGCTGGTGCTGTTACCGACCAAGGTGGATGGACTCGGCGATCTCGAAGCCGGATTGACGGCGGAGAACCTGACCTCCTGGGCAGCGAACCTGCGGAGTCAAAAAGTCGCGGTATTCCTGGCGAAGTTCAAGTCAACCTCGGAGTTCAAATTGGCGGGAACATTGGCTGCGCTGGGAATGACAGATGCGTTCAGCAGTCGGTCTGACTTTTCAGGCATGGACGGAAGGAAGGATTTATTTATCAGTGATGTCATACACAAGGCGTTCGTGGAGGTCAACGAGGAGGGCACGGAAGCCGCCGCCGCCACGGCAACTGTGATGGCAGGGAGTGCGGCCCCATCGAATCTGCGGCCCATACCGGTCTTCCGCGCCGATCATCCGTTTCTGTTCCTCATCCGCGACAATCGCAATGGCAGCGTGCTTTTCTTGGGGCGCGTCACGGATCCAACCCAATGAGAAGAAGGTGAAACCATGAAACCCAAACTCCTCTTCGGCCTCGCGCTCGTTTTGAGCGGCGGGTTACTTGGCTGCTCCAAAACTGAACAGACCGAAGACGATTTTGTTGACAATAGGCTGTCTTCAACAAGCGGCGGACAAAGTTTCGATTCGTTGCTGGCTGACGCTTTTCCGGGCAAAAAGTTTCGCGACATCAGAGCCGTGCATTTTCAAAAGCTGCCGCTTTCGCAGCGCAACAAGATTGCCTTGGCTGCCGCCAGCGAACTTTCGCTGCGCACGACCAATGGCCTTGTGATAACAGCGGAAACGGTGGACAAATTATTGCCCATACCGGAGGCACACGACACAGCGACTGAAGCTGTGTTACGCCGGCAGTATTGGCGCGATGCCGAACGAGTTGAACTCCTGCGCGATTTGGTCAGCGCGAATCTAATCAACGACCCCGGAGTGATTGAGCCGTTGATCAATATGCTCGATTGTCCCGGAGTTCATGCGGGCATTCCTTCATTGGCGAACCAAGCTCTGGGCGAGTTGACCAAACGCACTTGGGGTGAAAACTACGCGCAGTGGGATAATCGCGGCTCAAGGCATCAGTTGGTCGCTTGGTGGCGTGATTGGTGGTCGAAAAATAATAACAAACATCCGGTGTGTGATTCCGACATGGATGAAATGGTGAAGGCACGCATTGCCGCGATTGAATCACAGCTTCGCAAGGATGTTACAAATTATTCCGAATTGCGTTATTTGAAACCAGAATCCATCAACCTCAGCCACCTTGAACCGTATCACGAAGAGTTTGTTGACATGGGAGTAGATTCTTCGATGCTTCAACAAGTTGTTTTTCGCACTGCATCTGATGGAAAAATAAGATTCGGCACAGAAGACGATTATATTTATCTTTGTATCACGGCCAAATTTGCAACGCCGCCGCCTGTCCCGCATTTGGCTGAAACAGCGAAACGATGGCAGGCATTGAGAAAGGAAGTTTTACGGGAAGTGCTTCCGGGCACGGACATCGTTATTACGGTTGAAGCGGCTTCAAAAGATTCTGAATTTATGCGCGAGGTGCGTGACAGCTTGGAAAAATTGAAATATCGCCAACCATGAACCCCAAACTCCTCCTCGGCCTCGCGCTCGTTTTGAGCGGTCATTGCTTTGCGGCCATCATCTATCACCTGCAAACAACTATGGAAGCGTGCGGACTACAATTTGTGGGAAAATCTTTCGATGCTCGCGCCCATGGCAAAACACTGGGAATATCCGGTGGTGCGATTAAGCAGGCGCCGAAACACCCTGAATTGGCCGATACGTGTCGCGGTAATCCGGGCTTAAAATTGCGTGGAAAACACGGTCGTTTCGTCACCAGTACATGGTCCCTCAAGGGGCCAACTTACAATAACAAGAGCAACCCTGAACCTTGCTCCCCTTCTCCTGTCCCTTTTCCTGCGTTCCCACACCCCTTAGCCTCGACCGATCTAAAAAGGAAGAAGGCCGGGCCTGCGGCCTCGGCCTCCTCTCTCTTTCTCCCGGACTTGCGGAGAGCGGAGTTCGACCGGCTGGTGGAGCAAATGATCCAGCACTTCCAGGGCGTCAGCGAGATGACCCCAGAGCAGATCAAGGTGGTCGAAGGCTACTTCAACTGCATTGGCCCGGTAGGAAGCTTAACGTGGACAGGTTTCCGCGACCACCGAGGCCACGCCGCCGTCCCCATTGCCGTAATTTTTCCTGCGCTCCGACCGGTCTGGCAGGCGTGGCTTTTGTTTTAGGAGAGCCAGATTATTCAGGATACTCCGTTAAGTGGTGTTATCCAGCCGGCTTTCTCCTCGCCGCTGTTTGGCTTCCGGTTTTGGTTTCCCGCTGCCTCCAAATTGAACCCTTCAAGATGCGGTGACTGTATTGGTTTGAAACTTTTTTCCGCGCGCATTTCTGTAACGGCATGAAACAAAAATCACCGCGCGCGGTTTGCCTACCGTTACTCGCCAAAATTCAGCCGCGCCTGGTATTGATGACTATAGCTCTTTGTCTGTGCGGCGATTAGCGCGTTCACGGGCCTTGCGCAATGCATCAATCGCAGATTCCGTGCTGACAGGTGTATTTGGTGCAGATTTTGGTTTGGCAGGTTCGGCTGAATCCGGTGTGTGGGTTTTAATTTTCGCAGCCGGAGTCATGGGGAGCGTCCGCGACGGTTTGCGGACGAGCCAGGGGAAAATAGGCTTGATAGGTTTATGTGAAACGGCGGGTTGAGACGTTTCTGTTTCTTTCGGTCCAGCCTTGGCCACCACGGCTGCTTGGGGTCTGAATAATCGGGAAACCCAGCCGGTGCGCCGCTCCAAGATTTCCAGGAGAAACAAAATCGTTCCGAGCACGAGCAACCAGGGTGCAAGCTCGACATAGCGCGATTTCACCGGCAACTCGTTCCAGATTTTTGGAATCTCGATGCGCTCCCGACCACCGGTCGTCGTGGTAATTTGCGTCAGCGTCTCCGCGCCGCGTCCCGGCTGGTCGGGCGCGAATTCTGGCGAATACGGCAGGCACGCCGCCGGCAGTGTAACCGGCTGCTGCCCGGAAATCTCGACGGTGTTCAAAACCGTCTCGCGCCCGGCAACTGGAATCGCCGCTTCGAGCAGGTCGGCGTTTTTCCATTGCAAGGACACGGTTTCTTTTGCGGGCGCGGCCCCGGGAAGCCCGTGTAAAATCCGCACACGCGGCAGCGTGGAAAACGGTTCCGCCTTGCGTGCCGGATCCAGATGCAACTGCACAAAGCACACGCCATCGCGGATTTCCTGCGTCAGCAGCATTTCGTCTGGCAGCGGTTGGTGTTTGCCGGCGACCCAGCGCGCGAGGGTCGCGTAAAATTCCCCAGCCTGGTTCCACTTCGCAAAATCGCCGCTGAATTTTCCGTCCGCCTCGCCGAGATAGCAGAGCACGCGGCCGTTGCCCGCGTTCCATGACGCCACGACCGGCGACTTGTATTCATCGCCAGTGATGGCGGCGAGATTTGCGGTTGGCCGGATGTAACAAAGATTGTAGCCGCCCAGCGACGGCGGCGCGGAACCCGGTTGCGCACCCAGAATCGAATAGCCTGCGGTAATGTCAAACGGCGTCGGCTGGTCAATGAACGTGCTGCGCGCGATGGTGAAGGTGTCCTGTGCGAAAATACGCGGAATCTCGTCCGGGTTGTCGCTGAAATAACATTCACCGCCGCCGCGCTTGGCAATGTCCTTGAGCAGGTTTGCGTCACAATCGTGTTCCGTGCCGAGGCCGACGACGCTCACCGTCACGTCGGCTTCGCGCAGCTTCTCGACAATTTCCTCGTAATGCGCCGACTGTTCCGCGTCCGCCGCGTCGGAAAAAAGGATGATGTGTTTCGTCTGTGACTTGGAGGCGGAAATCATCTGTGCTGACGCCACGAGCGCCTCGTAAATGTAAATACCACCGCCCATCGAGCCGATGGCCAGAATCTGGCTGCGATACGACCGGTTGTTTTCCACCGAGTCCAGCGGAACAATTTTGTGCGGCACCGTATCCACGGCGAACACGCCGATCTCGTCCATCGGCGACAGCAAATCCAGCACCTGCACGGTGCCAAGGTCGGCCAGATCCATCTTGATGCGCCCGCCGCCCGCCGGCATGGACATGCTGCCCGAACGGTCGAGCGCCACCACGACGGCCACGCTCAACTTGCGATGTTCGCGGCGCATTTCCATGGAGATGGGCAGGACGCGCTCCAGCGGTGATTTGAAGTAGCCGCCCGGCCCGTAGGATTTTTGTCCGCCGGTCATGGCCAGTCCGCTGCCGGTTTCCTCGACCCACGTCGCCAGGGTTTCCATGCCGCTCATGCCGATTTGGCCCGCCGGAACATTTTCTAAAATAACGGCGGAAAACTGCGAAAGCTCCTCCAGCGACCATTTGCATTGCACCGGCGTTTTACCGACAACTTCAATCGCGCCGCCGCGCAGCAATTTAACCAGGCCGGAATTTTCGCCCGCCGAGGAAACAACCAGAACCGGTTTCGCGCCTTCCACGCCGACGAGCGCGCGGGCGGAATTGTTTTCAGGCAGTGGATCGTCCTTCGCGCCTTGGATTGTGACCGTGTATTCATTCACGCCCGCCGTGGATGCGCGGTCGCGAAACATCAGCCGCGTGCGGCCGGCGGAAATTGTTTTCGAGCCGGAGGAAACAATGTCGTCACCGCGCCGGAGTTGATATTGAATTTCCTGGTCGGTGGGTGCCTGCACCCACGCGCTCATCGCAAACGCCTGGCCGGGCTGGACCGACTGCGGCGTGAGAAAACTTTGGATGGCCACGTCGCCCACCTGCGGGTGCGCGAGTAGACGAAAATCCACCGCCACGCCGCGACCGGCGGCGCGCGCGGCGGCGGCAGCGGGATCTTTGCCCGTCCATTTGCCGTCGGATAAAACCAGTATGCGCCCGCCACCGTCCGGTGGTATCAGCGACAGCGCGGATTCAATCGCATTGTTCAAGCTCGAATGATCTGCGCCGACCTGCGCCGCGAATCCGCCAAACTCGGTGCGCTGCGGTGATTGCTCGACGACGGCATCGCGCCCGAACGCCACCACGCCCAACTGATCGCGCTGCCCCATGGACTTGTGCAGCAGACCGATAATTTCCTTTTCCGAGGCGGCGGCATTGGCCGGCATAGATTCGCTGCGGTCGGCTAAGACAATCACCGTTCCCGCGCGGTCTGGAAGTTTGATGGCGAGCTGCGCCAGCGCCAAAACGATTAGGACAAAAATCACCGCTCGTAGAATTTTCAGCCAGCGAGTCGGCAACGGCCACGCAAACCACGCCGCTGCCAGTGGAATCAGCAGAAGAAGCCAGACGGGTTGGAAGAGGACGAACATTTCAGCTTCCTCCTTTCGCCGTCGCTACGAGATAAAGATGCGTCGTCAGCAACGCCAGCGCAAGCAGGCCGAAAATCCACACGACTGAAGCTTCCACCAGCCGATGCTCGGTGTCTTCGCTCCACTTGCCCCATTGCCCGGTCGCGCACACGGACAAATCCGATTTATCGGCGGCCAGCACGTTCACCGAAAACTGATTGGTTGTCGCGCTCGCCACGACGGAATAAATTCCCGGCAGTGGCGTTTCCAGCGCCAGGTCGCCGCCGGTTTTCGGAAAGAACCTTTTTCCACCATCCGGCTGAATGACCGTCACGGCCTCGCCGGTGGTTTTCAAATTCACTTCCGCGCCGAGCCGGGCATTGCTTTCTTTCAAGCCCGGCATTTCGGAAATCCGCCACGACAAAATGTTCCAAAATAGAATTGGCCAGTTGGGTGTGTTTTGTAGCGTGGAAATTTCGGGATTCAGGTTCAAGGTCAGGTGCCTCCGGCCCAGCGCGTCTTCGCGCGCCGAAAGCAACGGAGTATTGCCGGCAAAGATGACCGGCACATCGCCTGGCGAATTGGTCGCGGCAGCGGCCGCCCAGATGACGCCTTCGAGCGCAATCCCGGCGGCGAGTGGTTGCGATGTGTCCACGATGAACGGGCCAGTGTAGGCGTTCGTGGCCGCGACGGTGGACCACGCCAGGCTCCACGCGTTGCTGCCCGCCACCGCCTCGGTTTCGTGGATGACGAGTTCGGGATTCTCTGAAATCGCCGCGCGCAAGCCGGTCGCGTCGAGCGTTCGGTTGACGAGTGCGGACAGATTTTCATTGGCGAGCGCGACTTGGACGCGGACGCGTTTGCGGATCGGCGGCAGCAGTTGAACTTCGTTGTCCTCGGCGAGCGAATCGGCGTCGAGCGTGGCGCGAAGTGAAGGTGCCGCCGCCGGGATGTTAAAAACCAGCCGCTGACTTTCGTGCGCGCCAAGCAAAATGGACGAGCCTTGCACGGAGTTAGAACCGGTTTGCACGGTCAGCTTGGTTGCGCGCGCGCCGGTGGAAAAATTGGCGACTTCGAGCAGGCAGCGGTCCTGTTCGCCGAACGCCGTGCGCGAGGCGTTGACGATGGCAAAATTATCCAGCGGCAGGCCAAACGCGTGGCACTCCAACCGCTGGCTGGAAATCTTTTCGTCAGCCGGCCGGTGATCGGTGAGCACCAAAATGTTCGCCTGCTGTTTGCCGACTTCGGCGGCAAGTGTGATGGCGGCATCAATCGCCGCCGCCGGCGCGCGGCATTGCCACTGCGCCAACAGTTCGTCCACTTCGCGCCAGCTTTTAGCGGTCGCACCCAGCGAACGCGGTTCCCGGCCGGCGAGTATCAGCCGCGCGGACGGCGGCGGCTGGCGGCGGAAAAGCTTTTCCAAATAATCATGTGCGCGGGCCTGTGCGGAAACCTGATCGCAAACGGCGCGCATGGAAAAAGAATCGTCGAGAACGACGATGAGCGGGCGGGCGGACTGCGGCAGCTTCCATTGCGGCCCGGTGGCGGCGACGACGAGCAGAACCAGCGCGAGCAATTCGAGAAAGAACAGCAGCGGCAGTTGCAGCCGGTTTATTTTTGCACCACCAGCTTTGGACTGCACTTGAAAGCGCCACAGCACGAGGCTTGATACCTGCTTGCGCCGAAACCGGTTTCGCAGCAGGTAAATCGCCGCCAGTGCCGGCACGGCGGCCAGCGCCATCAAGGCGAGCGGATATGTCAGGAACGGAATCATGCCGGCGCGAGCAGTTGGATGGCTTCCAATTCACTCAGAGATCCCTCCAAATCCTCGGCAATGAGTGTGGTCATGTGCGCGCCGCACTGACGGCAGGCGTCGGCCCAGGACTGCTGTAATTGCGCCAGGTTGTCGGTGTATTGCCGGGCGATGCTGGCATCAATGTAGATTTCGCTCTCGTCGCCGGTCTCGCTGTCCACGACGCGGAGGTTGCCATGTTCCGGCGGATTCGCATCGTCGCGGGCGAGCAGTTGAATGACAAACAGTGCCGCCGCCCCGTCGCGCAAGCGGCGCAACATTTGCACCGGTTCGCCCGGCCAGAGCAGATCGCTGACCAGGACACGCACGCCGAGCCGGCGGAATTTCGGCGGCAGGATTTCAAAGGCTTGTTCCGGTGTGCGTTGGCTGGCCAATTCGAGTTTGTCCCAGGCGGAGGGCGTGAGCGTGTCGTTGGGCAGGCGTTGAAAGCCTTCGCCGGAAAGCCAGACGGCCTGGGTGCATTGCGCGTTGGCGGCGGCCGTAGCGAGCAGCCCGGCGAGTTGGGCGACCGCATTGGCCTTCGCGGTGTTTTCCAGATTCATCGAGCGCGAGCCATCGAGAATCAAATCCAAATGCGGCGTGACTTCTTCGCGGAACAATTTCACGGTAAGCCGGTCGGAACGCGCGTAAATGCCCCAGTCAATGAAGCGCAGATCGTCGCCGGGCTGGTATTCGCGGAAGTCCTGAAAATCTATCGAGCTGCCCGCGCGGCGGCCGGAGCGCGAGCCGGTCCAGCCGCTCGCGGCGACCTGCGGAATCTGAAGCGCGTAACGCAGGCCGAGTTTTTCGCCGTCGTGCAGGGCTTGTCGAAGGGCGGTGTCCATGCGCAGGAGTTATTTCGGCACGGGCAATTAATCTTTTGAACAGGAGCCAGGCGGCGGCTGAAAATTCCGCCACTGTTTCAGAAACCACCCGGCGTTGATGACCAGCATCAACGCGAGCCAGCCGCCGGCAACATAGAAGTGGCTCCATCGCTGGCTGGGTTCATGTATGGAAAATATGTTAAACATGTTGCCGAGCTGAAGCCCGTCAATGGATTTCCAAGAGAGCTGGTTCAGAAAAAACAGCACGATACCGGGACCGATGGCGACCAGGCCGACCAGCAAAATGGTCAGCAGCCCGGCGATTTGCGGCGGGCGTTTCGGAAAGAATTGCCGGTGGATGAACCGCGCCGTCAGCGCGTAGGCCAGGGCGTAGAAGATGGTGGTGGAGGTGCACAGCGTGAAGTCTTCCCGGTTGGCACCGCTCATCCCGACATGAGTTGGATACCAAGTGTCGCCGAACGTCAGGACCAGTTGAGTGAGGATGAAAGTGATGGCCGCCAGGCTGCTCACCCAGAGCAGACCGCTGGCCGCGCCGTTAAAAAACGGAAAGACCAGCCGCCGTTTCAGCCGGTTCGCCGGGATGTCGCGGCGCACGCGCGGCCCAAGTTCATCGGCATTGCTGACGACCACGAGCAGGGCGAAAATCAGGATGAAAAAAGTCGCCAAGGTCCAGGCCATGATTGCGGTTGGCTCTTTCACCTGAATGACCCAGGCAAAATTCAGCAGGCCGCCCAGCAGCCAGATGACGGTGATATACAGACGCGGCAATCGCGCGCGGTTGGCCGAGGGCGGGGAAATCAGCGCCACGGAGAGGACGTAAAACAGACCGGTCACAATCAGCCCGGCCACCAGAACGGTGAGCGCCGTCATCCAGAAATTGCGGTTGGCCATCATTGACCCGAGGCCCAGACGCATCATTCCGATGGCACCCACAATCAATCCGCCAATGAGCCAAAACGAAAAAAACAGGCCGGCCAGTGCGAGCAGGATCTTGAAAGGCCGGCTCAATGGCAGGCACGCGAGAAAAATGGCGATCTGGTTGGCCGCGCAGACCACCAGAAACAGAAAGAGCAGGATGAAGAACACGCTCGGCAAATCCACGCCACGCAACAGGTTGGTGAACGCCATGAACGGCATGCACGCGCTGAAAAACAGCAGCGCCATGTAGGCACCGCAATACAGTTTTCCCCGGATGATGCGCCCCGGCGACAGGGTGCTGACATAGAGCAGGTCGTGATTGGATTCCCCCCGTTCCGCCGCCACGCGAATGCCGATGTAAAGCGGGATGAACATCATGCTGGCACCGGCCAGAATGATCACGAAGGCCTGGAACATGGAGCTGCCGAGCTGCACGTCTTCATTCACCCGGACGCTCTGGCCGACGAGAAAAACCAGTGACGTGATGAACAGCACCGTCAGGAACAGCATTAGCATGCCGGTGACCGCCCAACTGCGAACCGCCTGACGCAGTTCCTTGATGACAATCGGATTGAACTCCCACTCGCGCCAGTTGGTGAAGTGGCTTTTGATGCCGGCGATGTTCATTGCACGCCCCCTTTCGTCACATTCATAAAGATGTCTTCCAAATTGGCCTTGGTCTGGCGAAACTCGATGATCTTGTATTTTTTTGCGATCAATCCGCCCAGGATGTCGCACGCGGCGGATTCGTCGCCGGTCAGTTCAAAGTGGATTTCCTTCGCCACGTCGCGCGCATTTTCAACGAATGGCGTCTGCAACAGTTCCTTGAGCAATTGCGGGTTTTGGTGGTGGTTGCCTTCCAGCAGGCGGATGGCCACAGTGCGGCGAGGTGTGCTCTTCTTGATGACCTCATCAATGGTGCCGGTCTCCAGGATTTTTCCACGTTCGATAATGACCACGCCGTTGCAGATTTCCGTCAGTTCGGTGAGGATGTGCGAGCTGATGAGGATCGCTTTTTTACGTTCGGCCAAGAGCATGAGCAACTCGCGCAACTCAACGCGGGCGCGCGGATCGAGGCCGGCGGCGGGTTCATCCAGCACCAAGACATCCGGGTCATAGACGAGCGCCCGGCCCAGGCTGACGCGCTGTTTCATGCCTTTTGAAAGTGCCTTGAGATGCTTCTCGCGGATGCCGGCGACGTTGGTGAATTCCTCAATCGCCTCAACTGCCTGCGTGCGCTTTTTCCCGCGCAGCCCGTAGGCCCGCGCGTAAAAATCCAGATACTCGTGGACGGTAATGTCCCCGTGCGCCGGCAAGGTGTCCGGCACATAACCGACCGCGCGGCGAGCAAGTTCCGGCTCTTCGCAAACGGAAACGCCATTCAGCAGCACGTCGCCCTGCGTCGCCTCCTCGATGGTCGAAATAATACGCATCGTCGTGGTCTTGCCCGCGCCGTTCGGCCCGACGAAGCCGAAGATGTGGCCGGCATCGAATGAAAATGAGATGTCGTCCACCGCCACGGTTTTGCCGAATTCCTTCCGCAGATTTTTGACTTGGACTTTCATGGGGCTAAAGATGGTTCAAGAATTCCAAATACCACCGCCGAACTTTTCGTGCGCTTCGGGCTGGAGACTGCACCGAGAGCATTTTCGATGAACGGGTTTCCATCCAGCACAGCGATATAACTATTAGGCGTCAGAAATTTTCTAGAGAGGCTGGCCAGCGCATCAGGCCGGGCGACATAAGTAATCTCGCGCAATAGCTCGTTCGCGCCGGATTTTTCCGCCGGTTGTGACTGTGGCGACAGAATTAGCCCTGTCTTCTGGCCCGGGGCCACGCCGGTCGCCTGATAAACATTCATGTCGGCGTCCGCGACCCACAGCGACTTGATGGGTGCCCCAAGGCCGTTGATGACCTGCAATTTTCCATTTTCATTGACGATCTGAATTCGCTCCCGGCGCGTCTCGGATTTTCGCAGATGAAAGTGCGCCGGCACGCGGGCGGAAATCCAGCCGTGCTGGAGATGCTGCGACTGCGTCCAGTCTATTTCGCGCGAAGTTCCCGGACCGTAGCCGCGGGACACCAGCGGCGTCGCCTCGGTTTCGTAATCAAAATGCAATCCGCCGCTCGGCGTCAGCGGACAATAAAACGCGGTCGCGCCGAAGGTCGTCGCGTGATGGCTGGCTTGGTCAATCACCGTCAACCCCGCGATGCGCGTGTCCGGCGTGATGCCTTCGCGCAGCAGGCTGTAGGCAAAGACGATCAGCGTCGTAGCGAAGGAAATCGCCGGAATCGTCCACAGCATCCACGTCCGGCGCTGGCGGCGGTTGAGGACGTAAATGTTGACCGGCCCGATGGCGATGATGAACGCGAGCATGACGACGACCATGCCGCGCGTGGGAATTTTGATGTTTTCAACGACGGGCATCGCGGCGTTGGCGGCCCCGCTGTCCACCGGCAACATTTGCCAGTAACGCCCCGCATCGCGCACGGCGGCCCGCAGCGTCTGGACGGATTGCCCATCAAGCGCCGCCGGATTTTCCGAACCGAAGGCGAAGCAGCGGCCGAAGCCCACGTCGTATTCTACGCCGCCATGCAGACTTTTTTTCTGCGCCGGATGCCACGCCGCCGGCAAATCTGTTCTGCCGGACAGCATGACATTGCCGCCAGCGGACAAATAATCGCCGATGGCTGCGAGCACCGCCGGCGACAGCAAACTCATGTCCGTCGCGTTGAGGACGACGGCGTCGAACGGCGTGTAGGCCAGCCAGTTTTCGCTCCATTCTGAGACCGGCGACTCAGCACGCAGGCTCTCGACGGCATCCGCATTCACGCGGCCCGGCAAATAGCGCGGCGCGGACGCGCCGTTGTCGCTGCTGGCGCGGGCGGCGGCGGCCCACTGGCTGCCGGTCGGACCGGAAATTTCCACCGCGTCAATGGCAATGCTGTAAGCCGGCGTATTGCCAAAGTCCAAGCGCACGGTTTTCACCGGTTCGCGGGTAGCCGGGCAGTCATATTCAATGCGCCAGCCGTGGCCACTGGAACTGTTCCTGCCGGATGACATCGCAAAGTTCGCAAGATTGGTTCCTGAAATGCCAATCAGCGTAATTGCGCCGACGGTGGTCGGCGATTGCGTGTTGTAAATCGTGATTCTAGTGACCTGTTGTGGCGTCGCGTAATCGAGTTCCAGCCAGTTCGGACCGCCGTGCCGCGTGTCGGGCATCCAAGCTGTGGGCTGATAACCGCTGCCGCTGGCGTCCGGCGGGCCGATGGCCATCGCCGCCGTGAACGCGCCGCGATTCGCCTGGAACACTCGTTCGACTGCGTCAAAATCCAGGCTGCGGCTGACAAACACCGTTGCTTCCTCGCCACGCGATGTGGAATTGCAATGGCTGTTCGCGTTCGGCGCGCGGATTTCGCCTTCGTGACGGCCATCCACCTCCACGCGGACTTGGCCGTCGCCATTCACCGGCAACGGCGGCTGCAACAGCGACACGACCTCGCGCGCGTCAGGTTCCAGTTTTACCGAGCGCGCCAGTTGTCCAAGGCTGTTACCGTTGTTCCAGGCATGGTTTGGAAAAGTGAGCGTCACAACATGCGCCTTGCTGTGCGAACGGTTTTCCAGCGTCACTCGCATCTCGGCATAGCCGTGAAACGTGTCGCCGGTGAACATCGCCGCTGCCGAAACGGAAATGTCGCCAAACTCCTCGGCGGCATGGGCGGAAAAGCCCAGCAGCAGGAGGAATAAAAGAAAGAAGCATTCAATATTCAACATTGAACGCCGAACCCCGAACGTAACCGGAGCGCAAGCAGCCCCGGCATTGGAGTTTCGCTGTTGAATGTTGGTTGTTGAATGTTTCAAGTGGCCCCTTTTCGTTTCCATAGTTTCCTCAAGCCTTCGCCAGTTCCACGTCCTTCGGCAGATTCAAGCCGGTTTCATCAAGCTGGCCGAGCAGTTCCGCGACGAGCTTTGACGTGGTCATGCGGTCGAAGCGCGCCTGGTAATTCAAAATCAAACGATGATTCAGCACCGGTTGCGCGACGAGTTTGACATCCTCGAAACCGACGCTCGGTCGGCCGGCGACAAGGGCGTTCGCGCGGGCCGCCTCGGCAATCGCAATTGCCGCGCGTGGCGAGGCACCGTAGCTGACGTATTTGTTGACCGGTCCCGTTGCCTCCGCGCCGCCGGGATGCGTCGCCGAAACCAGCCGCGCGATGTAACGCGAAACCGGACGCGGCAGATAAATCCGGCCCATCGTTTGAAAAAGCGCTTCCAGTTCGGCACGCTCCATCTGCCACGTCGGCGCGGGCAGCTCGCCGCGCCGGCGGCCGGAAATAATTTCGTCCAGCACGTCCGCGTCCACGCTGTCAAACATCACGCGAAAAAGAAACCGGTCCAGTTGTGCTTCGGGCAACGGATAGGTGCCTTCGAGTTCAATCGGGTTCTGGCTCGCCAGAACAAAGAACGGCTGTGGCAGCGGACGCGTGGTGCCGAGCAGCGTCACGCAGTTTTCCTGCATCGTTTCCAGCATGGCCGACTGCGTTTTTGGCGAGGCACGATTGATTTCATCGGCAAGCAGGATGTTCGTGAACACCGGACCGGGCTGGAACAATAGTTCGCGTTTGCCGGAACTGGTTTCCTGCAAAATGTGCGTGCCGAGCACGTCGCCCGGCATGAGGTCGGGCGTGAACTGGATGCGATTGAAATCGAGTTTGAGAATCTGGCCGATGGTTTTGACGAGTGCGGTCTTGCCGAGGCCGGGCAGACCTTCGAGCAAAATATGGCCGCGCGACAAAATGCCGATCAGCACGAGCCGGTGAACTTCCCGGCGGCCCAACAAAATGCGGTCGAGTTGTTCCAAGGTTTTGCGCGCGAGTTCGGCGGCGGGCTGGAGTTCCTCCGGTTTGAGAATGGTTTCAGGCATAATTTTAATTGTCCCTTTTGAAAAATTTCTGAACCGCCTGCCGGTGCTCCGGCAAAATCACCTGCGCATGGACCGAGCCGCCGCCCGCCGCCGCGTTGTCCAGCGCGCCGTGCTGTGCGGAAACATCGTTGGCGCTCAACTCCGGTGCGGCCTTGCTCACGCCGACGAGCTGCGCATCGGAAAGATGCGATGATGGCGGCAGGGCATGTTCCTGAAATTTCTGATCCTTCTCGGAGGTGTCGTTGTCCCACAGCATCGGCGCTGGCGGTCCGCCGCCACCAGGTCCGCCGCGGCCCAGACGCCAACATTCAGCCAGCGCCTCGGCATTGCAGCCGTTGGTGCAGGTGGACAGATAATCCGCCAGCGCGCCGGGATTATGGCATTGCCCCGCGTTCTGACATTTCGCCAGCATCGCTGCGTCAATCAGCTTGAGGTTTGCCAGATTGCTGACCGTGAGGCCGAGGGAATTTTTGTTGAGCTCCAGCGCCTTCAGCAATTTTTCCATCTGCTCCTTGTTCAAACCGTTGAGGCCGGCCAAAAGTTCTGGCGGAATCCGTCCGTTCAAAATCCCTTCTTCCAATTTTGCCGCGTTCAGCATCGAGGCCAGATCCTGCGCGGCCTGCGAGGCGGTGGCTTCCGTCATGCCCGCCTCGGCGGCCTGCTGCATCGCCTTGGCCAGCGTCTCGGCTTGTGCGAGCGATTCGGTTTTGGCGACGGCTTCTTCCGCCGCCTGTTTCGCGGCGTCGGCGTTGGCCTGCTTGACATGGTCAAGGGCTTCCCAGGTTTTGTTGGGATCGTAACCGGAGGAGTCTTTTTGCAACTGCGACAACTGCTTCTGCAATTCGTCCGCCTTTTTCTCGTCCACGATTTTTTCCTGCGCGAGCGTTTTCACCTCGGCCTGCAACTGCCCGACCAACTGGCCGATTTCGAGCGAATGATTGTTTCCGAGCTTGGTCAGCCGTTCCGGCAGCAATAAAGCCGTCGCCGCGAACAACGCCGACAGGCCGAGCAGCAGCAGCGGACGCCCGCTGTGCCAGTGGAATTTGGGCACCGCAGGTTTCGGCAATTGCGCCACCCACGCGCTCATGTCCGCCGCCTCCTCCGACATGATGACGCCGCCGCACGAATTCAGGCGGTCGTAATTTGCGCGGAGGTTTGCGAAGGCGGGCTGCCGCCGGCGTTCCCGTAGCGCGGCCAAGATTGCTATCGGCACGAAACCGAACACCCCCAGCGTAAGCCATTCAGTGTGCTGCACCCGGGAAATCCTCATGGTCAAAACAAACACTCCCCAGACGAAGAACCAGACGGTCGCCATTTGCACCACTGCCCGCATCACAAGCAAGGCGGTCAACTTGTGTGTGAATGTCTGAAGCGCGTCCAGGTGAGAGTGTTTCATTGCAACCTCAACATATGCCCCTAAAACGGAGTTATGGTTTCCCGTGCCATGCGGGTTGATTGACACATGCCAAATTAAATAACTGATTGCGCCACAGCACAATCAATTTCTAATCAATAATAAAAACTGCGTGGTTATACCAATTTTGTAAAAGTGCCGAACTGACCGCCGTGCTGCGTGAACGCATTTTGGCCGGCACCGTGCGGCGGGTGGCAATATCGGCAGGGGGGGATATTTGCCTGGCAACCGGGCAGATATTTGGTTCGGCCCAAGTTTTATCCAAGTTGCGGCGGTTCTTTTACCCGTCACAGCCAAAAAATGAACACTTGCGAGGCTGATCCCGAAAGCACAAATTTCACCTCAGCCGCTTGACCAAAATCGGCCGCAAGATGAAAGAAGAACTTTTAGACATCGACGCCCTCTTGAGTTTTGCCACCGGTGCGCTCTCAATGCCAAATCCTGACATCAAAAAGGCCGTATTCAACATTGAGCAGGCCCGGGAACAGCTTCTGAACCTGGCCGAAGGCTTGGAAAATACGCATCAGAATTAATGGGGTTTCACCTTATTGCAAAGAATCAATTCAAAGAGCAATATGCTTTCACAAATAATATGACCCTGACCAAACGCGACCTCGTAATGCGTATCAGTGAAGAAACCGGGTTGATGCAGACCCAAGTGTTCGATGTGGTGCAGAAATCATTGGATCAAATTTCCGAAGCGCTGGCCAAGTGCGACAAGGTAGAACTGCGCAACTTCGGCGTGTTTGAGGTTAAGGTTCGTAAGGCCCGGGTGGGCCGCAATCCGAACAAGCCAGAGACCGACGTGACCATCCCCGCTCGCTCAAGGGTAAAGTTCAAGGCGGGCAAGGAAATGGCGGCAGCAGTCTTGAAGCTGACACCGAAGCCAACAAAAAAGGCACCTTGAACAAAATCGTCCCTTAATCCAGGACGGCCTTTTTTTGATTTCAGAGTTTCTCGATGGTTTTGATGCTGTTGCAGGAGTTGGGGATGCGTAGGGCGTTTGGCTTGCCGGCGAAACGGACGGCCAAGTCCCCATTATCCAACCCGGATCCAAAAACCACGTTCAACGGAGACTCCGTGCTGGAGTAAATCGTCATATAAACCGTGCCGGTGGCGAAGTTGCCGTGACCGTTGGTGGCGGTGTAATACAAGTAGTCCGTGCCGGTTGGCGTTCTTCCGCGGCGAAAACTTCGCGCAAAAGCCATTCCGATCTGATCAAATCCTGGAAACCATTGTTCCAGACTGGAATTACTGGTTGGCCGGGCCAAACGTAGAAATCGTCAAGATATTGGTCGCGGAACCGGTATAATTGACGTCGCTGATGGTGCCAACGACCCTGTAAAAGCCATCCATTACAGGTAAATCAGGCGAGCCATCGTAAGTAAGGATTACCGTCAATCCACTTGGCACGGTGGTGTAGGTTACGGGTGTGATGTCGGGCGTGAAGTCAAAAAACTGGTTCAAGTTGCCCAGTTCCACGGTGGCGATGGCTTGGGCAATCGTCAACGTATTGGTCACGGAGACGGCGCCATAGGGACAGTTAATCGTGCCAACAACGGTGTAACTGCCTACGTTCTTCGGCGCGGCGGACAAGCCGTTGTAGGTGAAGCTCACTGGCAAACCCGCCGGCGTAGTGGTCGCCGTCACCCTCTTGGCCGTCCCGTCGTAAGTCTGGCTCAAGCCACCAAGTGTGACCGTTGGCGCCAGGATGGCGTTGATTTGCAGGTTGCGGTAAAAGGCATTCGGGTAGGGTGGATTAGGATCCGCATACGTCCAAATGCCGGCGGCGGGCGCGGTATTGGTGGAATTGACCGTGCCAGAATTTCCGTCCAGGGTGATCCAATCCATCAAGTTGGTGGACCGCTCCACCACGTATTGGCAGCCCGCCACGCCGGCGAAAGTGACGGACGCCGAGCCATTATTCATGGAGATGGATTGGGCCGTTCCGGCCGCGTTGGTTACCCACAGCGCGATGATATTGGTGGCCAGGGCGGACGGGCAATCCGTGAGTTGGACCACGTATTGGAAGGTTTCCACCGGTTGAGAATTGGTGGGCATGAGCAAAATCTGTCCGCCATTGATCGTGGCTGGCGTGCCGAGGTTGCCGGTCGTCACGGACACCAGTTCGCGGCTCGTGCTGCCAGTGGTGTAGCTGGCCAGCAAGTCCGCCACTGAAAGTTGCACGGCGTTGCCCCAGGTCCAGCCATAACTGGCCATGTTGGCAGTGATCGACCAAGCGGAGCCAGACAGGTTTAACACATACGGCGTGGCGGGCGAAACATTGGTGATGGCCAGCACGACGGAATAATTCCCGGCCACATCCGGCGCAAACGCCACGGTGAAATTGCTCACCGCTCCCGGTGCCACGGACGCCGGCAAACCGGCCACCGTGAATCGCGGATCAGAAACGGCACAGCCGCCAAGATTCAGCACGCCATTCCCGCCGTTGGTGATGGTGAAGGTGTTGGTCTCGATTGAACCAATGCCGGTGAAACCAAACACGGTTCTGTTGGCCGCGTCCGGCAACGCCCCGCTCAACACGACGGTGCCATTCGCGCCCAATACGTTCATGGCGACATTGACAATCGTCAGCGCCAGATTGGTGCTGGTGACGCCAAAGACGTTGGTGGCCTGGAGCGTGACGTTAAACAATCCGCTTGTGGCGGGTGTGCCGCTGATCAATCCCGAGGCCGCATCAATGGCCAGGCCCTCCGGCAAACCGGAGGCGGCAAAGGCCGTGGCATTGGCACCCGTGACGTTGAAGGCAAATGGCACGCCGTTGATGCCGGTAACGACGTTGGCGCTGGTAATGACCGGCGCGGAAATGCCAACCGTAAGGGCAATAACATGGTAAGCCTGCGAGCTGGAGGAAATCGCCACCACGGTCTGGCCGGCCAGAACGCCCGAGCCATCCACCGGCACCGGAACATCACTATAGTCGGTATATGCGGGATTCCCCAGTTCTCCATTCCCATTGTAACCCCACGAAAACACCTGGCCATCGTCGGTCAAGGCGGTGCTGCTGTCGTAAGTGCCGCAGACCGCGACCACTTTCTTGCCCAACAGCGCTCCGTTGGTGGAAACGGCGACCGGGACGGAACTCACGGTATTCGTGCCATTGCCCAGTTCTCCATTTGAATTGGGTCCCCACGAATAAACCAGCCCATCCGAACTCACCGCTAGGCAGTGAAACTCGCCCGCGCCAATCGCGACGATCGTCTTGCCGGACAGCACGCCACTGGTTGAAACGGCCACGGGAACAAGGCTGTTGGTCGTCGCGCCGTTGCCCAAACTCCCGCTTCCGCCATTACCCCAAGTATAAACCAATCCATCCGAAGTGAGGGCCACGGTGTGTTCCCAGCCGCCGGAGGCTGCAATCACCGTTTTGCCTGAAAGCGCGCCGTTCATCTTCACCGCCACCGGCACGCCACTGTTGGTGGTGGCCCCGTTGCCCAATTGACCATTCTGGCCAAAACCCCAAGTGAATAATTGGCCGTCCGAAGTGACCGCCTGGTTGTGCATGTTGCCCGTTCCCAACGCTACCACGGTCTTGCCCGCCAACACTCCAGTCATGTCCACCGCGACCGGCACGTTGGCGTAGGAAACCGCGCTGCCATTGCCCAATTGCAAATTATTGTTCCATCCCCAAGTGAACAGCTTGCCATCCGCGGACAAGGCCAGCGCGTGATTTTCGCCGCTGGCGATGGCGGTGATCCTTTTACCGGACAATGCGCCATTCGTATAAACCAGCACCGGGACCAGACTCGGCGAACTCCCGTTGTTGCCAAGTTCTCCATAAGCGTTATCACCCCAGGCATACACCAATCCATCAGAGGTTAGCGCATAGCTGTGAGTGCTCCCGCCAGCAACTCCGACAATCGTTTTCCCGGCCAGCACTCCGCTATTCAGAATCGCCACGGGGATCGAACTGTTCGTGGAACCGCCGTTACCAAGCTGGCCCGATGATCCCGCACCCCACGCCACCGCCGGACCGGCCATCGCAATCGTCAGGACGTTCGTGGCGCTGCCGGTGTAATTGGGATCGGTAATCATTCCAACCACCTGGTAAACACCCGGATTGGTTGGTGCCATAGCGGAACCGTTGTAAGTCACCGAAACCGCCAAGCCGCTCGGCGTGGTCGTGGCGCTGACGTTCTTGGCCGTGCCGTCATAGATTGCCAGCATCGGGGCCGGATAGAGAACTACGGTGGCTGCAGATTGTTTCACCGTCACATTAACCGAGCCGCTGACGGTGTTGTAATCGGCCGTGTCGGTTGGAGTGAACGTGACCCCTTGCGAAGCCGTGCCCGCGCTCGGTGCCGTGCCTAGCGTGGTGAAGGCGAAGCTGCCAGTCACGGAAGCCGATCCACCGCTGAGCGTGGAATCCGCCAGCGTCTGCCCGTAATTAATCGGCGTGGCCGTCGGCCAGGTCGTTACGTCCGGCGTGGCTTTGGTGACCGTTACTGACGTGAGCGTCACTGGCGTTCTGGCGATGATCTCAGCGGCCGGAGTGATGGAGCCGAGATCCTTGACCACCAGACTGCTGGTTCCATCTCCGAGAGGAATTGTGAACGGGAGGCTTTCTTGACTGGCAAGATAACCAGAAAATACCGTTGAGTTCGGGGCTTCGGCGGAGAATTGCGGCGTAGCGCCGTCAAAGGCCGGGTAAAACCCATACTGCCCCAATTGGTCTCCAATGCCAGCGCCATAAAAGGGGGCAAAACCCTCAGTGGGGTTAAGTAACCAGACTGTCAAATCTGCCCCAGGAGCGCTCTGATAGGTTCCATGTCCCTCAATGGTAAACGAGACGGTTGCCGCATAAACTCCGATTCCAGAGCCGGGAGGCAAGGGTGCCAAGTTCGTCGCCGGATCAAAAGTGGCGACAATGGTAAAAGCAGTTTCAGCCCCCAGTGCAACCCCATTTAATGTGGTCGTCGGCCCAAAAGAACCCGTGTAGTGCAAACTAATGCTCGCACTGACCGTGCTGCTCACCGGGTTGTAGTTGGCCGTATCCGTTGGGGTGAACGTCATCGCTTGCGGAGAAGTGCCCACTGCGGGGATGGTGGCCGGCGTGGTGAAGGCGAAACTGCCGTCCACCGAAGCCGATCCACCATTTAACGTGGCATCCGCCAGCGTCTGACCGTAGATAATCGCCGTGGCCGTTGGCCAGTTTGTCACGGTCGGGGTGGCCTTGTTCACGGTCACGCTGACCGAGCCGCTGACGGTGTCATAGTTGGCTATGTCCGTTGGGATGAACGTGACGGCTTGCGCAGCGATGCCCGCGCTCGGCGCGGTGCTGGGCGTGGTGAAGGCAAAGCTGCCAGCCACGGAGGCCGATCCGCCGCTCAACGAGGAGGCAGCCAGCGTCTGTCCATAAGTGATCGTCGAAGCCGTCGGCCAAGTCGTCACGCTTGGCGTCGCCGGGTTGACCGTCACGTTGGCCGTGCCGCTGACAATGTTGTAATTAGTCGTGTCCGTTGGAGTAAACGTGACCGCTTGCGAAGCCGTGCCCGTGCTCGGCGCAGTGCTCGGCGTGGTGAAGGCAAAGGTGCCAGCCACGGAGGCCGAACCACCGCTCAACAAGGAGGCAGCCAGCGTCTGGCCGTAAGTGATCGTTGAGGCTGTCGGCCAGATCGTCACAGTCGGCGTGGCTTTGTTGACTGTCAGCACGGCGACGCTGCTGGTTATACTGCCGACAGAGTTGCTCACCACCACCGTGTAGCTACCGGCGTTGGTCCACATCACACCGGTGCGGCTGTAGTTAGTCCCCGTCGCGCCGTTGAGGTTGGTGCCGTTGAATTGCCATTGATATGACAGCGGCGCAAAACCGGTGGCTATGACGGTGAACGTGACATTGCTGCCCGCCACCACCGTCTGGTTGGTGGGCTGGCTCGTGATCACCGGCGGCAACGGCACACCCACCGCCAAGGTATGGGAGGCCGCATTGCCTGAAATGATCGTGGCCAAGGACATCCCGGACACGGAGACTGGACTGTTTCGCTGGGTCGTGGTTCCGTCGCCCAATTGGCCCCAATAGTTGTAACCCATGGCCCACAGCGTGCCGTTGGTCTTCAAAAACAGGGAATGCATAGCTCCTGCCGCCATCGCCACCACATTGCTGGCCACGGAGACTGCATTGCTCCGGGTGACGGTGGTTCCGTCGCCCAACTGGCCGTTGTCGTTGTAACCCATCGCCCACAACGTGCCGTCGCTCTTTAAATACAGGGAATGAGAGTTTCCCGCCGCCATCGCCACCACATTGCTGGCCACGGAGACCGCACGACTCCGGCCGGTCGTGGTTCCGTCACCCAACTGGCCGAAAAAGTTGTAGCCCATCGCCCACAACGTGCCATCGCTCTTCAAATACAGGGAATGCTGGTATCCCGCCGCCATCGCCACCACATTGCTGGCCACGGAGACCGCATTGCTCCGGGTGACGGTGGTTCCGTCGCCCAACTGGCCGAAGCCGTTGTCGCCCATCGCCCACAACGTGCCGTCGCCCTGCACAAACAGGGAATGAGCGGATCCCGCCGCCGTGGCCACCACATTGGTGGCCACCGGTTCGGGCAGACTCCGGCTGGTGGTGGTTCTGTCGCCCAACTGGCCGGAGTTGTTCAATCCCCAGGCGAGTAGTTGCGGAGTGCCGACCGTTACCGTCACCGGCGGGCTGATGGTCAGGCCATACGCGTTGGTGATCACCACATAATAAACTCCCGAGTTCGTCACGCCCGCATTGGCCAGGGTCAGCGCGCTATTGGTCGCGTTCACGACCATGCCACCATTGTTGAACCATTGGTAACTGAACGGTCCGGTGCCCGCCGGCGAAACGCTTAAATTCACCGTCCCGCCCACGGCCACCATTTGGTTCGTCGGCGCGGTGGTGATGATTGGCAGCGACAGCACCGCCGTGATGTCCAGACTCCAATCAATCAAGGTCGAGGGACTGCTGCCACCGCCACCCGCCATGTCGGCAAAGAATATCGTCCAGGTGCCATTCGGATTGCCGCTGAATCCGGTGTTGAGGGCCGCTCCGCCGCTATCGGGCTGGTAGCTGCCGGTGAGCGGGCTGCCCTCCGTGCCGGTAATGCCATGCAGACCGGACGAACCACTGTCAGAGAACGTGAAGCTGGTGAACCCGGCCGTGGCTGATCCGAGCGGGCTGCCGCCGGTTGAACCAATCCGATTCAAGAGAACTACCGTGCCGTCTCCGTGGCTGAGGTAGCATACCAAATCCCCATTGAACCCGCCGGTCACGTTGACGGTGACGGTGACGCCACTGAGGACGTTGCCCAGGCCGGACACGCAGATGGCGGACGTGATGCCGTTGGGATTGCCATCCGGGATGGCGGTGTTCAACGTGCCGCTGGAGAACATCGTGGCCTGGGCAGCGGCACCGGACAGCAGGAGTGCCGCGAGAAACGCATGTAAAGATTTCATGATGATTTTATGTTTTTTGGCGATGCGTTGGGCGGGTCGCTTATTGATTCTGGGTATTTGAATATAAGGCAGAACCGTAGGCAACACCGGTATAGTTGGGATCGCTGATGGTGGCCGTCACTACAATGTAGGGGGAGTTGGGGTTAGTAACCGCATATCCATTATAGGGTTCTACGCCTACCACCAGGCCGGGCGGCGAGGTCGTAGCCGAGGCCGTGCCGTCGCCATTATCGATCAGCGTGATGGTTGCGGTGGCCTTGGCAATGGTCAGCGTATTGGTAGCCGACCCGCTGTAACTGCCGTGGCTGATGGTGCCGACCACCGTGTAGCTGCCCGCGTTCGTCGGCACCACGGACGAGCCATTGTAGGTGACGTCCACCGTCATGCCGGGCGGCGAGGAAATGGCCGTGACACTCTTGGCCGTGCCATCGTAAGTAGGGTTCAAGCCGCCCCAAACCACCGAGAAATTAGCTTGCACGGTGCGGTAAAAGGCGGAGCCTTCGGGCGGATTGGGATCGGTGAAGGTCCAAACGCCGGTGCCGGAAGTGGTGATGATGGAATTGGTCGTGCCGGAACTGCCATCCAGGTTGGTCCAATTGATCAGGTCGGTGGAGCGTTGAACCATGTATTGGGAGCCGGGCATTCCGGCGAAGGTGGTCGTCGGCGTGCCCCCGCCGACGGTGATGGAGCGGGAAATCCCGGCCGCATTCGTCGCGACGACCGTGAGAGTGCCGCTGTTGGTATAAGCTGGGACACCAACCAACGACTGCACGAAATAGTCCAAGGTGCTGCTGGGCGCATTCGGATCCGCCGGCGCAAATAAAATGTTGGTGCCGCTGATTCGCACAAAATCATTCGTGTTCCGGCTGGTGACGCCCGTCAGCGTGTAGGAACCAGTGCCGCCGGAGACATTGGCCAGCACCGTCGTCACGGGAATGCGCAGATCGGTGCCAAAAGCCCGGTAGGCCGTCACGGGATGGGCGATCACATGGAAAAATTGCAGGTTCACGTCGTTGCCTGATTGCGTGACAATGAACTGGCCCGCGCCAAGACCGGGCCACGCTCCAGCAATGTAATCCATGCGAATGGTGAACTTGCTGGCATCAAACCCGACCACGCCACCGGAGGCGGTGGCAATCCGCCAAGTGTAATCTTGGACGTTGTTGAAGCTACCATTGCAACTGGGCCAAACGGAAAACGGGTGGTCGCTGGTCGCCGCGATGTTCAGGGTGCCGGTGATGTTCAGCCAGGGCCAGTCCACGCCAGGGGCACCGGCGAGGTTGCCATTTAGGGACACAACATAGCCGTCGGAGTTGTGGGTTCCGCCATACCAGGTTTCCGAACCGGTATTCAAGGTGTTGGGGTAGCCGGGGTAACCGCCCGGGAACAGCCTGCCATACACCGCCAACGTGCCGGCTGCAGTGGAATTGTTGGTATAATAGCCATAATTAGGATTACAAGTCGTCAGTTCCGCACCTGAAGCGATGGTTATCACGCTGTCCGCTGCGATGGAGCCGTCAAGTTCCAAAGTGCCTCCCGCATTGATCGTGGTCGGGCCACAGTAGTTGTTGTTACCGATAAGAAGCAAAGTTCCCCCGTTGACCGTAGTCGAATCAGCGTAGTTGTTGTTACCGGAAAGAAGTAAATATCCCCCGTTGACCGTGGTCGGACCACAGTAGTTGTTGTTGCCGGAAAGTTCCAAATCGCCTCCCGCGTTGACCGTGGTCGAATCACCGTAGTTGTTGTTACCGGAAAAATAAAAAACTCCCCTGTTGTTAACTGTGGTCGAACCGGTATTGGTGGTATTGTTACCGGAAAGATTCAGAGTTCCCCCGTTGACCACGATCGGACCGGTATTGTTGCCAGAAAGAACCAAAGTTCCCCCGTTGACCGTGGTCGGACCGGTATAGGTATTGTTGCCAGTGAGATTTAACGTGCCATCGCCGGCTTTGGTCACGCCATAGCCGCTGCCGGAAATAACACCGCCGACAGTCAAGGTGTTGGTGACCGTCACCTGACAATTAGCATTGAGCGTCACTGGCCCGGTGCCAAGGTCAAGGGTATAAGACCAATAAAACTGATGGTCGTCGGTTGCCGTCCCGGCGAAAGTAAAATCGCCATTCCAGATCTGGGGATTGTTCAGCAGGGTGAATTTAGCATTACGCCCCCAAAGACTAGAGGTGTTGGCGGCAGTGGCATCAATGGTGGTTCCGCCGTTGATGGTGAACGTCCCGGAACCCAACACATCGTCAACTTTGAAGTCCAACCTGCCCGCCGACAGCGTCGTGCCGCCGGTGTAGGTGTTGGTGGCGGAGAACGTCACTGAACCGAAACCGGCCTTGCTAATGATGCCCGTGCCGGAAATAATTCCTTGAAACGCCACGGTCTTCGCCGCCGCCGAATTCACCGTGAGCGCGAAATTATTGGTCAGGTTGCCGGTGAAAACAAAGTTGTCGGCCAGATTAAATGCCTGGTCCGCCGTCAGCGTCAGGGGGCAGTTAAACGTCACCGGAGCGCCGGAACTATTGGACACACCGGCGGACAGGCTCAGGGCATTGCCGCTGACAGAGTATCCTCCGGCGGTGAAGGTCATCAAGTGGAGGGTCAGCCCGGAAATATTGTTGGTGGAATTGTAGCGCCCGGCGCTCACCGTTGGAAAAACGAGGTCATCGCCCGTGGCCGGCACCGCCGCTTCAACCCAGTTTCCGGCGGTATTCCAATTGTAATTCACCCCGCTCGCCCCGCTCCAGGTTTTCGTGGGATTGGGGGCCGTGGTCGCGGCGGTAAAGCTGTCCGCCGCAGTGAAGCGGCTTTGGGCCGCGCCGAAAAAAGGATAGATCGTGGCGGCGGCACCCAAGGTCGCGTTGACCTGCCCGGTGACCGTGGTGGTGGTGCGCTTGGTTCCGAGATTTCCATTGGTGTCGCATTGCCAGATTTCCATGGTTTGACTGAAGGTGTTGGCGCTGGTGCAGGTGAGCGTCACCTTGAAGTAAAACCAATAATAATCCCCCGGGTTTATGGGAGTATTCCAGTTCACGCTGGTTGTTGCGGGGGTGCTGGCGCTGTTGTTGTCCATGAAACCGCCGCCGCCATGGATACTGACTCCGATGGCCGAGAGTGGCGTGCATTGGCCGCCGTTAATGGTTCCGGAGGTCAGGGTGGTGAAACCAAGGCCGCCGTAACCACTGTTGTTATAGTTGTAGAAATAGGCACCCACGGTGTAGGTCGCCCCGACTTGCATCGGAAATCCCTGCTTGCAAATATAAAGATCGCTCGAATTATTGGGGATCGTGATGCCGCCTCCACCAGCGATGCCGCCGGAGGTGTTTTGGCTCCAAGACGGCGTGCCATAACCGTCGTTGAACGAACCGGTCAGTTCGCTCGGCGCATTAAAATCAACCGTGATCGGATTGGTGAAGGCTTGAGCCGATTGAACGCCCAGCAGGGCGACACTTATTCCAATGAACATCAGCCCCAGCCAGACCCCCAAGGCACAGATCTGGCGTGAGAAGCTTTTCGCCCGTTCACCTTTCCCGATGAAGAATTTCCGTGTCAGCCCGGCAAACGCCGGCATTTCCGCAGGTGTTTCAATCATTGTTTTCATAAGTTTTGCCGCATTCATAATTCACATCCATCCCAAGCCTGAAACCAAAGCGAAAACGCCACGCTCGCAACACGAATCCATCCTCTATTATTTCGACAATACGGGTCTTATTTAACAGCGCAGCAAGTAAGCAGCCTCAGCCAAACCGTATTTTGTTTTTTCCCAATCAGTTCTTGCCTTTCTGAATTTTTAAACGCACCGACTGGTGCATTGATTGTGTGTTCGAGTGAACGCCTCGGAATCCTTCTTTCCAATATTTGCTTGGGCAACCAATCCACTCTTAAACACCGTAGATATTGAACGGAGTATTCAATATGCAAGGTAACTGCTCCAACTCCATTGACAGAAGACATCGGTGAGGGCGAGCGTCAAAATAAAATTCATTTCGTCAGTCGTTTTTATTTAGTGGAAAGATGAGGTGGTATTGTCCCGCCACCAATAAACCTGCCATCAGAAGTCAAACTGTCCCAAATCTGGTCGTGGTGTATAGAATTGTGACTGGCGATTTCCCCAAATAAATAACGCAAACTGATCGGTTCAGATTGCGCTTGGTTTTACCCGCAAATTCTAGTTTTGATTATCCTTTGATCTAGGGTGTGTTAACACTAAAGCG
>PLYV01000213.1 GCA_003151855.1 Limisphaerales bacterium | reverse complement strand
CGGCAAATTGGGCAGCGTGTAGGCGTTTGCGGAGATGACACCAGCGGAAAACAGGATGGCAGCGGGGAGCGCGAAAGTTCGACGGTTTAGTTTCATTAAATCAATTCTTGAGCGGAAAATCATTTCTGGCCGACGCGCTGACAATCGGTTGATTCAGTTCAACCTTGAAGCCCACGGCGGTCCGAAACGGCATCTGCTTCGGACAATCAATCACCAAGCCGTCTGGCTCCTGTTTCCAGACTAGCTTGTCAGTTCTGCCCAAAAGCGAAACCGATTGAACCGTTCCGGCCAGCAACTTTGCGTCGGTGCCGAACGAGGTGATTTTCAGTTGCGTGCCCGGCGCGGGAACCGTCAGGCAATAGGCATAAAGACAGCCGTTCGTGCCCACGGTGAAACGGAAATCCTGCGGGCCGAATTTAAATTCTGCGTGGGGACGCCAAAGTTTGCCGCCGGGCAGCATCTTGAGTTTGCCATCCACCAACTCGCCTTCACCGGGAGTTTTCCAAGCGTGACTGCCGTAAATACCCTCGCCGTTCAGGCGCATCCAGACACCAACTTCCTTGAGCATTTGCCGGCTGCCCTCGTCCAGCGAGCCGTCCGGCAACAGCGAAATGCAGATGGCGGCGTTGCCATCGCGCGACGCGGCTTCGGTGATGTAACGGATCATCATGCCTGAATCGTAGGTGAAGCCCGGCGCGTAAAACCAGTCGCCCACCGGCGTCTCGCCGATCCACGCCTGATCGGTGCGGATGTGATCCGGCAGACCGAATTCCTCGGTCGTCACCGTGCCGTTGGTTTTCTTGCGGAACTTCACGATGCTGAACGTGTCCACCTGGCCGCGCCGTTTCAAAGTCGTGTTGTAAAAATCCGCGATGACGGTTTGCATGGCGTCGGCCTTGATGCCGGTGCCCGTGCCGCTGCCGCTGAACGGCTGCTGGTCCGTGCCGTCGGTGTAGATGAAATCGGGACTATATTGGTCAACGACGTCCATCATGCGCAATGCCCATTGCGTGGCATACCATTTGGCGTAATCGAGGTGCTGCGAGAAAATTCCCGCCGGCGGCGGACTCCACGGCGAATACGCCGCTCCGGTCACGCCCTTGTATTCGCGCAGGTCAACACCGTAGAGCCGGCGCGGATCGAGACCTTCCCACCATTTGCCCTTGCCATCGGCGAGCGTGAGATGACCGTCGTAAGGCACGCCCGCCTTCGCGCCTTCCTGGTCGCTGCCAAACGCCGTCTGCCACCACCACCAGGTGTATTCATGATGGAACGTCACGCCGAAACGCATACCTTCGGCGCGGCACGCCTTGGCCCATTCGCCGATGAGATCGCGATGCGGTCCGAGGTTGACGGCATTCCACGGCTGATAATGCGAATTCCACAAATCAAAATTGTCGTGATGCACGCCTTGGATCATCAAGAACCTCGCGCCGGCGTCCTTGTAAATCTCCGTCAGCTTGGCGGGATCGAGTTTGTCTGGATTCCAATCGCGCAACACTTCCTTGTAACCGGATTCAGAGGGCGACCCATATTTCTTCAGATGATTTTCATACGCCGTCGTGCCGGACACATACAACCTACGCGCATACCAGTCGCCGCTCTGACCGGAGGCCTGCGGGCCAAAATGCACCCAGATGCCGAACTTCGCCTGCCGCAGCCAGTCCGGCGTGCCGGGATAATTTTTCTCGATGGACGCCCACGTCGGCTCGAACGGCCCCGGTGCAATCGGCAAATCCAACTTCACCTCCGGCGAGTTGGGCAATGCCCCCAGCGGCACGCTGTCGGCAGGTAACGCAGCCGACACTTCAGGCATTGGCGGCAAAACCGGTCGTGCAAACGTCTTCGTCGCGGAAACAGTCAACACCAGCGCAACAACCATGGTTGGCAACCGACCGGAGAACTTATTCGGGCGAAAACCATGCGGACGAACGACGGATGTCACAATCATTATATTCTTATTGGAAATCATTTTTCAATTGTATGCCTAACTTGACGCCACCGCCACGACTGCCGCAGCGGTGGCATCAACGGAACTCAAGGGAATCTTCCCGTCAATAAATTTACCGGTTACCAAACGATGGGATTACTTTGCCACTGTGGTATTGTCAGCCATCCAACTTATATCAGTCACCAAACCGTTAGCAACGGTTCCAGTCATTTGCTGCAAAGCGGGGCCTCCAGCAATTGCCGAGGCCTTAGTTATGACGGTGCTTTTGAACTTATGGACCTCAGCGTGTCCATCCGCAAACGAAAGACCTGCACCTCCATTGTGATACGGCGCGGGGTAATCAACCAGATAGCAAGCGGTCACTGACGTAGCGTTGGCACAAACAACTGCGAAACCCGCGTCGTTGATGCCTTGCGGGTTTTCATCAATCGTAACCCAGGTATTTGCCGGGCGAACAATTTCGGCAAGTTTGGCGTAGATTCTGTAAGTCGCTGGCGGCAACCATGCGCCATCACCGAATACCTGACTCATGGAAATGCTCCGGATGCGCCCCGATTTGTCCCCCGGACAAATCCAGGCATTCGCGTTTTTGACGTAGGAATAAAGCACGCTATAGGTAATGTTGGTCACACTCAAATCGGCCGGTCCTCCAGGAAATTGAAAATTGCCGGTGCACCAGTCGGGCCGCCCGTTGATAGTGCCCGCCACATACGGCAGACGATCGCCACTGTCATCCGCATACATCCGCCAGCCGAGGGCGATCTGCTTGCTGTTGTTCATGCAGGGAATGGACTGCGCCTTGGCCTTGGCCTTGGCCAAGGCCGGCAGCAGCATCGCCGCCAGAATCGCGATGATGGCGATGACCACCAGCAGTTCGATCAACGTGAAGCCGGCGTTCAGCACGGCGCACTTGTTCCGCGAATTTTCACACGAATTTTTCATATAAAATCTGACCGGCGTGTCTTCAAATTTAAGCGGGGTGCCGGAACCCAAACCGGCACCTCGCCACCCACTTTGCTGAAGTCACCCATATAACCGCAGCAAAATTCTAGTCCCCAGCCCGACTTGAAGTCATTGAATCAAGGATAGCGCAGTTGGAAGAAGACGTTGGGCTGCGCTGGATTCACGGTGATAGATTGGCTGGTTCCGCTGGCCGAGCCCGGCACCGGATACCAACTGCCGGTCGCGCTCAAGCCGACCGCGTTGGTGTAGAGTTGCCAGCCCTTATGGTCAGCCGCCCAGGAGAAGTTCAGCGTATGGCCGGAGCCGGACACGCTGGCGGTGAAGTTCGCAGTCGCGGGATCGGTGTTCACAAACACCAGTCCCGTGAGTCCTTGGATCTGGCTGGCCGACAACGCATGGTTGAACACCGCCACTTCGTCAATCTTGCCGTTGAACACCGTGGCCAGGGAGTTGTCGTGGCCGATGGAGATGTTGGCCTCATCACCGCCCCAAGACATGTTGTTATGCGTGACGGTGTTCGTCGCGCTCTGGATTCCGTTGGTGTTGATAAGATACAAAATGGCGTTCGTCGGAGTTATGGCCACAGCGACATACGACCAGATGTTCGTCGGAATCAACGGGCCGGTGTTGAAGCCCCAAGTCTCGGAGCCGTCATTGTTCCACTTGTAACCCAGGCGTGTCTGGCCGTAATAACCCAGACCCGCCACAGTGCCGGAATTGCGATTAACGTAAAGGCCGGCCGGCCCCATCTGATCGCCGTTGGGATAAATCCACATGCCGATGGTGACGGTATTGGTGTTCAGGTTGAGCGCCGGCGTGGTCACCCAGCTTTGATCGGTATTGTAGGCGGTTTGCAGCGCACCCTGTCCGCTGGCGAATTGAGGATAACCGTCGGCAGCTTGCGGCCCAACGATGCCGTTAAAGATGTTTTGCGCTGCCGTCAGATACATTCCGTCAAACGTGCCCGCAGCGTCATACACCCCGGCCAAGCCAGTTGACGGATCGTTCGTTTCATTCAATGGCCAATAGGCGACGGGCGACAACGCTTTCACCGCCGCACTCGCGGAACCCGAAGTCGGCGGCACCGCCAGGACGGTCAGGGTCGCCGCGCCGCTGGTGACGCTGCCAGCAGGATTGGAGACGACGACCTGAAACTGGGCACCGTTGTAAGCGGCGACGTTCGTGAGAACGAGGAGATTGCTTGTCGCGCCAACGATGACGCCGCCGTTATTCAAGTTGGTGAACGGCCCGCCCGCCGGCCCGGCCTGCCATTGATAACCCGGCAGAATATAGCTGCTGGCCTCGACCGTGAAGCTGGCGGGATGCCCGGCAAAGGCCGTTTTCGATTGGGGATCGGTCAATACGGTCGGCGGCTGATTGGCCGGCGTGTAGGAAAGCGCCCGCAGCACCAGCGCATTGAGGCTGCCGGCGTTGCCGGTGGGCAGGTTCATTTGAATCGTTTCCGTCGTGTTGGCGGCGGTGAAGGTGCCGATGACATAGACGTTATCACCCATCTTGAAGGTGGCGGAAACATCGGCGGCGTCATTGGGATCCTGGAAATTGGCCAGCCGGTTGGATTCAACGCCGCCGGCATCGGCGCGGTCGTCCACGCCGAAAATTTGCACCGAGTATTGCTCGCCGACAATAAGATTGTTCACGTTGATGGTCTTTGGTCCACCATCATAACTAAACTCGGCCAAAACCGCGTTAAAGTTAGTGTTGCCAGTCGTGTTAGTGGTGCCGGCGGGATATGCGAAAAACCTTTGACCAGAAATGCCAGCGCCGGTCGCTGAGGCAATCGAATCGTTAGTGGTGAAATCCAGGTTCCGGCCATTGCCCAAAGTCACCGTATAGGCCGTGCCGCCGAATGCCGCCGCGCCGACAAACGCGCCGGACACATTGGTCATAATCTGATTCGCATTCAGCCCTTTGAACGGCACGGGGGCCGACCATTGATATTTGGCCGACGAGACGTCGTTCACCGTCAGCGTCGCCGGCGTGCTGGCGTTGTTGCCAATCGCATTGGTGGCGGCCAAGCGATAATTGCCGGCGTCGGAAAGCTGCAGATTGGTCAACGTGAGCGTCGTGTTTGTCTGGGCGGTCAAGCTTGCCCACGTCGTGCCGCCGTCCGTGCTCTTCTGCCATTGATTGGTGATCGGATGATTGCCATCAAACGCGGCGGTGAACGTCACGGTCCCGCCAGTGTAACGAGTGGCCGAACTGGGGGCGGTATCCGACGTGACGAACGGCGCAGTCGCGGCGTTGACGGTCAGCGTGACAACCGAGCTGGTGGCGGACGCCGAGGAGTTGGTCGCCACAAAATGGTATTGGTAACTGCCCAACAAACCGGCCGTGGCCTGCGTGCAGGTCAGGCTGGTGGCACCGGTGATCAGACTGAAGGATGCGCCGCCAGTGCCGTTGTCCCATTCCCAATGGTAGCCATTGACCGGCCCGGCAACGGCACTGGACAACACCACTGTTTCACCGGCATAAACGGTATTGGTTGGGGAAATTTGCGGCACGCCGACCGTGATCTGCGGAATGGTGTCCGGCCCGGCGGTGTTGTTGGCAGCAATTTCACTGTCGGTCAACACGCCACTATAAACCCGGAATTCATTGATGGAACCTTTCAAGTAAAGATCGCCATAACCAGACCACGGCGACTTGCCGATTGTGAACGTATTTTGCGGAAAGCTGCTCAATGCCGCCAGCGAACCGCTGTAAGTGGAGGACAGCACGCCGTTGAGGTAAATGGATTTCACGCCATTGACCGGATCATAGACCAAGGTGACATGAACCTGCGTATTGTTGGTTGGCAGCACCGAACCGCCGTGCAGCACATTATTAGCCCAATTAACGTAGCCTTCAAAAAAGTTCGTCCCGCCATGGCCGTTGGCGGGGGTGTTGTCGAAGACATTATAGCGCAAATAGTTGCCGCCTGATCCGGTGCCGTTGCCGTTATCAATGGAAAACAGATGCACATTGTTGTTTGGCACGGTAAAGGAAAACCACGAATCAATGGTGATGGCCATCAGACCGCTCAATTGCGCCGGCGGCAGACTGACATATGTGCCACTGCTGCCATTGAGCGTCACGCTTCCCGAGCCATTAAAGGCCGCAGCCCCTTGCAGGGTGCCGTTGAAACCACCAACGGAATCCACCGCCGTGGTGCCGCTGGTGGCGTTGAAACTGTAGCGGCTGACCAAGTTCGCCGCCGAAACCGCCATCTGCATGGTCAGCAATAAGACGCCCACACCCACTGCCTTGAACCAAATATTAGTGTTTTGCATTTTCATATTTAATTGGGTTTGTTGTTTCTGGTGGAACCATCACGCCGCGACGCCGAAAACCAACTCTCTCGTCATGGGTATCCATACTGACACGCGTCGCCGGACGGCAAAGTCCGCCAAAAAATAATCCGATCACGGTGCCACCCATCGAGCCCCGCAGACAAACCATTCGATTCATTCTATCTGCGGGCTGGGATTCGGATTCGTAAGGATTCCTTTTCTTCGCGCTCTACAAAGCAACGTCGCCTTTCGGAACCGGCCCGGCCGCGGCTCGGTGGTGGAACCCCGCCGGAAAACTTGCGCCCTGCCTCACCGACTGAAGATTTGTGAAGGCAGCCCTCAGCCATCCGAAAATTGCCGGCAAACTTTTTCAAAAATATTTGGCGGATTCCACCCGGCATCAGCGCGTGTCTGAATAAGCCATGAAATTGTTGCACCAGAATTGCAGCAGCAATTGTCCGGTGCCGGTTTGGGAAGTGCGTCCAACCGGCCAGGGATGATGGCAATGAATAGAAAACAACCCCTAACTCGAAAACATAAATGAATAAATTAACAACAACTCAGACCTGCCGCCTTGCGCTCGTGGCGGCGGCGATTCTCGCGGCTGCACAGACACAGGCGGCGGACATTACGTTCGCGGCACCGGTTTCGGCCGAGAACACGTCGGTGCTGGACATACCGTGGCTTGCGGGAGGCACGTTCGTGCAAGGAGCTACTATGGATAGCGGGCCAAAATCATTTATGACCACCGGCGGACAAAGCATCAGCCTTGCTGCTGGTATCGCGGACTTGGGCGGTGCGGCTATGCCTGTGGGGACTCCGAGTGGATCAACCGGATACTACAACGCCGGAGTGCAATGGAATTGGTATGGGAATAATGCAAGCTTTGTAGATGGTGGCGCACCTGGTGGCACTACATGGCGGGATACGATGTATGGCAGTCTGTATCACAGCAACCCAAGCGATGCCAGCCCGCTGACGCTGCATCTGACAGGACTTGTGATCGGCCAGACATACGATCTTTCGCTATTTTCTTACGATCCCCGCCAAAGTGACCGGACTCAGGCTTATTGGAGCGGCTATTCGGGCGGAACCTTCAGTGGGGGAACGTCTGTTTCCTTTTCTGAGACTCCGGCCGATATGGTGTTAGGAACCTTCACTGCCGATGCCGCTTATCAAGACATATTCATCCAGGCAACCGATGCAGTCGGCAATCCCGATACCACCCTCGCGGCTTACACGCTTTACGCGGTGCCGGAACCGTCGTCACTCGCCTTGTGCGGCGGCGGCCTGGTTTTGCTGGGAGCGTTCCGGCGGCGGTTGGCCCGGTAAAAATTTGGCGGATTTGCTTCCGTCAAATCTTTAAGAAAATTCTCAAAGGACGTGCTGCGGCACGTCCTTTTTTATTGGTGCAAACAGCGAACTGGCAGGCCGCAAGCGTGCCGACACCGGCCAGCAGGCGCTTCAGAGTTGCCCCTTCGCTCTCGTGTAAACAGTGTCTTGCCAGAAACTCATTGTTCGGCAAACGAATGGGGGCAAACGAATGATCTTCCCTTTGGTATTCAACCAATTTCATTCGCCTGCCCCCATTCGCCTGCCAAAAAAGGAATTCACGGTCGGAAACGCGGTGAAATCACTTATGCGCGGCATCCACCCGTGAGCCAGTTCCAATCAGGGCCTCGGCCTCGCGCAGCAAGATGCGGGCAAAGACCCAGTCATACCACATTCCCTGCCCGGCGTTACCGTTTTCCAATCCGTTTTTGAACTGGGCTTCGATCGCTTCACGCGCCTTGGCAAGCTGGGAGCCAGCCTCATCGGCCTTTCCTTGCTGGTGACAGGACATGGCGAGGATGACGCGGATCGCGGCGGTCTGCGCCGTGGTGGTGTCCTTCTCATCCAGGCCTCGCCGGCACCATTCCGCCGCCTGCCCGAAGTCGCCCAGGCGATACCGCCACAGGCCAGAGGGAATCGTCGCCCAGCCAAGAAACGGCTTGGGGACTTGGAAAACATAGAAGTTCTCCGCCTGTTCACCCATCGGCTGCAATCGTTCCATCAGCCTTTCGCCGGGCGGCAGCAGCAGGCAGGTCTTGAGAATGCGCCCGGCGGCGTCGCCGTTGGTGGTGGTGCCAAAGACATCCACGGTCGCCCCGCAAAACTTTTGATACGGTGCATATTCACGGCTTTCCATCAGCACCACGCCGCACGCCTGATAATCCAGCGTCACCGCGCCCCACTTGTCGAGCTTGTCAATCTCCATGAGCGCGGAATACCGCGCGGCGGCTTCTGTCCATCGCTGATGGGTGCCCAGCCAGTCGCCCACCGAGCGGTAGGCGGACACGCCGTCAAGACTTGGCTTGGGCGGCGGCATCTTGACCGCATCCAACAACCGGTTCGCCTCTTCGTATTTTTCCTGGCTCACGTAAATCGCCGCCTGGTTGATGTTCTCCCGGGCTTCAGCCTGATGCCGCAGCTCGGCTTCCCGTTTTTCGGATTGTTCGGCCTTCACGCGCAGATTGGCTTGTTGATGGCGGGCTTCTTTCTCCCGGAAGAACATCCAACTGGACAAGCCGAAGCCCAAGATCAATGTGACCGCCACGATTCCGCCCGCGGCAAACACGACCTTGTTCCGGCGCACCAGCTTCTGAAAGCGATACCGCCGGCTCGGCGGCCGCGCCACCACCGGCTCGTTGTGCAAATAATGCTCCACATCCCTCAGCAATCCGTTCGCGGTTTCGTAACGGCGCTTGCGGTCTTTCTCCAGCGCCT
>PLYV01000159.1 GCA_003151855.1 Limisphaerales bacterium | reverse complement strand
GCACGGCCGGCTTGGCGCGGTCCTTCGTGAGCGGGAACAGGCGCGACCCCTGCCCGCCGCCCATGATGACGCAGAGAACCTTGCTGACGTTGAGAGATTGGCGGCCCGTTTGTGACATAGGTTTTTCCTTATTTGAAGTGCTGCGGGGATTAAACGCCGAATGCCGGCGGGACGCAAGCCGCAGTTGAAAAATTGTTCAACTTTTTTTGCGCGGCGGAAAATGGCCGGCGCGGCAGCGCGCTTTGGCTGGACAAAGAATCCGGGCAGGAGCAGTTCGGAGTATGCTTAATCAGCTTTAGGTGGATTTTCGGGCTGGGTTAGTCTGAATAATTTGCTTGTCTAGCTTCGCATCCTTTACTGAAAAACTTTCCGCTTTTGCCCGCGCCCCGCAAAAACTAGACTCACACCATGAATCTGCCCGGATTTCCCGTCGTCCGCCCGCGCCGCCTGCGCACCTCGCCCGCGTTGCGCCGTCTCGTCGCCGAAAACTCATTGAACGTCTCGCAGCTCGTCCTGCCGCTGTTCGCGCGCAGCGGCAAGAAGCTCCGCCGCCCCGTCGCCGCCATGCCCGGCGTCTTCCAGCTTTCGCCCGATGAGATTTTGCGCGAGGCCACCACGGCGCACGCGCTCGGTGTTTCCGCCGTTTTGCTTTTTGGCATTCCCGACAAGAAGGATGAAAAGGCTTCCGGTGCTTACGCCAAAAACGGCATTGTGCAGCAGGTCGTGCGGCTGTTGAAACAGGAACTGCCGTCGCTGCTCGTCATCACCGATGTCTGCCTCTGCGAATACATGAGCCACGGCCATTGCGGCATCGTGCATGGCGGCAAAATCCTGAACGACCCATCGCTCAAGCTGCTCGCGCGCACCGCCGCCAGCCACGCCGAGGCCGGCGCGGACATCGTTGCGCCGAGCGACATGATGGACGGTCGCGTCCGCGCCATTCGCGCGGAACTGGACAACGAAGGTTTTTTCAACACGCCGATCATGAGTTACGCGGCGAAGTTTGCATCCGCGTTTTACGGCCCGTTCCGCGAAGTGGCGGAATCCGCGCCGTCGTTCGGCGACCGCCGGAGCTACCAGATGGACGCGGCGAATGGCAATGAAGCCCTCCGCGAAGTGGCGCTGGACGTGCAGGAAGGCGCGGACATGGTGATGGTCAAGCCGGGCATCGCCTACCTCGACATCGTGCACCGCGTGAAAAAGGAATTCGGCCTGCCCACGGCGGTCTATGCCGTCAGCGGCGAACATGCGATGATCAAGGCCGCCGCCGCGAACGGCTGGATTGACGAGCGCGCGGTGACGCTGGAAAGCCTGCTCGCCATGCGCCGCGCCGGCGCGGACATCCTCATCACCTACGCCGCGATGGACGTGGCGAAGTGGCTGAAAACTTCCTGATCATAATCGTCATCCTGATCTCAATCCGTTTTTCCCGGAGGATTGTGATTAAGATTACGGATTAGGATTACGAGGTCCGACTGCTTTTGCGTTTGCCATGCAACTTTCCGCAAGCTAGGCTTCGCGTTCGCTTTTTTATGATTGGATCAATTCGCAAACATTCTAGCTGGCTGTGGTGGATCATCGCCGGCCTCACCATCATTTCCTTTGTCTATTTCATGGGGCAAGCCCCGAACCGCAACGGCGGCGGCCGCGCCGTCGGCGATTTCGGCACGATCTACGGGCACACCATCACCGCGCAGGATTTCCAGCGGGCGCAGGGGGCGTTCTACCTTTATTTCTGGATGCGCAACCACCAGTGGCCCGACAAGAGCGCCGGCTTCAACCGCGACGACATGGACCGCGAGGTTTATATCCGCCTGCTGATTGACGGCAAGGCGCGCCAGCTCGGCATTCACGTCGGCGAGGACGCGGTGGTCGCTGCCGCGAACGACCTGCTGCGTTCGCTCGACCGTGGCGGCCAGCCGGTCGCGATGGACAAGTTCGTGGAACAAATCCTGAAGCCGGAAGGCCTCGGCGTGGCGGATCTGCAAAACTTTTTGCGCGATGAAATCGTCGTGCAGCAGTTGATTCAGGTTTACGGCCTGCCCGGCCTGCTGGTCACGCCGGCGGAGGCCGGCCAGCTTTACGACCGCGATCATCAGGAAGTCTCCGCGCAGGCGGTGTTCTTCACGGCGTCGAATTACCTCGCGCAGGTCGCGGTCGCGCCCGCCGCCGTCGCGCAGTTCTACACGAACAACCTCGCCGCCTATCGCGAGCCGGACCGCGTGCAGGTCAGCTACGTTTTCTTCAACGTGACGAACTACCTCGCGCAGGCGAAGACGGAATTGGAAAAGACCAACACGTTTGAGCAATACGTGAATTCGGCCTACCAACAATACGGCGCGACGGAGTTCGCCGATGCCAAGACGCCGGACGAGGCCAAGGCCAAGATTCGCGCCCTGCTTTACCGCAACCGCGCCCTCCAGGATGCGCGCCAGGTGGCGAATGATTTTGCGAACGCCGTGTTCGCCGTGACGCCGGCCAAGCCGGAAAACCTCGCGGCCTACGCGAAGCAAAAGGGGATTGGCTCCGGCGTCACCGCGCCGTTCTCCGCGAACTACGGGCCGGAGGAATTCAACGCGCCCGCAACCTTCACCAAGGCGGCGTTCGAGTTGAGCGCCGATGAACCGTTCGCCGGGCCGATTGTCGCCGCCGACGGCATCTACGTCATCGCGCTGGCGAACCAGTTGCCGAGCATGATTCCCACGCTCGACCAGATCCACGCCCGCGTCGTGCAGGATTTCCGCAGCTACTCGGCCGTGGCGCTCGCGCAGGCGGCGGGAACGAATTTTTATTTCAGCGCGGCGGTGCAGATGGCCGCCGGCAATTCGTTTGCCAAGTCTGCGGTCGCCGCCGGACAGTCGCCGCAGGTGCTGCCGGGATTTTCGCTGGCCACGGAGGAGCTGCCTGAACTCGGCGAACGCGCCAGCCTCAACCAGCTCAAGCAGGCGGCGTTCACCACGGCGCCCGGCCATTTGAGCACGTTCCAGGCGAACGGCGCCGGCGGCTTCGTGCTGTTCGTCCAGCAGTTGCTGCCGCTCGACACGTCGAAAAAAGCTGCGGAACTGCCGGTGTTCACCACGCAGATCCGCCGCTCGCGGCAGAGCGAGGCCTTCAACCTCTGGCTGCAGGGCGAGGCCAACCGCGAACTGCGCAACACGCCCTTCTTCGCGAAGATGACGGCGGGCGCGGCGAAACAGCCGTGAGCGCGGCCATCAAACTCTCGTCGCCCGCGACCAAGGAATTTTGGGAAATCCCCGTGCTCTTTGAGGACGGGGATTTGCTGGCGCTCGACAAGCCCAGCGGACTGCTCACCTCGCCCGACCACCACGCCGCCGAGCGGCCCAATTTGATGAAGCTGCTCCACGACGGCATCGAATTGCAAAAGCCGTGGGCGAAGGAACGGAACCTCAACTATCTCGCGAACGCGCACCGGCTGGATTTTGAAACCAGCGGCGTGCTTTTGCTGGCGAAAAACAAACCGGCGCTCGTCGCGCTGGCGAATTTGTTCGGCTCGGAAAAGCCGTTGAAAAAATATATCGCGCTGGCGTGGGGCGCGCCGCCGGCACCGAACTTTGAAGTGGACGCCAAGCTGTCGCCGCATCCCGTGCGCCTCGACCAGATGCGCGTGGATCCGCGCGACGGCAAAAAATCCCGGACGGAGTTTGAGGTGCTGGAGCAATTTTCCGACTGGTGCCTGCTGCGCTGCACGCCGCTGACCGAGCGCACGCACCAGATCCGCGTTCACCTCAAGCACGCCGGTTTTACGGTGGTGGGCGACGAGCTTTACGGCGGCAAAAAGCTCTGGCTCTCGCGCCTGAAAAAAGATTTTCACCTCAAGCCGGGCAAGGAAGAACGCCCGTTGCTGGCGCGCGTCGCGCTGCACGCCGAGGAACTGAGCCTGCCGCATCCCATTACGAACGAGCCGGTGAACCTCAAGAGCGAGTGGCCGAAAGATTTGCGCGTGGCGTTGAAATATCTGCGGCAATATGCCACCGGCCCCAGCCGGCGCGGCCTGACGGACGAAGAGTCGGAATTCGCGCCGGAATAATTCTTCTGGCGTCTTGGTGCCTTGGCGGTTAGCTCACCGCCCAGTTGAGAATCGCCTTCTGCGTGTGGAGCCGGTTTTCCGCCTGCGTGAAGATCGTGTCCGCGTGCGCCTCGAACGTCGCCGCGTCAATCTCCTTGCCGCGATAAGCCGGCAGGCAGTGCATCACCAGCGCGCCGGGCTTGGCGAGCTTCACGAGCGCGGCGTTGATCTGGTAACCGCCCAAAACCTTGATGCGTTCGGCGGCCTCGGACTCCTTGCCCATCGAAACCCAGACGTCGGTGTAAAGCATGTCTGCGCCGGACGCGGCGGCTTGCAAATCTTCCGTGCAGATGATTTTCCCGCCGGCACGCTTCAGGATTTCCGCCGACGGCTGAAATTGTTTCGGCGCGGCGATGCGCAGTTCAAATCCGAGTTTCGCCGCCGCAAAAATCCATGAAATCGGCACGTTGCACGCGCCGTCGCCCACGAACGTGACGACTTTGCCGGCAATCGGCCCGCGTTTTTCCTCGAACGTGAAGATGTCCGTCAAAATCTGGCACGGATGCTCGTCGTCGGTCAGCGCATTGATGGTCGGAATCTTGGAAAATTCGGCAAACGTCTCCACGTCGCTCTGCGCGTAGGTGCGGATGATCGCGCCGTGGATCATGCGGCCCAGCACGCGCGCCGTGTCCTGGATCGGCTCGCCGCGGCCGAGCTGAATGTCATTCGCGTTGAGAAACATCACGCCCGCGCCGAGTTCGCGGATGCCGGTCTCGAAGGAAACCCGCGTGCGCGTGGACGACTTGGAAAAAATCAGCGCCCACGTCTGGCCGGCCAGCGGCGACGTTTTGTGCGCTCCGCGCTCCGACTTGAAAACCTTCGCATTGCGCAGGATTTTTTCAAAGTCCGCCAACGGCAATTTTTCCAACGACAACAAGTGTTTCATGACTTCTTCGATTCTGGGAACTACCGCCCAAAGTAGATTTTATAACCAAAGCCAGGGCCGGCGTCACTTCTTTTTATTGGAGGGTTTCACCTGGCGTCTCGCGCCGTCGGCGGCGCGCCAGAGATACCACGCCGCCGTGGTGCCGTGCGGCCGCCATTTTTTGCCGAACGCCAGCAGCGCCTTTGGCTTGGGCATCGCCCGTTTTTTATAGGCGAGACGAAAGCCGTTGCGCACGCCGAAATCGTCCACCGGCAAAACATCCGTCCGGCCAAGCTGAAAAATCAAAAGCATCTCCACCGTCCAGCGCCCGACGCCGCGCGCCGCAGTGAGCCGTTCAATGATTTCCTCATCGCCCAGCTTTGCGATTTCGCGCGAAGACGGAATCGTCCCGTCCAAAGTTTTCGCCGCGAGGTCACGGATGGCGGCGATTTTGGAAAATGAAAAGCCGCACGCGCGGATTTGCTCATTCGTCACGTCGGCAAGATCCGCCGGCTTGGGAAAGCGGCGCTGGGGAAACAGTTTTTTGAACCGCGTCAGAATCGTGTTTGCCGCCGTGCCGTTGAGTTGCTGGTGCGCGACGGCCTGCACGAGTGATTGAAATGGCGACCGCCACGGTTCGTGCGCCAGCCGGCACGGGCCGAGTTCGCGCATGAGCCGCGCCATCACCGGGTCAACGGCAGCGAGATGTTTCAGCGCGGCGGCGTTCACACCAGCGATTTGACGACTTCCTCGATCTTGGAAACGCCTTCGCCGGCCTCCTGCGGCTTAAGATTCAGCGGCGGCAGCAGCCGGACGATTTGATTTCCCGCCGGCACGGTCAATACGCCCGCCGCATGCAGCCGGTTGACGAATTGCAACGCCGGCGTCTTGTCGCTCGCGGCGAACGCGGGAATTTTCTCCGCGAGTTCGATGCCGAGGATGAAACCCATTCCCCGCGCGGATTTCACGACGGTCGGATAGGTTTTGGCCAGCCGCTCGATCTCGGATTTCAGCCAGCCGCCAAGTTTTTGCGTCTGGTCGGCGAGTTTTTCTTGTTCGATGACTTCGAGGATTTTTAGCGCCACGGCGCAGGCGAGTGGCGTGCCGCCGTAAGTCGTGCCGTGCATGCCAGCGCTGAGCAAATCCGCATACGGTGCCCGCACCCAGAACGCGCCGATGGGAAAACCGCCGCCGAGCGACTTGGCCATGGAAAGGCCGTCAGGCAGAAACTTCTCGCCGCCGGGAACGCCTTCGAGAATTTTCTGGAAGCACTGAAATTTGCCGGTGCGGTAATGGCCGTCTTGCACGCCGTCCATGAGCAGCAATATTTTCTTTTCGTCGCACAAGGCCCGCAGGCCGAGCAGATATTCGGGCGTGGCCGGCGTGACGCCGCCTTCGCCCTGCACGCCTTCAATCAAAATGGCGACGGTTGCGGGCGAAATCGCATTACGCGCGGCTTCGAGGTCGTTGAACGGAATGTGCCGAAAACCGGGGACGGCCGGCTCAAAACCTTTTTTGACTTTGTCCTGGCCGGTGGCGGCGATGCCGGCGAGCGTCCGTCCGTGAAAGGAATTCGTCGCCGTCAAAATCTCAAACCGGCCTTCGTCGTGGCCGAATTTCCGCGCGAGCTTGTAAAGACCTTCGTTCGCCTCCGCGCCGCTGTTGCAAAAGAAAACCTTGCCGGGGCCAATCCGTTTGACGAGTTCGGCGGCGAGCCGGCCTTGCGGTTCGGTGAAATACAGGTTGGAAACGTGGATCAGTTTTTTGGACTGTTCGACGAGCGCCTCGGTGATGGCCGGATGCGCGTGGCCGAGACAGCACACGGCGATGCCGGTGCCGAGGTCAAGATACCGCTTGCCGGCGACATCGAAAACATGGCTGCCGGAGCCGTGGCTCAACACGAGTTCAAACCGTCCGTAGCTGGGCACGACATTTTTCGTGAACAGTTCCCGAACGGACTCGTAGTCGTTGCGGATTATCGCCGGCGGTGTTGGAACAATTTCTTTCATTTACGATATTGGATTTACGATTTACGGATTAGCGTGAATTCGCAAACGAATCCTAATTTGTAATCTACAAATCGCAAATGGAAACCACTTTTCATCACATTTCGAAGCCAACTTCTTTGATGAATTGCTCTTTTTCCTTGGTTGTCATTTTGTCGTAAAAAAACCGAATGGTATAACCGCCGACAAGTTTTCCGCTGTCTACATATTTCCAATCGCTGATTTCTGAGATGTTCAAAGAAACCTTTTCCCCAATTTTCACCTCACGGGTTTCTTCGGCTTCATTGGCAACAATGCCTTTCAAAATCCCATTGTTTTCTTCTGTGACTTCAATCCACATATGTTCTGCTTCGCCGGCTGGGGTTGGATACGGTTTTTTTACAAAGAATTCTCTCGTGCCCGGTTTCTGCGCGTGGAAAGCCTTTACGAAATCGCCTGAACTGGCTTTGGCCTTTTCAATCGCCGAGTTCATGGCGGCGTCATCATCTGAAACGTGTTGATAGTTGCTTCCTTCTTTGTTGCTACGGGAACAGCCCGCAAATGATACGGATAATATGGCCGCAAAAATTGTAAACAACAGTGGGCGCATAAAACTTTTCATAATCAAAGCACAACTTCCGTGCCCACGCCCTTGTCGGTGAAGATTTCCAGCATGACGGAATGCGGCGTGCGGCCGTCCACGAAGGAGACTTTTTCCACGCCGGATTTGATGGCGGCGACGGCGCTGTCCACTTTCGGAATCATGCCCTTGTCCACGATGCCGGCGGCTTTGAGGCCGGGCACTTCGCCGGTTTTCAAATGCGCGATGAGCGTGGCCGGGTCTTTCGGGTCGCGCATCAGGCCGGGCACATCGGACATGAAGACGAGCCGCTTGGCGTTGAGCGCGATGGCGCACATCGCGGCGGCGACATCGGCATTGCAGTTGTAAATCTTGCCGTCCTCGCCGCGCGCGGTCGGGC
>PLYV01000244.1 GCA_003151855.1 Limisphaerales bacterium | reverse complement strand
AATTTCTGGCTGGCCACGCACGTCGTGGCGGTGACGGTGGGTTACGCGAGCACGTTTGTCGCCGGATTTCTCGCGCTGATTTACATCGTGCGCGGCGTGTTCACGAAAACGCTGGATGAAGTCACGGGCAAATCTCTCGCGCGTATGGTTTATGGAATTGTCTGTTTCGCCACGCTGTTCAGCTTCATCGGCACCGTCCTCGGCGGCATCTGGGCCGACCAATCGTGGGGCCGGTTCTGGGGCTGGGACCCGAAGGAAAACGGCGCGCTCATCATCGTGTTGTGGAACGCCCTCATCCTGCACTTGCGCTGGGGCGGCATCATCCGCGAACGCGGTTTGGTGAACTGCGCCATCTTCGGCAACATCGTCACCGCGTGGTCGTGGTTTGGCGTGAATATGCTGGGCATCGGCCTGCACAGCTACGGCTTCACCGAGGCGGCGTTCAAATGGCTGGTGTTCTTCGTCGTCAGCCAGCTCGCCTTCATCGGCCTCGGCCTGCTGCCGGCGAAACTCTGGCAGAGTTTCAAAAACCGCGCGGCGTGAGCCGGCGTGGGTTCGGCTGGCCACCGCCAGCGCAAAAATCAACCGCCATGATCATTTACAAGTTTTTGCTGCTGATCTCGCTGGTCCGTGTGTTGATTGCCACCGACAAGCCATGGCTATGTTCGGGCATTTATGCCGGCGCCGTGTTTTTGTTGGGCTTGGTTTTTGGCCATCCATTTCTGTCCGTCTTGATTCATACCTCCATCAGCCTGGTGCTGACGTGCATTTATTTCTGGTTGCTCGACCGGCTGGACGGAAGCGAAGTGTTATGGTGGCTGATACAACAAACTTTGACTCATACCTCATACTACAAAATCCTCACACCAGACCCAATCCTTCCGGATGAACCGGTTTTTTTGAGAAGCTGCTGTCAGCCAACCGGACTTTAGGCCAAATAGAGACAAAGCTACTACAGCTTGATGAACCAAATGTTCCCAAACTTTGAATTCCCCCGCGTTAACCTATGCCGAGGGCAATGGCATCGCTTTCGATAACCGTTTTTGTCCGGACAAATCTAACCTCGGCGAAAAGATGACAGTTTTCTGCGCTCACGTTACAATTCCAAACACACTGCCAAATGGGCAGCCAGCCGGGCACGGACGGAGCTTGGGATATTTTTTGGTTTGATGTTGCTGATGCCTACCGGGCTTGAGCGTTGGTTCACGATATCGCCAACAGCATGGCCGAGATGTTTACCAGGCAGCGTTACCGCAGGCGTTGCTGAAACACAATCTGCATCACTGCGACGGCTGGCCGGCCACGTTCGGCGAGCCAGTGACAGCGATGGAACTTTCCCCAGACGCTGCCGGCTATTTCGAAGCTTTCTCCAGATCCTGGTCCAGAGCCACGCCATCGAACGGTATGACAATAACTTTGCTGCCGTGGCCGTCGTTGCCGTGTTCCTGCTCCTTCTCCACGTCAATCACGGCGAGCGTGATGGCGGCCACGTGGCCGTTTTCGATGTAAATACCGGGCCGTTCCAGTTTTGGCCAGCGGTTAACCGTGCCGTTGGAGTAGCGCAAGAAATCCTGTAACGGCGCGTAGGCAAGGCCACGAAAGACCCAGCCGTCAATGCCATTGGTGGACGTCAGATGATACGCCTTGCGATCGCTCCAGTTGTTTACCGTGACCTGATACAGGCCGCCGCTGAACCAGAGCACCGGATCTTCAAGATGCCGCAACTCATGCTGCGGCATGCCGGCGATATTGGGATAAATGCTCGGACCTTGCGCCTCATAAGGGCCAAGCACGCCGTTGGTGCTAATCATGACAATACCGGGACGTCCGAACATTTCGTAGTTCCCGTCCGGCCGCAGCAGGATGATTTCATTGGACGCATGCCATTGGGGATTGTTGGCAACAGAAATTTTACCAAGCAGTTCCCACGGGCCATCCAAGGATTTGGAAACATAGACCGTGCCCGGCCGGGTTTCACTGATGACAATGGCGTAACGGCCATCAGCCAGTTGCAACGCGGTGACGTTGTGGCCGCGACCGCCTTCGCTGTCGGGCCAGCACAGGCCCTTGTCCACATACGGGCCAAACAGATTGTCGCTGACGGCGTGAACGGCCTTGGAATTCCACCATTCGCCGTGGCCACGCGCCTGGTCCCAGCGGCTGCAAAACAAATGATATTTGCCGTCCTTGCCCTTGATGATTTTGCCGTCCCAATAATTCCATCGCGTCATTGTCACGTCTTCAAGGCCGTTATTGGTATCGCGTGGGCCGACGGTCGCCGCGCCCCAGACGTTGGTGGTCAACGGGCTGAGGATGGGCATCGGCTTGAAGTAGTCAATGAACGTCTTGGCCGGCTGTGGATCTTGGGCCTGGCCCAAATTAGCCGCCGTCAAAAGGCTCAAGCCCACCAACAGGGCACAGGACTTACGGAAGTTGATCAGTGACATAGTTAGGGATTCTTTCTAAAAAATAACGCGCTGGATTTGAATTTTTATTTGGCGCCGCGCACGTTCACCTGGAACACGCCGGCCCGGGCTTTTCAGAGACAACGATCAGATAACCGCCACCGCAGCCGGAATACATCGCGCCCAGGCATTACTGCTGATACGCCTTGAGAATCTTCATCAAGTCCACGCGCAACAATGGATGGCTGTTGGAAGTCTATGGGACAACCAGTGGCTGTAGACGCTTCTTGGGCACACCTCCACAAGCCTATCGGGCCGACTTTGGTTGATCTTTTGGGACAGCCCACATAGAAAAACCATGAATTCTCAAACTGTTTTTTCATCCGCGCTGTTAATTTTTGTGCAAATCGACTCAAAAGTCGAGTTTACAGTCGCTTTTGGCCGACAATGACTTTGCTTCCTGACTTGAAATTGACATGGTCGAACATGCTGGTGATGGACTTGGCACGGCTTCCGGTGGTCACAGCCAAGCCAACAGAACAGGATGACGAGAGCGGCTCATTGGTCGAACCCACTTTGAACCAATCAGTGCCATCAACCGATTGATATGCGGCATGGGCATCCAAATCAGCGCGCTGACGGCTCACGCCGAGATTGGCCCCCGCGGCGGGCTTCCAACTGCTTTGAGATTGCAGATCGCGCAAAAGCTGCTGCCAGTCGTCAATCCATGGGTGATTGCCCGCAACTACATTGGTGCGCATCCGCTCAAAATCCGTCAAGTTGTGCAAACCGCCGGGATGAATAAACGCCTGGGCAGACGAAGCGCCAACGATTCCAAAAAAGGCCGCCACCGCAACTGTGGCTATTCTCCTGACATTCGGAAGGCGTCGCAATAATTTCATACTTCTCTATTCGTTTCCGTGTTTTTCATTTCAGTTGATTTAGTTTTTTGACCATCGCAGCACCGTGACGGAATATGGCGAGAACGCATGATTGCAACTGGAGCCGTTGCAAGCCGGCAGCGCGCTGACCTCCGGTGCGATCTTGTCCGGCTGCGTGAAAGAATTCTCGTCCATTGGTGACGCGGCAGAGATCTCAGTGCAAACGCCTTTGCGATAGATGCCACCCAGATTGATATCAAGGCTCTCTGTCTTATCGCCTCGATTGACGACTTTCAGGATTAAATCACCAGAATTCGTATTCAGCCCCGCTGAAGCAAACATCCTAGGAACTGCATTGGTTGTCTTCGGCAATGTCACCGGCACTTATCTTATCATGCGAAATGTTCCCGGTCCCGGTGAATTGTGATTCCTGCGTTATCATGTTCGTCTAAAATTCAATTCCCCCCGTAAATTTGAACTGAATTGCCGTTGTAATTGACCACCGTGTCGGCGGTTGGTGTCAGCGCGACGCCGTTGCCGTGGCCGGCGGATACCCAAACGACGCGAAAGGTTCGGTTGATCAGCATGCCGGGGAAACTGCCCTGCCGCGCGCCGATGGCCAGCGTTTGGGTGGCTTCGTTCCATGTGAACGGAATCGTCGCGTAGCTGCCGGTCTCGTAGTTGTAATTGTCGCCCTCGTCCTCGTAGAGCGTGAAGCTGCCGTTCGCGCCGCGATAGACGCGGATTTCTATCGGGTCAACACTCTGCGTCGCGTATTGAACATCGGGGCCGTATGGCAGGATTGAACCGGCGCGGACAAAGATCGGCATGATGCCAATCGGTGCCGCTGCGCTGACGGTCTGGCCGCCGGCATTGGTCTGCCCGGCCCAAAAGTCATACCACGTCGTTCCCGCTGGCAAATAGACACTGCGGTTGGTCGCGCCCGCCGTCGTCACCGGACACGCCAACAGTGCCGGGCCGAACATATATTGGTCTCTGATGCCAAAGACATTCGTGTCCGACTGGAAATCCATCACCAGCGGGCGCATCATCGTGTAGCCTTGGCTCGTGACCTTCCACGAAACGGAGTAGATGTAAGGAACCAGGTGGTGACGCAGCGCGTCAAAACTGGTGAGCGCCGAATAATAGGGTTCGCTGAACCGGTAGATTTCTTTGTAGTTGTTCCCGTGGATGCGAAGCATGGGACAGAACGTGCTGAACTGGAACCAGCGCGTGAACACTTCGTTGTAAATGTATGATCCAGATACATAGCCGGGAGCATGGTCGTTAAATCCGCCAGTATCCGTGTTCCAGTAAGGAATGCCACTGACACTAAAGTTTAGGCCGGCGGGAATCTGATTCGCAAACGTGGTCCAATCAGAGCCGATATCGCCCGACCAGGTCACGGCGGCATTGCGCTGCTGGCCGGCATAAGCCGAGCGCGTCAGAATGAAAACGCGTTTGTTCGACGTTTGCGCGCGCTGCCCCTGATAGGCGGTCGTCGTGTGCATCAACGGATAGGCATTGAACACCTTCGCGCCCGCGCCGGCGGCAGTGGTGTAATTGCGAAACTCGCCCCAGTTACCGCTCAATTCCGCTTCGCTGGCGTCAAACCACCAGCCGTCAAAGCCCGCTGAGAAGATGTGCTGCGACATTTGCGACCAATAGACCGACCGCGCAGCGGCATTGAAGGGATCATACCACCGTCCTTGTCCTGCAGGATATACATTGTTCAGAATGTTCGTGAAAAGACCACCCACGGCATCAAGAGCGTTCGCATTCGCGATACCCACATCAAACCGCGCCCAGACGGAGATGATCGCGTGCGCATTCGCGGCGTGCAACATCGTCATCAGGTTCGTGGGATCGGGATAATTCGGCGCATAGAAAATGTGCGAGCCCCACGCATTGCCCTGGCTGGTGTTATTGATATTCCACCACCACTGCCAGTCTTGGATGATGCCATCCAGCGGGATGTTGTCGGCGCGATAGGTGTTGACCACATTGGTCAGCTCCGCCTGGCTGGCGTAGGCGTTCTTGCATTGCCACAAACCCCACGCCCATTTGCCGAACAGCGGCGCGGCCCCGGTCAAATTGCGGTAGCCCGCGATCACGTCGTCGAGTTCCGGGCCATACATGAAATAATAATCCACCGCGTCCGCCGCCTCGGAGGTCCAAGTCAGATTCGTCGGATTGCTCTGCGCCACGCTCACGTCACAAATCGCCGGATTGTCCCAGAGCAAACCGTAGCCGCGGCTGGAAACCAAAACGGGAATCGCGCTCTCGGTGGGATTTTTCTGCTGAAGATGAACGCTCGCGCCGCGATAATTCATCAAACCCGCCGCGTGCTGACCTAGACCGTAAATCGCTTCGTTGGACGAAATCAAAAACTGCTGCTGGCTTTGCAGCGTGGTGATGCCGACGACGCTGGCAGGAGTCAGGGATTTTCCGCCACCAACCGGTTCGCTCAAGATCACCGCGCCGTTGGTGTCGTAGAAACCAACCGTTCCGGTGGCACGATTGACACGCACCTGCAAGGCCGCCGTGATGAGCGAAACTTCATTGGCGCTTGCGGTCACGCTCCAGCCGGCATTGGTGGACGACGCGATGACCGCAAGGCTGTTGGTGGGAACGGCGTTGCTCAAACTATAAGCCACGCGGACGACGCGCGGCGAAAACGCCTGCAATTTCAGCGTGCCGGGATTCATCTGGAACGTGAGGCCGTCGGTGTTGGTCTGCCAGGAAAGCACCGGTATCAGTTGCAAGCCCCGCGCGTATTGCAGGCGGTAAAACATCGCGGTTTCCGACGCGGCATCCGCGACGAAATTCGATCCGCCCACGTTGGAAACGGGCAGTCCCGAATAAGTCCACGGCCCGCTCAAATTCGACGTTGATTGCAAACGGTAGCCGACATTCGTTGCGGGCCAGAAAATTTGCGCCTGGCTTCCGGCCAGCATCCGCGCCGTCAGCAGCGGATGCGCGCGCGGTGTGAGTTGCGCGAGAAACACGCGGTCGCCCACCAGCGCGTTCAGTGTATTGTCCGGCGTGCCCGCCGTGCTGCCCTTGTAGGCGGAACCGGTGCTGAAAATATTCGTCGCGTTGCCAAGCCATTCAAAAAAGACGTTGTTGTTGCCAACGCTGGTCAGGTCGAAGCCGTAGGTCGTGTTCGTCGCCAGCACCAGTGGAGTTGCCATGGTGAAATGCAGCCACATTCCATCGCCGTTCAACGAACTGGTCGCGGTTGACGGCCAGCCTTCGGAGCCGGTGGCGGAATAGGTTTCCGAAGCCACCACAAAACCGGCCGTGCCCGCTTGCGACGGGCGGGTGATGCGCAAGGTCAGGCCGCCGCCATTCTTCATCATCCACCAGGTGCCGTTGCTACCCGACGTATTGGGATCAGCGGTGTTTGCGGTATAGCCGGCATGCTCGACCCAGATGTCGGTCAGGAGATAGCCGCCGTCGCTGGAACCCGTGGTAAACGTCTGGCCCTGGCTGGTGCGGTCATTCGCCACGTAGGTAACGGTGTCATTGCCCGGGCCGTTCGTGGCGGGCGCGCTGCCGGAAAGATAGACATTGTTCATGTCCATGTTCGCGCCGGCAAAATTGCAAATATCGTAAATCTCCGGCACCGGCGCGGATGAACCCAGTGAAAGTGTCACACTCCATGCCGGCAGTGGATGGCCGGCGGCGGCGAGGAACATCAGGAAGGCAAACGATTGGAATGTTTTTTTCATCAGGTCTTATGGGTAAATCAGCTTGTAAAATTCTTCCGGCAGCGACGGGTTGATAGGCAAAACGATCTGGTTGGTCTGCTGCGAATTGGCGATCGCGCCCCAGTCGTTCGTATTGGAACTGATGCCGTTCGCCAGATGGTTGGTCTGCATCAACACCCGCCAGCCCGTGTAGTCGGATGGCCAGGACAGCGTCAGATTTGTCCCGCTCACGTTCCATGAAAGATTCGTCGGCGTGGTGGAAACCACACTGATCACCGCCAGCGTGCCGTCAATCGCGAGCCGGTTGCTCCAAGCCAGACTGCTGCCGAGCGACGGAAGATTCGTCGCCCCGAACGTGCCACTGAAACTCGTGGCGGAAAAAATCTTGAACGCATCGCCCGCCGCCAGCGCCGTGGCGCCGAGGTTCGTCACCGTGAGCGTGCCGCCACAAGAAAGGCTCGTCAGGCCAAAAACCGAGTCGTTGGTCGTAATGCTGCCCGTCTTGCTGATTTCGATTTTTGTCGCGCTGCCGGTGGCCAGCGTGAGCGAATTGCTGATGACCAATCTGCCAATCGCATTAGTGCCGGGCGCGAACGTGCCGCCGGATTGCACCGTGACCGCGCCCAAAATGTTTCCGACGCCGGCCAACGTGCCGCCGGCAACCTTCACCGAATTGGTGCCGAGGACGCCATTGACGAACAAGGTGCCGTTGCTAATGGTGGTCGTGCCGCTGTAAGTGTTCGTGCCATTCAAGCTTTGCGCAGCGCTGCCGGTTTTGACGAACGCCACCGTCTGGCCGGAGTTTTGAATGACGCCGCCAAAGGCAGCATCGGCGCTGTTGCTGACCGTGAGTGTCGCGGCCGCATTGGCGCTGCTCGAATCTACCGTGCCGTTGCCGTTCAGACCGGCGATGGTGGAACCGAAGCCGTTCAAGTCCAGCGTGGCACCGGTCGCGACCGTCACCGTGCTGGCCGCCGGAATCGCCGGGCTGGTCATCGCCCCGGTCATCAAATTCGTCGCTTCATTCTGGCTCAAGGCGCGGTTGAACAGGTAAAACTCGTCGATCAGACCGCCGTTCAAACCTTGAACCGCGTCGCCAATCGCCGTCGGACCGCCGCCAATCCAGATTTGGTTGCCCTTGGCGGTGCCGGACAAAGTGTTTTGCGGCAGCGCATCCAACACGCCGTCCACATAGTTGACCTTGGTGGTTCCGTTGCAGGTCATGACGATGAAGTGCCATTGGCCGTCGGTGATGGTGGCCGTGCCTTCTTCCCACTGCCGTCCGTAACTGACAATGCCAACGTGGGTGGAACTGCCCAGGGTTTCGGGGTTGCCGCTGCCGCAATAAGTGATGGTATCAGCACCGCCGCTGTTGTCCCAACCGCCATTGCCTTGATACATGGTGATGGCTCCGGACGTCGTCGTCTTCAACCAGTAAGCCACCGTCCACGCCGCGCCAGATTGCACATTCATCGTCGGTCCGCCGCTGCCGGTGATCTGGACATAGCCGGCGTTTTTGGCCGTGCCGGTGATTTGCAGTGCATTGCCGCGCCGGCCACCGGGGACAATGCTGGCGGTGCCGGTCAAAGTTCCATTCATGGTCGCACCCGCGTTGCCGTCATTGATCACGGTCGAGCTGTTGGTGTTGTCGAAAGACAAATAGAGTGCCGCCGGCGAACCGAGTTTCAATGTGCCGCCGGCAACGGTTGTTGCGCCGGCATAGGTGTTGGCTCCAGCGAGCATCGTGGTGCCTGAACCGGCAAGCGTCATGCCGCCGGAAGTGTTGGCGCTGGTGTTGATGGTGAAGCCGCTGGCCGCCGTGCTCGCGCCGCCGCCCGTGAGCGTGACGGTGGTCGGTGCCGCCGTATAAAGGCCGGGACTGGTAATCGTGAAGCTGCCGATTTTGTATGTGCCACGGCCCGTGCCGTCGTCCACCAGGTTGGCCATCGCCGTTGCGCCCGCCGTGCTGACGGTGCCGCCGGAAATGGTCACAATCGGCGCGCTGAAATAGCCGGAGCCTTGGTTGGCGATGGAAATGCCGCTGACGCCGACAATGCCGGAACCGGCGGGCGTCAGCAGCGGCTGGACAACCGTGACGTTGTTGCTGCCGTTGTCAATCGTGCCGCCGTTGCCATAGACATACGCGTAATTCAATCCCTGCATGAACGTCGTGTTCGTGGCGCTGGCCATGAGCGTGCCGCCGTTGAAATTCACGGCCGACGTGCCGCCGGCGCTATGGATTGAGTTCGCCGTAAGCGAGCCGCCCAACAGATTCAACGTCCCAGAAATCGCCGAACTGCTGTTACCCATCAGCACACCCACGTTGCCCGCCGTCACCGATGCCGTTCCTGAAATGTTCAAAACGCCCGTGCTCGTCCCGTTTTCCGGCAGGAAGATGCCGCCGGCCGAGGCGTCGAACGTGCCGCCGCTCAGGTTCATCACGCCCAAAGAACCGTTACCCGAGCCGATCAGCGTCGCGCCCGCGCCGGAGGTTTGATATTGCGCCACGGAACCGCCGGTTTGATTGAACAGGCCGTTGCCGCCGGTGCCACTTTGATTGAGACCCAGGATGAAATAACTTCCCACGGTCAGCGTGCCGCCGCTCATGGTCATCGCCCCGTAACCGCCGTTGTTGCCCAGCACCAGATGCCGCTGCGGATTGAGCAATCCTGAAGTCAGGTTGATGAAACCGCGATAGCTCGAACCGTTGCCGACCTGCAGATAGGAAGCCCAGGCGGTTCCGCTGGAATACAAATCCACCGCGCCGCCGTTGATGTTCAGGAGCGCATTTGAGTTGGCGACGTTGCCCACCACGATGTAATTTCCGCCACCGCTGTTGGCCGCTGCAATCTGTCCACCCGCCGGAACCGACAACGTGCCTCCGCCGACCGTAGTCGTGCCGGAAAAGGTGTTCGCGCCGGAAAGCGTCAATGTGTTGGTGCCGCTCTTGGTCAAGCCACCTGAACCGGAAATGATTCCCGACAAGGTCTGGGCCGCGCTGCTGTTGTAATTCAGCGCTGAGTAATCAGCGATGTTGCCCGCGTAGTTGCCACCGCCGAGATTGCCCGCGCCGCCAATCGTCAGCGCGCCGCTGCCGCCAATCGTGGTATCACCGCTGAATGTGTTCGGCGTGTTCAGCGTCACCGAGCCGCTGCCCTGCAAATTCAAGGACGCCGCCCCGCCGATGCCAAAACCGCCGCTGGTGTTGAACGTGTAGTTCTGCGTCTGGTTGCTGAACGTAACGCTGATCGGCGAGACGTTCGCGGTAAGATTGACCGTTGTCGAAAGCGCACTGTCGTTAAACAACAGCGCACAGCCGTTCTGAAACGTCGCCGGCAATCCGCCCGCCAGCCAGTTGGTCGTCACGCCGATGTCCCAATTACTATTCGCTCCGGCATGCCAGAGGATGGCTGGCACGAGCGCGCTCGCTTCCGGGCTGTTCAAGCTCTCGCCGTTCGCGTTCACCGCCGAAACGACGTAGTAATAATTCACCAAGCCATACAAACCGGTGTTGGTGTAGCCGGTCGAAGTGACGCCGGTGGCGATGACGGTGTAAGGCCCGCCGCTAAAGGTCGCACGCTTAATATTGTAGCTGGTCGCGCCGGCGCTGGCGGGCCAGGACAAATTGATCGCCCCGCTCAAAACCGCCGTGGCGGTCAGGCTCGCCGGTGCAGGCGGCGCGGTCAAAGTCGTGGCATTGACTTCGGCGGAATTGGTTGCGCCGCCGCCATTCGCAGCGGCGATGACGTAATAATAAGTCGTGCCGCCAACCAAACCCGTGTCACTGAAATTCGTCACCGTCAGCGGCACGGAAACCGTGGTGTAAGGTCCACCACTCACGGTGGCGCGTTTCACAAAATAATTGGTGGCTCCCGAACTCCGCGACCAGGTCAGATTGATCTGGTTGGCCGAAATTGCCGTGGCGACGACGTTCGTCGGCGCGGGCGGCTGCACCGGATACGCCGCCACCAACGCCGCGATCTGCGCCACGCTCAACGCGCCGTTGTAGATGCGGAAGTCGTCCACCTTGCCATTGAGATATGGGTCGGAGAATTGTGACCTGCCAATCCAATTTTGCGTCGTGCTGCCCAACTGCGACGGCGTGATGGAAATGGTGTTCGTTCCGACCTTGACGCCATCCACGTAAAGCACGCCGTTGCTGCCGCTCAGCGTGACGGCGACGTGATGCCAGCCGGACGCTGACAACGCACTCGTGCCATTGATTTGCTGCTCGGCCCCTCCGCCACCGGTGGTGATGGAAAAACGCAACATCCCCGAACCGCTTTGCGGCGTCAGAAACATATAACGCACCGGCGTCGAGGGGGCACCCGAGGGCAAATTGCCCACGCCAAAATCGAAAATGCGGGTCCACATGGTCGTCGCATTCAGATACACCCACGTCGCGATGGTGAAGTCGCCCGTCAGATTGGTGGTGATATTATTCGGCAGGGTCACATACTGGCTGCTCCCGCTCAGACTGACGGCGTTGTTGCTGTGCCCGGTCGTCCAGGTCGTGCTGTTCAACGTGCCAGTCCAGCCGTTGCCCGTGGCATCAGCGGTGTTCGTGCCGCTGCTCTCATTGAATTTATAATATGCAACCAACTGCGGCAGCATGCTGACCACCGCCTCGCTGGCATTGCCGCTTTCGCCCAGCGGCGTCAGCGCCGAAACGGTGTAGTAATAAGTCACACCATTCGTCACGTTGTTGTCGGTGTAAGTCAACAGATTAGTGGTGATAGTGGTGATGGTCGTGTAGGGCCCGCCGCTGGTTGTCGCCCGTTTGACGAGATAATTCGTCGCGTTGGCCGTGCCCCACCAGGACAGAACAACCTGCTGTTGGCCGTTCAAATTCGCGGTCACGCCGCTGGGATTGGCACCCACCACGATCGGATCAAGCGAACACGTCAGCGTCGTGAATCCAAGCTGGTCGTAACCGCCGCTGTCGCCACCATAGTTGCCGCCGCCGCCTTCGGGCCGCGACCGCGCGGCATATTGCTGGGACCATGGCGCGGCGATGCCCTTGAGGTTGACGTAATGGTTGTATATCAAATCCCAAGCCGGCCGATTGTCGCCGCGGCTATTGGAAGAAATCCCCGGCTGATAATCGTTGTTGCAATCATCAAAGGTCAAATACGGCACGTCTTGTCCGATGTTGTATTTGGCGAAGTATTCGCACAGCGATAACACGCGGTTGTTTTGATAGGCAAACAGATCGTCGCCCTGGTTATAGGCCATCGAGCAAAACGCTCCCAGCAACGAAACTTCCAACCCGGAATGTCCTTGGTCGCGACCTTCTTCCTGCCCCTGCCCAAGATAGCCCGGAAACAAGTTGTAAACGGTCTGCTCGATGTTGCCGTTGCCCACGCCGGTTTTGAAATACGTCAGTGCCTCGTTGTAAACATTGGTGTCATCGCAAAGAATGCCGATCGCCATCATCGAACTCATCGTGCATAAATCCCAGTTCGCCCAGATGTAGGTGGAACAAGTCCCCATGTGCGCATTGAGAAAGGCGTGATCCATCGGATACCACAGATTGACCATCCAAACCTGAAACTTTGTCACATCCGCCGGCGCCCAGCCGGGGTAGCTGCGCATGATGTCCCCGACGCAGGCAAACTGATAACCGTAAATCTCCAGAAGTTGGATGTTGGGATCGCCGCAGAGATTAGTGCAAACCGTGGCCCACTGGTTCAGGATGTTGGTCACGGCATTGGCATAGTTGTTGTCGCCGGTGATTTTCCAGCGCAACGCCAGTTGATACGCCGCCGCCGTGTCCCAGTAGGCGAACTGGTAATTGTCGGCGGGCAGACACGCGCCACCGCCATTCCCGCGTTGCAGGTTGGCCTGCGCGTGCGGCGTGTAATTCGACTGCGCGCTGCCGTTGTTGATGAGAATGTTGTAGCTGTCTATCCACGGGTGCGCGCCCGCCTGCACCTTCGCCTTCATCCGGTCAAAATCCGCCTGCGTGTGCAGCGCGCTGGGATGGACAAACGCACGGGCGGACGGGAGGCAAAGAACAGAGAAGACCAACGCAGTCAAGAGCGCGGAAACTTTACGTGTAAAACTAAACGCATTGAGCATATTTTTGTGCAACTATTGGCAAAGCATTGAAATTTAATGGCAAATTGTTTTTTCAATCAGCTTTCCTATGAACTGATTTAATCTCTCACCTTATTGCCCCGATCTCAACAAGGATGCTCATTGACGTGGTGGACACGTTGGGCACCGCGCTCAACCCGCCGCTGGCCAGGTTTAAATTCCATTACAGGTTAGTGCCTGATGCTGGCAGCAGCATCGCCACCAACTCTTCAATCAAAGTGAAGCCCGCCTTGGCGGATTTAAGCCGCCGGTCTATTTTCCACATGCTTTTCATTCTTATCGTTTGTTTTCACAGGTTCATCAATCGATTAAAAACGGGGTGCCGGAACCCAAACCGGCACCCCGTCACTGTTTTTACTGCAAGCCCCATGTCTCACAGCAAAATGATCTTGTCCAGCAACCAGACTCACGGATAAGTCAAACGGTAGAAGACCGTGGGCTTGGTCGGATCAATCGTGATGTTGGTGCTGCTCAGGCTTCCATCGGTAATGTAGGTCCAATTGGTGCCCAGCCCGGTTGTCAGATTATTGGTCTGCATCTGCAACCGCCAACCCTGACCCGCAGGCCAGGACAGGCTCAAGATTGAACCACCACCCGTGACGCTGCTCGTGATCGCGCCCGGTCCGGATGGCCCGGTCGTGACGACGCTCAGCACGCCGTTGGTGAAGGTGAAGCCGAGGCCGGAGCCAGGGCTGCCTTGCAGACTGGCGAAGTTACCGGCATTGGCCGCCCCCGCACCGCTGAACAACACAAACTGCTGGCCGTTCGTGAAAGTGCCAGCCGGTGCGATCTGCAACACGCCGCCGTATTTGACGGCACCGCCAGTCACAACCACATCCTTTGCCAGCATCGTTCCGTTCACCTCGAAGAGGTTGGTGGAACCGGCGTTGAGCGTAAGGTTGCCGTTGATCGTCAACGTGCCAATGCCGCCGTTGCCCGGAGCGAGCGTGGCGTTATTGGTCAGCGCACCGGCGATGGTGCCGGTGCCGCCCAAGGTGCCGGCGCTGACGACGGTCGGGCCGGTGTAGGTGTTGACGCCGTTCAAGGTCAGCGTGCCGTTGCCGGTCTTGGTCAATCCGCCGCTGATGCTGGCCGCCAGCGAAACCGTGCCCACGGTGGGGGCAACCGCCGCAGCGCCGCCGCCGGTGAAGTTGACGGTCAAGACATCACTCACGTCGTATCCCGAACCGGACGAGGTGACGGTGATGCCGGTAACGACGCCGCCAGAGATGGTGGCGATGGCCGTGGCGTTGCTGCCGGTGCCGCCGGTGATGGTGACAATGGGCGGTGCGATGTAGCCCGATCCGCCGTCGGTCAGCAAGATGCCGCTGACGCCATCGCCTGCCGGCGCGCTCAACGGGTTGGCGATGGTGATGGCGTTGCCGCCGTCGTCAATCTTGGCTCCGCCCCCATTGACAAAGATGGCTCCGACGTTGACAAAGGCGGCGCTGTTGGTGCTCGCCCGCAGCGTGCCGCCGTTGAAGTTGACGGTGCCGGGATTGCCAACAACGGCGCTGGCTTGCACCAACCCGCCATTCAAATTGAGGATGCCCACCTGACCGGCGGTATTCCACATGTTCAGATTAATGCCCACGTTGGCGGCGTTGGTGAGCGTGCCGCCCAGGACATTGATGATGGAAGTCTGACTCGCCCCGGTGGTCTGCCAGTTGCAACCGAGGCCGCCATCCGCATAGGACAGCGAACCGCTAAAGAGATTCAGCACGCCGAGGTTTGACCCGCCGCCGCGCGCCAGCACAACCCAGCCGGTGTCGTTATGGATTGTCGTGCCGTTGATCTCCAGGAGGCCGCTGGCCCCGCTCCCGGCCGGAGGCCACGGCTGGCCAGTGAGGGTATTTTTTCCGCCGCCAACAGAGATACCCTTGGTATTCAACGTGCCGCCGGCAGCGTTGTAATAGCCGTAGGTGTTGTCCCAGTTGCCGAGGTTCAACAGGTCGCCCGCTCCGCCGGCCAAAGTCAGGGTTCCACCCGTTTGACGCAGGGCGCCAACCGCGCCGCTGACGTTGCCCACGAACAGGTTCGAGGTGGACAAATTACCGGAGAGGCTGGCCATGGCGTCGCCGCTGGCGCTGCCGACGGTCATGTAGCCGGGCGTGACCGAACCGGTAAGATTGAGCGTGCCGCCTGCGACCTGCGCCGCGCCGGTGAAGGTGCTGTTCCCGGAGAGGGTCAGCGTGCCGTTGTCGGACTTGGTCAGGCTCGCGACCACGACGTTACCCGCAAGGGTCAAATTGCCGCTGCCCGTCCGGGCCACGTTCACCGCGCCCGTGATCGCGCCGGACATCTGCGCGATGACATTCGTTGGAACATCGAGGGTTGAATTGACGGTGACCGTCACAGAGTTGGCGTTGGTGATGTTCGCAGCGAATTGCAGTGTGCCGCCCGCCAATGTCACAGAGCCGCTTCCCAGTGCGGATTTGTTGGCGACGGCCAACGTGCCGGCGTTGACAAAGGTGCCACCGGTGAAATTGTTGCTCGTGCCGATGAGGAACGTGTTGCCGTTGTTCTTCACGAAACTCGTCGAGCCATCAATGCCGCCGATGCCGGTGAGCCGGTAAGACGTTGAACTGTCCGCCGTCACCGAAGCCGGAATCACGCGCCCCGCGAGGTTCACTGCGTTGGTGCCATCGAGATTATATCCGTAATCGCCGAAGGTCACTATGTCGCCGATGGTGTTCCCGGAATACTGCATGTAAACGGAAGGGGTGATTGACGTATCATACCAGTTGGCGCTGCTGTTGATGTCCCAGTTCGTCAACACCACGGAATTGTCCGCATTGGCCCCGTGCCAGCTCAGCGTATTGCCGATCAAGGTGATCAGCAAATCCAGCGAGGTGTTGTCGGCATTGTTGGTCAGAACCGCGTTGATCCCCGCTGGCAGTGCGCCAAGGACGAAACCGTTTGTGGGCACCGGGGTGCCGGTATAGTCAATCAAGGGGAACTGGCCCACCGTCATGGTCCCGGCGGCGATAATATTGATCACGTTGGTTCCTGAACTGGCAAAGTTGCCGGCCACATTGATGGCCGCCGCCGAGGGATTTCCGCCCAGTGTGCCATAATTCAGATTGAGGGTGGTTCCTCCGCTCAAAGTCAAATTGCCCGTGCCGTTGATGGCGTTGGCACCGGGATTATTGGTGAGAGTCAAGGTTGCGCCTGACCGCACCAAGACATTCGCGGCCGGCAAAGTGCTGCCGGAGGTTGCATCGAGAATCAGGACGGAATTGCTGACCGTCAGGTCGCCCCCCGACGCTGGAACACCCAGCGATGGATTCAATTTCAACGTGCCGCCCAGCACCTTGGTCGGGCCGGTGTAAGCATAACCGCCAGACAAGGTCAGGATGCCGTTGCCCACTTTCGTGAGGCCGCCGTCCGTGGCGTTGTCACCACCCACCGTGGAATGTTGCAGCGGCTCGCCGATCGAGACGTTGAATCCGGCGGTGTCCACCACCGCGCCGTTGTTGCGCACCTCAACCGCGAGCGTGGCCGCATCATTCAGCCAGTCCGTCCGGCTGACCGTTGGGCTAAGTGTGCCACCGTTGAAATAGAGCACGTCCACCCCGTTGGCGGAAGTGATCTTGCTGGCCGTCAGCGTGCCGCCGTTGAGGTTGACGGTTCCCGATGCCGCCGTGGCCATGTCACCGATGATCAGGCCCACGCCGCCGATGTCGTTGACCGTGAGGCTGCCACTGTTGAGGTTGAGGATGCCGGTGCCCTGGCGGGGAATTTCCATTCCCCAGTTGTCATTCACAATGACCGCGCCACCGGAAATCGTCAGGGTGTTCGTCGTGCCGGACGTATCGCCAATCGGGAGCCATGAATTGACGCCGTTGGTGATCTGCAAGCTGCCGCCGGAAACTTCCACGCTCCCGCCCAGATCAACCTTGGAATTTCCCTGCGTGGCGCTCGCCCGGACGGTGCCGGCGGTGACTTTCAACAAGCCGTTGGTCACGATCAAATCGCCGACGCTGCTCGTGCCGCTGCCCGAGAAGGTCAAAGTGCCATTGCCCGATTTGGTCAGGGCGAAGCCGCCGGTGACGCTGTTGCTCAAGGTTAGATTACCTGCTGCCGGGTTAAATGTCTGGGCGGTGCCCAGCACGACCGGCATGTTCAATACCTGCGGGTTGACGGAATTATTTGCGATGCCGCTCAGCCCGTTCGTCAGCGTGCCGCCGGTGGAAGAACTGATGTTGAAACTGCCCGCGGTGTTGTCAAAGGACAAGCCGGCAATGCTGTAATTCGCATTCATGTCCGGCGTGAGGCGCGTCGTGCCGGCAAAAGTCACGCTATCGGCGGGGGAGGCCGGGGGCGCATTGAGCACCCAGTTGGTGACACTGCTCCATTTGCTGTCCACCAGCGAACCGCCATTCCAAGTCCGGCTGCTGGGCAGGACGGTAAATGAAACGGAACCACTGCCCGAGAATGGTGCCGTGTCCAGCACCGCGACCGTGAAGGTTTTGACGCCAAGGGTGGCGGTGCCCGGAACCGTGAAGGTGTTGGTAAAAACATTGGCATTGGACAGCACCAGACTCGCCGCCGTGGAACCGCCGATCTGGCTCAAATTAATGGTGGCATTGGTCACCGTCCCGGCACCAGGAGTCACGGTGGCCGTGATGGTGAACGCTTGATTGATACTGGCACTCGTGGGGTTTGCCGCCACCGCCACCGTCGGAGGCGCAAGGGGAGTGGCCGTGGTCACGCTGTCAAAGGTGGTGCCCCAGCGAATGTCGCCCCAGTTGGCGGAGTTGCCGTCATAATCAGAAGTAGCCAAGCGATCGAAAACGATATTTTGTCCGCTGATGGTTGTGCCGCCAGCCGGATCGCCCGCACCTAGAGTGGGATCAATCCAGACCGTCACGCTGTCGGCACCCGCCGTGGCGCTCAGATTAAACTTCACCACGAATAAATGCACCGCCGTGTCAGCGTTGAGACCGGTGCTGGTGTAGGCCGAGGCCGAGTTGACCTGAAAATTATATTGGGAGGCACTATTGCCAATGCCGCCTGAAAATGCCCGGGCCGCATCCGCCGTGCTGCCATTGTAAAGCTCAAGCATCTGGTAGGTTGTGGCTCCGGTTTCCTGCCCGCTTTGAAACAGCCAGCTCATGTAGCGCGTGCCCGTGGTGGAACCGGTGACCGCCAGGGAACTGTTCAAAAGCCGATACATGCGACCACTGTTGGCGCTGGTGATTTCACCGCCGCTGGTGTTATTGGGCACGCGGATATGATTGCCAGAACTGGCCGCATAGCCAGACCCCGTGTAATTGAGCGAACCGGCGGTGACCGTCGGCCATTGCACGCCGAAATCAACACTGGTCCAGTTGCCGGTGAAACCCGGCACCGTTGGCGATGGCTGGATGTTGGGCACCATGGCGTTCGTCGTGTAATTGCCAAAAGATTCCGAACTGATCAACTGGGCGTGCGCACTTCCGGCCACCAAGGCAAATACGGCAGTCAGACATAGCGCATGCAGTTTTTGCGCTGAGCGCACGGCAGAACGGGCGAATAAAATGGAGGTTTTCATGGTGGATGATCTGTTGGGGTTTGGGGATGGGACGGAATTCAAAGTAAAATAAGGAGACTTTTCTTTTTCTTAATGAAGAAGAGCCGGATTGGGCATGCAACCCAACCCGGCCCTGCTAATTCAGCTAATCACGGCTCAAGCCCGCGTTTTCCGGCGGAAAATCAACAGCGCAGCCAGGCTCATTCCGCCTAGGGCGAAGGTGGAAGGTTCCGGAACAACGCTGATTAATGAGGTGCCCCAGCGGATGTCGCTCCAGTTGGCCGAGTTGCCGTCATAGTCGGAGATAGCCAACCGGTCGAACTTGATGGTCTTCCCAGTGACGGTGGTTCCCCCCGTGGGATCACCCAAGCCGCCGAGAGTCGGATCCAGCCACACCGTCACGCTGTCACCGCCGGCGACCGCACTGAGATCGAATTTGGCCACGAACAGATGCACGCCATTGTCCGCGTTCACCCCCGTGCTGGTGTAGGCCTCGGTGACGCCGAAATCGTATTGATTGCCCGACTGGCCACCATTCTGCGTCAAGCCCGCCGTAAAGTTGCGGTTCGCGTCCGCAGTGTTGCCATTATAGAGATCGAGCATCTGGTAGGTCGTTGCGCCCGTTTCCTGCCCGTCCTGAAACAGCCAGCTCAGGTAAAGCGTGCCACTGGTGGAATCGGTCACTGCCAGAGAACCATCCAGCAGACGATACATGCGGCTGCTGTTGTTAGCGGTGATTTCACCGCCGCTGGTGTTATTGGGCACGTCAATATGACTGCCAGAACTGGCGGCATATCCGGCGGCCGTGTAATTGAGCGAGCCGGCGATGACCGTCGGGTATTGCGTGCCGAAATCAATACCGGTCCAGTTGCCCGTGTAACCGGCAACCGTCGGCGACGGAACGGTGGCGGTCACCGGCGAACCCACCGTGTAACCGTTAAAAGATTCCGAACTGATCAACTGGGCGTGGGCACAGAGACAGGTCAAGGGAACAGCCGCCAAGGCAAGGGCTTTTCCAACGAAGGGTTTGCTCACAATTTTCATAGGGCTTATTTGTTCAATAGTTTTAGGTTATGATTTACAGCGGAACCAATACTGCTCCTCTAGACACAAGGCCTGTTGCCACCGCCGCAGGCCATGACAGCAATTCTCACTTTCCAAAGGGGCTCTACCTACCTCCTGCGAAATTTCAAAACCAATCCGGCCAAAAAAGAATATATTTTTAAAATCAGGGAAGAAAACCTGAACGCTTCCATGCGTGTCCGGGAAGACGCAGCGAGGCTAATGCACCTTGCCCCAATCTGTTATGGCGCTGACGAAGGCGGATTGTTTGTTTGAATCAACACAGCGTTGTCGTGATACAGGGCTTGAATCTCTGCCTGGTTCAACGCCCGGTTGAAAACATAGACTTCGTCAATCAGGCCGCTCAAGTTGGCCGAGCCATCACCAAGGTCTGCGCCTCCACCAATCCAGAATTGGCCACCCGAACCCCGGCTGCTCCATTCATTGGCTATCAACGCATCCAAATTGCCATCCACATAAGCCACCTTCGTCGTGCCGTTGCAGGCCAGCACCACCTGATGCCATTGAGCATCATTGACGACCGCCGTCCCGGCTTCCCAACCTTGAGCCCAGCGCACGCCGCCGGCCTTTCCACTGCTCCGGCCGTTGACGTTGTCGTTGGTGCCGCTGTTGAGATAGAACGCGGTATTGCCATGGATGGGAACATTGGTCCCCGATGCCCCCTGCCAAGTGCCGTCGCCCTGATATGCATAACAGCCGCCCACCGTCGAACTTTTGATCCACATGACCACCGTCCAGTTATTGCTGGGCCCAACATTGAGCGGCACCACCGGACTGGCAACGCGACAGGAAGCGCTACTAGCGTTTGTGCCCGATATTTGCAGGCAGTTGCCAAATTTGCCGCCCGAAACAATCACCGCGCTGCCATACAGGGTGCCGTTCATCGCCGAACCACCCGCGCCGTCGTTAATCACGGTGGAAGCGATGACATGGTCGAAGGATAAGTGCAGCACCGGCCTGCCTCGTTCGATCGCTCCGCCCCCGATGCTGGCGTTGTCGGTTGTTTTTCTATCCAACGAATCCGCCTCGCGCAAAAGGATGCGGGCCGTCAGCCAGTCCTGAAACTGGCCCATTTGACTGTCTTTCAATTTAAGATTTGGAAAGGCGTCAGAATAGCGTTTCAACATTTCGCGGGCTTGCCGCCATTCAGTGGCCGCCTGGTCAGATTGCCCTGATTGCCGGCAAGCCATGCCCAAAATGACATGAGCAACGACTTTGTGAGATTGATCCGGATCGGAATAATCGAGGGATTTCTGCAGCCAGTTTGCGGTCGCGGAATAATTTCCACGCCGATACTCCAACAGCCCCAGCGCCAAAGCCCGCCAAGCGCCGTAATACGGCCCGCCGTTGATTTCAGGATTGGAGCTTTTCAGCGAATCAGCAATCAAGATTGACAGAGGTTCAAGCGAGCGCATGACGGACTCATCCGCCGGCAACAGCAAACTGATTTTAATCAGATGCTCGGCGGCGATGGGATTTGACGTGTCGGCCAGCCGCGCCAACGCCATTCGCCGGATACGGTCATACCCCTCCACGTCGCCCGCCTCCAGCAACAGCGGCACGGCCGGCAGCAAATCGCGCGTGGCGGCATCCGTCCGGTCGGACTTGTCCACCTGATTCACCTTGACCAACACCACAAAACGATCCGCCGCTTTTTTCCAGTTTTTTTGCAGAATGTTCCACTCACCCAGCTTGCGGAACACCTCGGTCGCCTCGGTTGACGGCGAGAACAGTTCCGCCGGCACCTGCGCCAGGAGGGCATCTGCCTCCTGCATCTTGCCATGACCGACGAGCACGGTGGCTTGCGTGACTTTTTCCCGCGCCTCGGCTTCCCGCCGCAATTGATCGGATTCCTGCCGCAAACGCACCTGCATGATGCGCGCCTCCCGCTCGCGCAAAAAAAGCCAGGTCGAAACCGTCAGTCCCGCCACCAGCGTCGCTGCCACCACCGCGCCGGCAATAAAAACAATTTTGTTCCGCTGCACGAGTTTTTGCAGACGATAGAGCCGGCTCGGCGGCCGGGCCACCACCGGTTCGTTGTGCATATACCGCAACACGTCCGCCGCCAGTCCGTTGGCCGTGTCATAGCGCCGCCGCCGGTCTTTTTCGAGCGCCTTCATCACCACCCAGTCCAGGTCGCCCTTCAAAATTAACGCCAGTTTCAGCGGCTCGACGTGGCGATGTTGGGCCGTCATCGTCAGCTCCGTGTGGTGCAGCGAAGTCACCATCGTGGAAGGCCGTTGCGGTTCTTTTTCCCGCAGCATCCGCCGCATCTCGTCCAGCCCCGAACCGATCAACTGCTTCTGATTAAACGGCGTCCTGCCCGTGAGCAACTCGTAAAGCAAAACGCCCAGTGAATAAATATCGCTGCGTGTGTCCACGTCCAACCCGCTCATCTCCGCCTGCTCCGGACTCATGTAGGCGGGCGTGCCGATGAACTGGTCATACGCGGTGAAAAGTGTGTTATCCGTCAGCTTGCCCTCAACCGCCTTGGCGATCCCGAAATCAATCACCTTGGGCACCGGCACGCCATCGTGCAGGGTGACCAGAATGTTCGAAGGCTTGATGTCGCGATGGATGACGCCCTTCTGATGCGCGTGTTGCACGGCATGGCAAACTTGAACGAACAATTCCAGCCGCTGACGGGCATCCAGATTGTGTTCGTCGCAGTAGGTGGTGATTTTGACGCCGCGCACCAGTTCCATGACGAAGTAAGGCCGGCCCGCTTCCGTCGCCCCCGCATCCAGCACCCGGGCAATGTTCGGATGATCCATCAGCGCCAAGGCCTGCCGCTCGGCCTCAAAGCGGGCGATGACATTTTTCGTGTCCATGCCCAGCTTGATGACTTTGAGCGCCACCCGGCGATGCACCGGCTTGTCCTGTTCGGCCATGTAAACCGCGCCGCAACCACCTTCGCCAATCAATTCCAACAACTTGTAAGGGCCGATTCGCGAACCGGCAAGATTGCAGGAATCAGCTTCCGCCACTGCTGCCCGAATATCCCCAAGATCGTCCAACAGGTCTGGCTCAACCTTGGTAGTTGCGATTACGTTGGCGCAATTCGTGAAAAAATGTTCCGCTGACACCTGCGCGGCCAGCAGTTCCTCCACCCGCGCGCGAAGTTCCCCGTCTCCGGCACATGCGCGGTCAAGCATCATCCGGCGGCTGGATTCGTCTGAAATTTCCAGCGCGTCGTCATAAATTTCCTGAAGCTTCGCCACATTCATATTGGGGTCAAACCATCATGCGACGCGGTTGCGCAAAAACGGCCATCTGGAGCGCACTTTCGTCACAGGTTCTTTCGAATGCAATTGTATAGCCACGCTTTGGCGTAATTCCACTGTCGGCGAACCGTGCGGTCGCTGGTGCCCATGATGCGAACAATTTCCTCGTTGGTCAGTCCGCCGAAGAACTTCAACACCACCACCCGCGCGGTGTCGGGATCCTCCGCCTTCAGGCGCTCCAAAGCCTCATCCACCAGCAGAATTTTGTCATCCGGCAAGGCTTCCGGGATGTCCAACTCCGCGATGTCCAAGGCAATCTTTCCGCTGCCATGCCGCACACACGCCTTCCGCCGGGCGCGCTCGATCAGAATGCGCCGCATGGCCTCTGACGCCGCCCCAAAAAAATACGCCCGGTTCTCCCAATTCTGTGAGCCGCTTTCGACCAATCGCAACCACGCCTCATGCACCAGCGCGGTGGGCTGAAGGGTGTGACCGGCCGACTCCCGGAGCATCCGCGCCGCCGCCATCTTCCGAAGCTCGTCATAGACCAGTGATAGCAACTCCTCAGACGCCTGG
>PLYV01000196.1:9294-9430 GCA_003151855.1 Limisphaerales bacterium | reverse complement strand
GGCGCGACGCGCACCAGCACGCCAAGCGCAACCGCGAGCATGACGAGTTCGTGAAGCTGGACAAAAAACTGGCGGCGCTGCTCCCGAAATTCTGTTTCAAACAGAAGGTCAACGAGGAGATCGCGCTCGTCGCGGA
>PLYV01000196.1:0-9259 GCA_003151855.1 Limisphaerales bacterium | reverse complement strand
AAGTTTGAATACAAGCGCGGCTACAAATTTTCGACCTATTCGACGTGGTGGATCCGGCAGGCCATCACGCGCAGCATCGCGGACCAGGCGCGGACCATCCGCATCCCGGTCCACATGATTGATATCATCAACAAACTGCTGCGCTCGCAGAAAAAATTATTTCAGGAACTCGGCCGCGAGGCGACGCCGGAGGAATTGGCGGAAGATTTGCAACTGCCGGTTTTCCGCGTGCGCGCGGTGCTGCGGATGTCGCAGCAGCCGGTGTCACTGCAAACTCCGGTGGGCGACGGCGACGAGGCGAGCTTCGGTGATTTCATCGAGGACAAGGCGGCGGAAAATCCGTTGGACATCACAAGCTTCAGCCTGTTGAAAGACCGCATGGGCGACGTGCTGGGCAGCTTGACGGAGCGCGAGCGGCAGGTGCTGGAGCTGCGCTTCGGCCTCGGCGACGGCAACTCGCGGACGCTGGAGGAGGTCGGCCAGCAGTTCCGCGTGACCCGCGAGCGCATCCGGCAGATCGAGGCCAAGGCGTTGCGCAAGATGCGCCACCCGACGCGCATCCGGCTGTTGAACGGCTTTCTCGAAGTCGAAGGCCTGAAGCTCAACGACGGCTGACTCCGGGCATTTTCCCCGCCCGGCGGCGGCGGCAAAAAGACCGCTTTTTTATTGAATGGTTTTCGTTTTGGTGTATCTGTTTAAGATAAGAAAATGTCTCGCGCTCACCCGCGCCACCCCAAAGAATTTACCATGAAAAAAGTCATTTGCGGAGTTGTCCTGTCCCTGTTGCTGGCGGCGGGAATGACCCAGGCCAGCGCCGCCAACCCCACCTTGGCCATCACCAACCTGACCGCCGGCCAAGCCTTGAGCAACGCGGCGTTCACCGTGCGGGGCACAGCCAAGGGCGGCGCGGGCGTGACCAATGTTTTTTATTCACTGAACACCGCCGGCTGGAGCAATGCCGCGTCGGCGGACGGTTGGACGAACTGGTCGGCGGACCTCACGCTGACGCCCGGCACAAATTCTTTCGCCGCCTACGCGCAGGATCGCAACGGACACCGCTCGATGACGAACAAGGTGAATTTCGCCTACGTTGTGCTGACGCCGCTGACGGTCCGCACGAACGGCACCGGCAGCATCGCGCCGAATTATGACGGCGTGGCGTTGCAGATCGGCAAGGCCTACTCAATGACCGCCACTTCGCCCATCGCGGGCTTCGGATTGCAATCCTGGCAGTATTGGACAGACACCAACAACATCACCACCAACAACGGTGCGACGTTGCGGTTTTTGATGGCCTCCAACCTCACGATCGTCGCGAATTTGGGCGATGTGACGAAGCCGGTCATCAGCGTCACGTCCGTCGTCACCAACTCTGGCGGCGTTCCGAACAACCTGCTCATCAGCGGCACCGCCGGCGACAACGTGGCCGTGACCAACGTGCAGTATTCGCTCAATGGCAGCGGCTGGACCAACCAGGCCGCCACTGGAAACAGTTGGAGCAACTGGACGGCGCTGGTTTCGCTGGCCGCCGGTTCCAACACGATTCGTTTGCAGTCGGTGGACAGCAGCGGCAACCGTTCGCTGACCAACACGGTGAAATCATTTTTCACCGCCTACTCCACGCTCACGGTGCGGACGAACGGCCCCGGAAAAATCACCCCGCTGCTGGACGGCGCGACCCTGATCATCGGAACGAACTATTCACTGAAGGCGACCGGCACCAAGACCGGTTACGGCCTCGTCACCTGGACGGACGGCAACAGCAATTACCTCGGCAACACCGCCACGCTGAAATTCGTGATGCAGTCCAACCTGACACTCATCGCCAACATCGGCGACGTGACCCTGCCCACCATCACCATCAAGGGCGCCTACACCAACAGCGACGGCATTGGCAACGATTACGTCATCTGGGGCAACGCCGCCGACAACCTCGCGGTCAGCAACGTGTTTTACTCCTTGAACAACGGCGCGTGGATGGCGGCCAGCTCCACAAACAACTGGAAAAAATGGACGGCCAATGTCTCGCTGGTGCCCGGTGCCAACACGTTCTCGGCGTATTCCATGGACGGCACGTCCAATAAATCCGCCACGGCGACCATGGCCATAGATTACAACAACAGCGCTCCTTCAAGCCTGTCCGGCCTGGCCTGCATCGGCGTCTTCCACAATGGCACGAACCCGCCGGCACCCCTGAATCTCTTTTTCGGCAAAAGCACCTTCAGCCAGTTCGCGCAGGACACCAACGCCGTCACCGGCGTGGGCTCCTGCTTCTACTTCGCCTCCGGCGCGAGCGCCACGCTGCGGCTGACCTACACCGGCCCGCCCAGCGTCGCTAGCCATGCCATGATGAATTTCAACCTGCTGTTTTACAATCCCAAGCTGGCTTACTTTACCAACAGCGCGATGAAGCAGAGCGGGTTCTTTTATTTCAACACCACGCCCAAGCTGGTGTTGACCAATGTTTCCGGCCAGCTTATCTGGACAGTGAACAGTGAAGGCAACGGCTACGGAATAAATTTCAACAAGGGTAAATTTGTCTCGCAGGCACTCGCCACCGGCGACACGAACGGCGGGAGCTACACCTACGGCACCTACAGCCGCAACACCGCCTTGTTAAAGCTGACGCGCACGAATGGCACTTCCTATTTGCTCACCGGCTATGCGGGCACAAACTACGGCTCTTATTTGGAGGAAGACTACGACAATGCCGGAAACACCAACGGCACCGACCGGGGAATTTTCCTGGTGGACGCACCACAGGATGGCGTTTCCCCAGCCACATTGACCAATCAAACCATTGATATTTATTCGCCGGATGGAATGTTCACCGAAAATCTGGGCATTGACACCTTCAGTCAGGATACTACTTCCACCAACTATGACAATGATGTTGGCAGCTTTACCTATGCTAGTGTCGCGACGAACGTCGGCCAGTTGAGCCTGTCCGTCACCGAACCGCCCAATCTCGCTGGCAGCAATGCCGTGGCCCGGCTGAATTATGTCGGTAACAATTGTGGCTTCTTCACAAACGATGACGGTTCACTGAGCCTTTTTATCTCAACTCCAGCTAATAACTTCGCCTACGCCAGCATTTCCAACGCCGTGATAACTTTGAACTACAACAGCGGCGGTGCGAACTATTTCTATTTCGACGCCCTCGGCACCTTTTCCATCTTTAACGGCTTCTTCTACCAGCCCTACGGCACCTATACCTATCAGGTTTACAGCCCCGGCGGTGCAATGATTCATTTGAATTACGGCTACAACGACTGGTTGCAGGTAAACTTCAAGTCCCCCAACAGCGGGTATTTTTACGGGAACAGTTTTGACTCCAGCACCAACAACGACGTGCCTTACAGCGGCAATTTCCAGATTCAATAACGGAAGAAAAATCTTGTGCCGCGCCAGCCGGCTCATCAAATTCACCACGTCACGCGGGCCTGTAGCTCAATGGTTAGAGCAGAGGACTCATAATCCTTTGGTTCTCGGTTCAAGTCCGAGCAGGCCCACCACTCACACCGGAAAATTCATACTTCTCAAACGCGCCAGCAGTTGCGCATCGGCGGCGGGAAATTCATGGGCGGCAAGTTCGGATGGTTCAATCCATTTCACGGCGGCGCAGTCCAGCGGCTGCGGTTCGCCGGCCAGCAGGCGGCAGATGAAAAATTTCAGATGGACAGATTTCTCCGGGTAGTCGTGGCGGATTTCCTCGAACAGTTCGCCGACGGTAATTTCCACGCCGAGCTCCTCGCGGATTTCACGGACGAGACAGTCCTCAAAGGTTTCACCCGACTCGCGTTTGCCACCGGGGAATTCCCACAGCCCGCCGAGGTGCGACTTCGCATGGCGCTGCGTGATGAGCAGCTTGCCCGCGCGGAAGAGGAGCGCGGCACTGACTTCAATGCAGTTTTTAGTTTTTAATTTTAAGTTTTTAGTTGAACCGGAAGCGGTGTTGCTCATCTCAACTAAAAATTAAAAATTCAAAACTCAAAACTATCTCCCCACGCTCTTGTAGATCCAGCCGAGCTTTTCCATCTCCACCGGATCGAACAGATTGCGCCCGTCAAACATGATCGGATGTGTCAACGACTTCTTCGCACGGGCGAGGTCAAGCTGCTTGAACTCGTCCCATTCCGTCGCGATCACAATTGCGTCGCAGCCCTCGGCCACGGCGTTCAGGTCGTCCACGTAAGTCACGTTGGGCAGCAGCGCCTTCGTCTTGTCCATCGCCTTCGGGTCGTGGACGCGCAGCATCGCGCCTTCCTTCAAAAGCTTCTGGCACAGGTCAATCGCCGGCGACGAACGCACGTCGTCGGTGTTCTGCTTGAACGCCAGTCCGAGCACGCCGATTTTTTTGTCCTTCAACACCCAGAGCGTGTCCGTGATTTTTTTCACAAAGCGGTCCATCTGGTCGGCGTTGATGTGCTGAACCTCCTTCAACAATTTGAAATCGTAGCCGATCTGCTCGGCGATCTTGATGAACGCACTCAAGTCCTTCGGGAAACAACTGCCGCCGAAACCGATGCCAGCGTTGAGAAACCGGCGGCCGATGCGCTCGTCCAGCCCGATGCCCTGCGCGACTTCCTGCACGTTCGCGCCCGCCGCCTCGCAGACGGTGGCGATGGCGTTGATGTAGGAAATTTTCAGCGCGAGAAAGGAATTTGCCGCGTGCTTGATGAGTTCCGCCGAGTTGATGTCCGTGACGATGATCGGTGCGTTGAACGGCGTGTAAATCTCCTTCATCGCCGCCGCCGGGCGCGGCGACGCCACGCCGATGACGATGCGGTCGGGCTTCATCAAATCGCCGACGGCAAAACCTTCGCGCAGAAATTCCGGGTTGCTGACGACATCGAACTCCACCTTCGCCGCGCAGTAACGCTTGATGGTCTCGGCCACCTTTTCGCCCGTCTTCACCGGCACGGTGCTTTTATCCACGACGATCTTGTAACTCGTCATCGCCGCCGCGATGTCGCGGGCGACGCGCTCGATGTAGCTCAAGTCAACGGAACCGTCCGGCTGCGGCGGCGTCGGCACCGCGATAAAGATCACGTCGGAATTCTGCACGCCCTCGGCGGTGCTGGCGGTGAACTTGAGCCGTCCGCTGGCGACGTTCTTTTTGACGAGTTCATCGAGGCCGGGTTCGTAGATCGGGATGCCACCAGCCTGAAGCATTTTCACCTTCGCCGCGTCGTTGTCCACGCAGATGACGTGGTGGCCGACCTCGGCAAAGCACGTTCCCGTGACCAAACCGACATAGCCGGTGCCGATGATGGTCAGCTTCATATCAGGACTTGCTGGCGGGCTTGGCGGCCGCGAGTTTGCCCTGGATCACGGCGAGCCGTTGCGCGGCTTCCGAACCGAGCGAACCCGCCAGTTGCGAGCGCGTCACTTCCTGATAATAGCTGGTGGCGTCGGACAATTTGCCCTGCGCTTCCAGCACGCGCGCCAGCGAAAACTTCGCCGGCAACGCCTCCGAGGAATTGGGAAAGCCCGTCGCCACCGCGCGATATTCCGTCACCGCGCCGTCCAGTTTGCCGGCGGCTTCCAGGCTGGCACCGGCGCCCAGATGCGCCACCGAGGCCAGCAGACTGCCGCTGTTCGCCGTTAGGAATTTTTGGAACTGCGCCAGCGCGTCGTCGTAGCGCCCGGCGTTGTAAAGCACGGCGCTGGCCTGCAACTGCGCCCGTTCCGCCGCCGGGGTGCCGGCATACTGCGCGGCCAGTTTCAGATACGCGTCCGTTACCTGCTGCGCCGTCAGGCTCGAAGCCAGGCTCATCTGCAACTGGGTGTAAGCCTGCCCGGCCTGCACGCTGCGCGCCTCGCGCTGTGTGGCGAGGAAATACCAGATGAATAAAACCACGACCGCCCCCACGGCCAGGTAAATGAGGCGTTTGCGGTTGGCTTCAAACCACGGCCAAAACTTGATGAGAAATTCTGCGGATGCGTCTTGTGTTTCCATATGAAGGGAGATTTTTTCCGCGCCGCCGCCGAAAGGCAAGCCGAAACCGGCTGTATTTCACGCCCGCCAGACTTTTCCCGGCGCGACTTTGACCCATGCCAGCAGTCGAACCACCCCGCCAACGCCTGTCAAGACTGGGACTGCCACCTTTACGCCAGCGGCGCGCACGGCGGACGCCCGGTCGTGGCCGGATACATCGCCTGCAGCGCCTTTTCCACCGGCTTCCAATCCAAGCTCCGATCCAGCCGCTCCAGAAATTCGTTGGTCGGCGTGGCAATCATCAGGCTGTCCACCAATCCCATTTGGGCATTGGTCGTCGTTTGCATGGTTCTCTGACACACTATCAAATCATCCGTTCAAAAACGTTTTGCAGAGGTCTCGAAATATGAATATTGCCAATTCACAAGCTGGTTATCGAATTGCGGCCGTTGTGTTGGCAGTTAAAAAGTCCTTGCAAATCTTTTAAGCAGGCAGAAAATTACAAAAAGGTTCACAAAGGTCGTGGGCCAGATACCAAATGGGAATTCCCGGAAATACATGAAGAATTTAAATACATTTTGCAAAACTTGGCTAATTTACCTCATCATTGGCACCACCTTTCCATCCTCAGCCGATACGGTTTACATTGCGAATAGCGATAAGGTGGAATGCTACAGCTCTCCGGGCGAGCATCTCGGAACCTTTACAGGGATAACTGGTTCAACCGGATTAGCGATTGATAGTGCTGGCAATTTGTATGTCGTAGATGCTAGCAACAACCTTGTCGAAAAATACACTTCCGCTGGTATAAATCTCGGAGTATTTGCAAACACCAATTTGTCTCAACCATATGGCATCGCCATTGATGGTGCGGATAATGTCTATGTGGTTAATAATAGCATCGGAAGCACGGTGGAACGATTTGATCCATCTGGTAAATATTTAGGCGTGTTCGCCCGCACGAACCTGTTCTTTCCGACTGGCATTGCGATTGATTCCTCGAATAATGTATATGTTGCAAACGCACCAGGTTATATTGAAAAGATAAGCGCGAATGGATCGGATGAAGGTGTTTATGTTTCCGGCTTAAACCAACCATACCAACTCACGTTTGATAACTTTGGAAATCTATTTGCAGCGTGCGCAGGCGCTGGTGCCGTAGAAAAAATAAACCCAGGTGGCGGCGGATTCACTAATTGGGTAAGTGTAAACGAGGCTATCGGGATTGGCTTCGATTGTAACAACAATCTCTACGTTGTAGATTATGCAGATAACCATGTTGAAAAATTTCAACCGAATGGTTTTGCCCTTGGCTCTTTCGCCACCGGCCTGCTTAGTCCCTGGATGATTGCAATTAACAAAAAATCTGGTTCACCAGGCCCGCCTGGGCCGTCTGGACCACAAGGACCACAAGGACCACAAGGATCTCAGGGGATTCAAGGGCCACAAGGAACCCAAGGTCTTCAAGGTCTTCAAGGGGTGCAAGGATTGCAAGGGCCAAAAGGAGATAAAGGCGATGGTTTAAATGCAGGCGCATTATTATTTCAAGCTGTCGGAACACCAGCTCCGGTGGGATTCACAAAAATTGGCCAAGCCGACGTGCCCTTATTGTATGCAGATAATAAAGGGAAAAACCATGTTCTAAAGCTTGATGTATATCAGCATAATTGAGGTGGTGTAAAGGGGTCATAAAGGGGTCAGCCCTTGTTGTTTCATAACTTGAATTCATTTGTTCATGCCCGCCAGACTTTTCCCGGCACAACCTTGACCTTCGCCATCACGTTGCGGGTGTCCACGATGAGCGGCGACCACTCGGCCAGTCGCCGGTAATCCACCGCGGCGTGCGCCGTGGCAATCAGGACGGCGTCAAAACCGGCCACCGTTTTCCGGTTCCACTTCACGGATTTCGTCCCCGCCCAGTGCGGATGTTCGCGCGTCCGCTTGATGACCGGCACATGTGGGTCGAAATACGCCACCGACGCGCCGCGCGCCGCCAGCAGATCCATCAGCGCGTAGCTCGGCGATTCGCGGTCGTCATCCACGTTGGCCTTGTAGGCGAGGCCCAGCACCAGGATTTTTGCGCCGGAAATCTTTTGCTTGCGCGCCGCGAGCGCACGGACGAGCTGCGCGACGACTTTCGCCGGCATGGCGCGGTTGATTTCGCCGGCGAGTTCTACGAAGCGCGTTTCCTGCCCGACTTGCCGCGCGCGCCACGCGAGATAAAACGGGTCAATCGGGATGCAATGTCCACCGAGGCCGGGGCCGGGATAAAACGGCATGAACCCGAACGGCTTGGTCTTGGCGGCGGCGATGACGTCCCAGATATCAATGTCCAGCGCGGCGTAAACGCCCTTGAGTTCGTTGATGAGCGCAATGTTGACGCCGCGAAAAACATTTTCCAGCAGCTTGGCCGCCTCGGCGGTGCGGCAGTTCGCCACCGGCACGAGCGTGCGGATCGCGCGGGAATAAACCTTCTGCGCCGCCGCGAGACAGGCCGGCGTGTAGCCGCCGATGACTTTGGGAATATCCGCAACTTTGCTCTGGGGATTGCCGGGGTCTTCGCGCTCCGGCGAAAACGCGAGGTGAAAATCCTTGCCGGCTTTCAGCCCGGAACCTTTTTCCAAAACGGCGTGCAATTCATTCTCCGTCGTGCCGGGATAGGTCGTGGATTCGAGGACGACGAGCTGCCCGCGTTGCAGATACGGCGCGATGCTCTTGCCGGTGTTGAGGACGAAGGACAGGTCCGGCGCGCGATTTTTCTTCAGCGGCGTGGGAACGCAGATGAGGATGGCATCCACCTTTTCGCCGTGGCAGCCGACATGAGGAGGCTCTGACCGGTTTTTAGTTTGAGCCTCGTGACCTCGGCGGCTACTGCCGATGAGCGCAAAATCAGCCGAGGCGGAAAACTTGCCGGCGCGGACGAGCTTTTTGATTTCGCCCGCCGGAATGTGTTGGATGTAGCTGCGCCCGGCGTTGAGTGCGGAAACTTTTTTCGCGTCAATGTCCAGACCCAGCACGCGGACGCCGCTGCGCGCAAATTGCAGGCACAGCGGCAGTCCGACGTAGCCAAGTCCGATGATCGCGATAGTCATGCCGTTCGCGCCAGCTTGCACCAGCGGCGCGCGCGGCAAAAGCGTTTTCGCGGCGGAAAATTACTTCTTGAGCGTCCGCAGGAAGGCGACGGACGCCTTGATGTCCTCATCCGAAAGTTCGGACGGCTTCATCAGCGTCTTGTCGTCTTTCTTCAGGCCTTCCTTGATGGACTTGAACGCCTGGTCATCGCTGACGGCGGCCTGCACGGCGGCGTCGGAGTAATCT